>NZ_QHCT01000006.1:0-212500 GCF_003545885.1 Leptospira stimsonii
TTGAGAATCCGTCGCCATACATACTCCTCAGGTTGAATACTTTATCGTTTCTGTCAACCGAGGTCGCTAGTTTCATAGATAACTTTCTACAGATCGCGGAAGCAGAAAGACCTAAGGGAAATAGCTCAATCGATTCAATGAGCAAGTAAGAGAACTCCCACAGAGGCAACTTTAGATGTTCTAAGGGGGTTCCAGAAGTCCTTGAATCTAAATAATTACATTGAGGACAACGGATTACATTCTCCCTCGTAGAAACTTCTTTGCTAAGAGAAATTTTACAATCAGGACAATTCTTAGGATAGACAGTAGATAATAGGTTCTTAGTAACTTGAGAATAATAGTCGGTGTTTAAGTGAGGGAACTCTTGGTTAAAACGATCTTAGCAGTGAGTTTTTTGGGAAAAGGTTTCGTAAAGGATTTATAGTTCTGTGGGGAATCGGTTCTGAATTAGAATTCTTTTTTACATGGAGCGGGTTGCAAAACAGTGGACCCAAGACATTCCGGTGAAAAGCATGGGTTCCGCTTTCAAAACGCTGTGCAATGGTGAAAATGAATTCCTACTCGGCGCCGATTCCCAAATACGTTCGAATTTTCTCGGACTCGTATTTTTCTTGGGCAGACTTTTCCGGATACAATTTTGAAAAACAAACCGCACTCAGAAAGGAAAGAGCCATCGAAAAGATGGCCGGGTTTTTTAAGGGAAAGATCGCCGTTTTAAAACCGAAGACGTCGACCCAAACGGTCGGACTTAAAACGATCAAAACGATCGCGGATACGGATCCAGTAAGAATCGAAACAACTCCTCCGATCGTGCTGAAATTCTTCCAAACGATGGATAAAAACAAGGCAGGAAAATTTCCACTCGCGGCGATCGCAAAAGCAAGACCGACTAAGAACGCTACGTTCTGATCCTTAAAAAGGATTCCGATCAAAATACCTAACACCCCAAAGGCGACCGTGGCCCTTCGTGCAACTCTTACCTGTTCCGCTTCCGTCGCGTCCCCTTCTTTCATCACGCTCACAAAAATATCATGGGAGATCGTGGAAGCCGCCGCTAAAGTCAAACCCGCGACAACGGCAAGAATCGTCGCAAACGCGACCGCCGCGATAAAACCCATCAAGATCGTTCCTCCGAGAAGTTCGGATAACAAAGCCGCCGCCATATTTCCTCCCTTATCCACGCTCGCAATCGGTTCCCTTCCGATCAAAACAGCGGCGGAAAAACCGACGATCGGGATAATCAAATAAAAATATCCGATAAAGGTCGTCGCATACGCCACGGACTTCCGCGCTTCTTTCGCATCGGGCACCGTATAAAAGCGCATTAGAATATGAGGAAGTCCTAATAAACCCAACATCAAGGCCAATCCCAAGGAAACCGCATCCAGAGGATTGGAAACAAGACCTCCCGGCTCCAAGGCCGCGCTTCCGAACTTTTTATCGACGGCGCCGTATAGATTCTCCAAGCTGAAACCGAATTGAGCGAGTGCAAGAATGGTGAGTAACGTAACACCGGACAAAAGTAGGCAGGCTTTGATGATCTGAACCCAAGTGGTCGCGATCATTCCACCGAACAAAACGTAAAGGAGCATCACGATCCCAACGATAACGACCGCGACTTCGTAAGGAAGACCGAACATCAGATTAATAAGTTTACCCGAACCCACGATCTGAGCGATCGAGTAAGTGAGCGTCACCAAAATTCCGCCTATCGCCGCGGCGATCCGGATCGGCTTTTGTCTCAATCGAAACGCGACCACATCCGCAAACGTAAACTTACCGAGATTACGAAGCGGTTCCGCGACGAGAAACATCAGAGCCGGCCAACCTACTAGCCAACCGACCGCATACAACATTCCGTCATATCCTTTGAGCGCGACCATCCCCGAAATTCCTAAAAAAGAAGCGGCGGACATAAAATCACCGGAAAGAGCGAGCCCGTTCTGAAAACCCGTGATACTTCTTCCAGCGGCGTAGAACTCGCTGGAAGTTTTCGTTTTTCTCGCGGCCCAATACGTGATTCCTAACGTAAGAACAACGAAGATGAGAAAGAAAAGGATGGATAAAAAATTCGGTTGTCCGAGTTGCGAATTCATAGAATCAATCCTCCAACCTTTTCTTCAAAGATTCTACGCTTCGATCATAGTAACGATTGGCCCAAAAAACATAGACCAAGGTGAGGATCCAAGAAAAGAAAATCACCAAAGCGCTCAGAAGAATTCCTATATTGGAAAACGTTCCCACCTTTCGAATCAAAAATTCAGGGTAGAATGCGACGGAAAGAATATAACCGTAATACGATAAAAACAACAAACCCAAGAGTGTAAAACTTACGATCCAGCGGGAACGAACCAACTTCTTAAAATCCGGTTCTTCCATCAGCGCGTGCAGTGTGATTTTCATTCTTAGAACTCCCTTTGCCGCCGAGCAAAATAGAATCAATTCTCAACTCATCAAGGAGAATTTATTCGAAGTTTAAAAAAATGAAATATTCCTCTACTGGATTCTTATTCATGAAGAAAGGAATAGATTCTCTCCCACACTTTTGGGTCGCTTAACAAAGAAGAATGCTCCGCATCGGAAAGAAAGCTTTGATACACGATTTCATCCGGTGGAATCGAACTCGTAAAGGTAACCCTTCCGTCCCCGGGCGCTCTTTGCGCATTCTTAAAATCCCAAAGCCAATGGTCCGGATTTTTTTCGGGCATAAGAACTCTCATCGTGGGTCGATTTTTCGCGTGAACGACCAAGACGGGAGGATACTGATTTCCTTTTTTGGGATCGAGAGAATTTCGAAACGAGAGCGCAAGATCCAATCTGGACTGAAATTCTTTCAAAGAAGGAGGGGGTTCGCAATGCGCTTCGTGGGAATACGGACCGAGTTCGTATTTCTCCCAATCGGAAGCATTAAAAAAACGGAATGGAATGTTCTTCTGATCGGAATCCTTGAGTAATTCCTTCGTATCAAAACTTCCTTCTCTCGGGAAAAACGTATAAACCGAAATGAAACTCGAAACGACACAAGCGCTTGTGATCTCCGGGTTGAGTCCGGTGGAAACTCCGGAAATCAGATCTTCCATAAATCCGATTCCTCCACGAAACGGAACGCCGACAAAGATCACCTTCGACGCTAGGTTCGGTCTTCGATTGATCACCGAGAGCGCGAGATTTCCTCCGTTGCTATGACCTACGAGAACGGGTGCGACTCCGGCGTTTTCCTTTTGAACCTTTTCCAAAAATGCTTCGAGAGCCAAGGAAGTTTCGCCGTTGTCCTTTCTCCAATCGTAAGGAAAAACATACGGTCGGATTCTTACCGATGTGGAAAGCCACTGCAACCAAGGCTGATAAACTTTTACATCGATCAAAAACGGGATGAGAGTTACGGAAGATAAAACCTCTCCTACTTGAACCGAATCGTTCTTTCTCAAAGTTAGATCGGGTGCGGAAAAATTCAAAGCCTGCCAAGGAGTAAGCCAAATCGCGTCGAGGGAACCGGACTCGTTCTTTCGAAAGAGCTCGGATCCCTTATAACCGGGAACGAAAACGAGAGGGATTTGCATCGCAACCGTGGAACGACTTCCTTCGGATCCGACATTCTTTAACAAACCCGGGCCGAAGGTCCGTTCCTTTTGACCGGAACAAAACAAAAACGAAAGAAGAATCAAACCCGCCGAAGTATTTGTATGGAATTTCACGAACACATACTCGCCGATCGTCGAAAGTTTGTCTATGGTAAAACTTTACCTTTCCTATTTGTAAATTCCTTTCCCTTGGAATTACGATCCTCCGTTCTTTTTGACTTGTCAGAGAGGAACGATCCGCTCTTCATTGAAGGATGATTTTGTTTTGTAGAATTCCTTTAAGAATTTGGATTCTTCTCGGATCCTTTGTTCTATTCGATTGTGCCACGTATTCTACCGCAAACTATTCTCAGTTCGAACAGGAGAAGTTAGTCAACATCAGTAGCGTCTCTTCGAACAAACTCAGTCTTCTCACGATGCGATATCTCAAAAGCAACGATCTCGACGAAAGGTTCGAAGATTCTCCTCTCGTAGTCATCTACGATTTGGACAATCGACTTCTCGCGTATAAATCCAGAGATCTCGCCTATTATCTTTCCGAACTCTGTTATCTCACCGGAAATTCTTTGGATACGGAAGATCCGGAGTTTGCGAAGATGTATGCTTCTGCATTAGTATATTCTTATACATATCTATTTGATTCCAAGGCGACGCCCGCTCCCGATCCGTTTTCAGCGGAATTTCGTTTTGCGCTTCTCACATACAATCGTTCCTTGGCGCAGTTGGTCCGTTATGCGAAGAAGAATCGAAAGCTGGCTAACGTGACCGATCTCAATCTTCCGTTGATTCGAGGAAATCTCGTAATGGAAAGCGCCGAAGTCGAAACTTCTTGGACGCCGCAGAATTTTCTGCAAATCGAAGTCGCTTATGATTTTAGGACGAAGGGATTTTCCAATCATATCAGCAAATACGGAATCGGAACTCCGTTGATTCTAATCCGAAAATTTCCGGAAAACGAACCTCAAAAAAGAATCCAGTATGAATTCATCAACGGAGTCGGACAGGCGTATCCGGGAACCGCGTTCGTAAGTCTGGAAGAATCTTATCTTGGAAACAGAGACTTGATGAACCTGAGAGCGAAGATTCACGTCTATGATCCCGTCTTTCGAGATCGAATTGAATTCGAAGGAATGAATCTTCCGATGGAAAGCGATACGACCACACCGCTCGCATACATGCTAACGATCGCACAAAAACGGGACAGCCTACTTGCGATCTTCGACGGAGAAACGAGCATTTCCAGAAAAGGCCTTTATCTCGTATATCCGTATCGAAAGGATAAGATCCCGGTCGTATTCGTACACGGACTCGCGTCCTCACCTTTTATCTGGTTTCCGATGATCAACGAGCTACTCGCCGATCCTGAAATCAAAGAGAAATATCAGTTCTGGGTTTATTGGTATCCCACCGTTAATCCGATGCTCCTTTCCGCGGCGGACTTTAGAGATACGTTATACGATTTAAGAAAGGTTTACGATCCGAAAAACGAACACAAAAGTTTTGATCGAATGGTGTTGATCGGTCATAGTATGGGCGGCCTCGTCGCAAAGTTAGCCGTAACCAAGGGACGAAAAGAAGAATGGATGACAGCCGCAAACGTCCCCTACTCCGCGTACGAGTCCATGAGCGAAGAATACAAAAAGGAAATCAAAAGAGTTTTCGATTTCGATCCGGTGCCTTTCGTCAAAAGGGCGATCTTTATCGCGACCCCGCACCGAGGATCCAATCTCGCCGAAGGAATTTTAGGAACGATCGCGAGATTTCTTTTTATACTTCCAAAGGAGGTGGCGAAAAAATTTCAGGAAGGTTATAAATTCTTACTCGTAAATCACAAGGATGGGGATTTAGTTCCGGGAGTCTATGGAGTGGACGGTTTGTCGCCCAAAAGCCTCTTTATGAAAGTAACGGGAGAATACAGACCTCTCGTCAAATTTCATTCCATCATCGGGAATTCAAAACTCGCGGATCTGGACTGGATCAGTGATTCGGTCGTTCCTTACGAAAGTTCCCATTTGGATCACCCCGAATCCGAATTACTCATTCAATCCGAACATTCCGTTCAAAATCACCTACCGACTTTTTTGGAAGTAAAACGGATCCTCAAGGAACACACAAAAGAGGAAATTCCATGATTAGAATATAAGAATATTATTGATTTCTTAATTCTTCGGCTTTATCGATACATCTCTGACGATTTTCCAACATCGCCTTCTCGACCATGAGGCGCGCTTCTTCAAAACCCTTCTCGTCCAATTGCCTCGGAATCAAAATCGGTTCGCCGTAAGACACGACGAAAGTGGTGAACGGTTTCGGAATTCTATGTTTATCCCAGGATCTTTCGGCGATCCATTGACGAGTACATTCATAGTGGAAGGGAATGATAGGAACCTGAGAAACTTGACCACAAGCGATCAAACCCGGTTGCACAACAAGCGCGGGTCCGCGAGGACCGTCCGGGGTGATCGCCGCGGGGAGATTTTTTTTGAGATGAACGATAAGCGCTTTTAAAGCCTTGGATCCGCCCTTGGAAGAACTCCCCCGAATGCTGTAATTATCAAAACGATGTACTACGTTGTTGATAAAATCTCCGTCTTTGGATTCGGATATCAAAACCGCGGCTCCCGCTTTTCGATTGAGATAAGGAGAATAGAGAACGTTCGTGTGCCAGATGGAAAGGATATAGGGCTTTTTTTCTTTGCGGAGTTTTTCCAAACTTCCGTCTCCGATATTGACTCTTCGAGAAGTAAAACCGATCAGCCTTTGGAGATTGACGACGAGAAAGGGAATCAACCAAACCAGAAATTTTCTTTTGAACGATTCTTTTTCTTTTGCTTTAGAATTTTCTTCCATGGAACACGAGATTTTTTTGAAATCGAAAATTCATCACCTCTTTTTTAGAATCCGATCCGACACAAATCAAGGATAGGTTTCCCGGGAATCATACAAGGAGGAAAATTCCTTATCCCTCGGAAAAAGAAAAAGAAGACCCGTCAAAAAAATCCCCATACCGATCCAATGAATAGGATCCGCGAAGATAAAATAAAATATTCCGTTGATCGTATATCCCGAATCCAAAAAAATCACGGAGAGAATTTTAGATTGAGAATAGGATTTGAACTTATCTATGAGTTTTAGATTTTCTTGAATCAACTTCTTCTTAGCGAAATAAAGCGGAACATACCAGGCAATGGGCAGTAGGAATACGCTCGATCCGAATACAAAACCGCTCCAAATCTTCGCGTGTTGACCGTTCTTATTCGCGGAAAGAACGAAGACGATTCCGAATAAAAGTAACAGGAACAAAAGAGAAAAATAGATGATCTTTAAGTTTTTCATTCTTTTCTTTCATCGAAGAAGAACATGAAATTTATTTCCTTAAAAAGTTTTGTCAAGATATTACAAAACTGGAACGTACCAAACAGCGAAAAGATGCTTCGAAGTCTCCGGACTATTTGTCATCGAAAGAAGAAAAAAAACGAAATCAACCCGATCTTCGACTCCTCCCGATTCTTATTCGATTTCGTTCAATCGTTCGATAAAAACAAAATCGATATCTCGAAACGAATGTAAAATTCTCGAGATTTAAAAATTCGATCGACTGGAGAGGAAAGTTGGAATACAGAGTTTGAAACAAAAAATAGGTTTATATTATGGAATCCAATTTGCTAACAGCTATATTCCTTCCGCTCGCGTTAGGAATCATCATGCTCGGAATGGGGATGTCTCTGACGATCGAGGACTTCAAACGGATCTTCATTCTTCCGAAAGCCGCCTTGACCGGACTCACCTTACAGTTGTTACTCTTACCGATCGCAGGATGGCTTATCGCGGATTTTTCCGGTCTTCCCGGAGAACTTGCCGTCGGTCTTATGTTGCTCGCAATTTGTCCGGGAGGAGCCACTTCGAATTTGATCACTCATCTCGCGAAAGGCGACGTCGCGCTTTCGATCACGTTAACCGCAATCACGAGCTGTGTTACCGTCGTTTCGATTCCGATTCTTCTGAATGTCTCCATGCACCATTTCTTAGGAAGCGGACAGATGATCGAATTAAACGTTCCACAGACGATCCTGCAAATATTTTTGGTCACCGTATTGCCGGTTACCATGGGAATGATTCTCAACGCAAAAAAACCGGACCTCTCCAAAAAGTTCGAAAAACTAGTGAAAGTTCTCTCAGGAATTTTTCTGATTCTCATCATCGCCGGCGCGATCGTAAGAGAAAGACAGAATATCGTTCCGTTTTTTATCCAAGTCGGACCGGCCGCCTTAGCTCTCAATTTAACCACGATGGTCCTCGGATTTTTAGGAGCGTCTTTGATGAAAGTTACGAAGGCGCAAAGAACTTCGATAACGATCGAGGTAGGAATTCAAAACGGGACCCTGGGAATCGCGATCGCGACTTCGATTCTCAATAACGCGGCGATGGCGATTCCCTCCGCGATTTACAGCTTGATCATGTTCGCGACCGGCGCCCTATTTTCGGTTTGGATGCATAAGATCCCGGACGAGGTTTAACATTTTTTTCAAGGATCCTGTGGTAGTTTGAATCCGATTTCGTTTGTCTTCGAAGTCTAAAAATTTTTTACGCTCCGAAGACAAAGGGTCCATTCCATTTTTATGATACGTTTGTTTTCTCGAAATAAAAAGTCCGCACGAGGTGCGAATAAAAATCAAAACTTTGTTTGATTCGAAAAAAACCGGAGAGAGTTGCGAAAAGAAAAGGACAATTCTTTTTTCTTCCAAGTCAGTTGTTCCGACAAAGTATTTTCTAATAAAAAACACTTGAAATCGGACTGGAAGTCCGCTCTGAACCGTCACTGGAAAACCTTGACTCTTTCTCGCCGTAAAATTCTACGATTGTCGACTTTTTTACTTGGAAATTCTTCCCCAAAAACCATAAAAGCGGAAGTGATTCCGCCCCACAAAACACGGACCGATATGGCCGTTCTTTCCCGACCGACTTCGATCATTCTATTTTTATTTTGTATGTTTTCTTTTTCCTGCACCATGGTCGGATTTCACCGAACAGGGATTCGACAAGAAATCGATTTTGGAAAAGAGGAAACGCTCAAACTCTGTGTTTGGAAGGACAAAAAAATTTCCGAAGTGGAATTGGAAGCGCTGATCGAAATCTGGAACGAAGAATTAAAACTCTATAAAATCAGAATTTTATTAAACGACGTAAAGGAATGGGAACGTCCCGGTTGGACCGGCTCCGCCATCATGGATCAGATTTTCACTGCGGATCTTCCCCTTTCTTGTGATCGACTTCTTGCGGTAGCCGGCGGAAAGTTAAGCGACACCGCATTCGAACTTGTAGGATTGTTCTTCGCCTTTTTCGGAATTCCAAGCTATCAAATTTTAGGTGCGGTCGAAACAAAAACCGGAACAAGGGGATATATTCTGGGACAAACCAGAACGCTTTCCCATTGGTTCAGCGGAGGCGCAAAAGGAACACTGATTCACGAAGGCTATCATCTCTTGGGATGCGGACATTCTTTTTTTCTCAGCGATTGTTATCTTCAAATTCAAAAGGTCAAAGAGTTGAAGAGGAAGAATGCGGAACAAGGAGAACCGTTTTTTCCATCAGTGGACGAGGAAGGTCGAATTTTTCTGAAAAATCCTTGGCATTCTTAGAATTTGTTTTCTTTCATTGCTTGGAAGCTTTTTGAGGATGGATTTATGGAAGCATCCGAATCAAAATGGAAACCCTTTTTAGGAACCTCTCTTGTATTGGCCGGTGCCGTTTTCTTTTCCGCAAAGGCGATCTTCGTAAAACTAGTTTATCGATACGACGTGGATTCCATCACGGCGTTGACACTTCGAATGTTGTTTGCCATTCCATTCTTCGCATGGATCGCGTTTCGTTCTCGAAAGAATGAGAATTCGGTAAAACTTTCCGGCAAAGACTGGACTTTGATTTTTGCTCTCGCGTTTCTCGGATACTATCTCGCGAGTCTTTTCGATTTCATAGGTCTAGAATATATCTCGGCAGGTTTGGAAAGACTGACGCTCTTCGTCTATCCTACAATCGTACTCGTGATCAGTTCTTTTATATATAAAAGAAAGATCAAAGGAATCGAGATTTTCGCAATCATCCTGACCTATTCCGGAATCGCCGTCGCTTTTTTCGGCGACATTCAAACGGAAGGACCGGACGCGATCAAAGGTGTACTTTTTGTCTTTGCATCGGCGGTGGCTTATTCCTTGTATTTAGTCGGAAGCGAATCCTTGATTCCGAAAATCGGATCCGTTAAGTTTACGTCTTATCTGATGCTTCTTTCCGGTTTGATCGTGGTGATTCATTTTTTACTCACAAAAGAACTTTCACTCTTGGTCCAATCACGGCCGGTTTATCTTCTCGGATTGGCTCTCGGAGTTTTGACGACGGTCATACCGGCCTACTTCATTACGGAAGGAATTCGAATGATCGGATCCGGACGCGCGGCGATCGTCGGTTCCGTAGGTCCGATTTCCACCATTCTTCTTGCATGGATTTTTTTAGGAGAAGCGATTACTTCCACCGGAATTGCAGGCACCTTTCTCGTGTTAGCCGGGGTTCTATCGATCGGGAAGAAAAAACAGAATTCTAAAGAAAAGGACGCGAGCGCAACGGATTCTTCGGAATAAAAAAATATCCGGAGAATCAAGATTCTTCATTTTTAATTTTAGAATATTCTAAAATTCTTATATTTCTTCGGAAAGTTTGACTTTTTAAGGAACGTTTTTTACGCATCTTACATAATCCGTATAAGTCGCGCCGGACCGAGAAAGTCTCCCATATTGTACGTCGAATGTAAACACTCCGAGATTCCCCGCCAATTGACTTACGTTGCTGGTCCAATAACTTCCCGAGGCAAGATTTGCCGGAAATACGTTGAGATCGATCGCGTTGGTCCCCATAAGAACATCGTATTTTGCGATCGTTAGATATTCTCTGACGTTTGGAACCCTCCACTTTCCGCCGGTAGACGGTAAGGAATCACACTGAACAAGTGCGTCCCGCCAATCGAAAAGAGTAGTCGCAGAGTTTTGACAAGAGGTGCCGGATTGCCCAACGGAACATTTTTGCCAAAGAAGATTTGTATTGTTGTCCAAAATCGTTCCATCCCCGAGGTCCGTAAAGTTTTGAGCCGGAAAACTTCCTCCCGCGACACAACGAACCGGAAGCGTTCCCACCTCAGCCGCGTCCTCGTTGTTTCCGTTCGAGAAATTATAAACCCAACGCCTTGGAGTAAACGATGCGGGATCTGCCATTGAACGAGACCAAAAAGTTTGATTTCCATCGGGAAAGACGGTCATATTCGTGTACGGACCCGCGTTGGAAAAGGATGCGATTGTGAACAACTCTTGAAGATCTGGAATTCTCCAATTCTTCAAACCAGCGTAACCGGAGACATTGAGATTGGAACAAGCGACACCCGCGTCGGCATACGAAAAAAGCGTAGGAGCGGCTAACGCGCTACAGTCGATCGGGTTCGTTCCTTCCTTACAAGTTTTCCAAACCAATCCGGTATTTTTATCGACTACGACGGGTTGAGAAGAATCGCTCGTGAGAGTCGTCCTTTCCAAGTTCGACGTTAGTCCGGAAACGTCCCCGTCCTGTCCCGGTAAACTACCCAGCCCACAAGCGATCACCGAAGCTGTTGCGTCAAAACAATCAGTCTGTCCCGCGTCGGTGATCGGAGTGATCACGTTAACCGAAACCGAGTAAGCGTCCTTTTGTCCGTTTCCTGCAACGACCTCGTAACGTACAGGAGAGGAAAAATCGTTGGAAGTATCTCCGCTCTTTTGAGCCGTTCCGTTTACAAAAACGGTCGCACCCGCCGAAGATTCAAAACTGGCTTTTAAACGAGTCACCGCACCGAAAGGAACTCCCTGAATGAGGATCTGATTTCCGACGATCGTTCCTTCATAATCCTGGAGCAGATGATTTTCTATCGCCCGAAATCGAAAGGTCGTAATTTGTTTCCCGGTAGCATTTCTAAAAAAATCAAAGCCGGCATTGAAAAGAAGCCCAGCACTCGAAGACGTATCTAAACTGATTCTGTCCGCTTGGGCGCAATGAATGAAAAGAAATACAAAAAGAGATGGAAGAAGACGAAATCGCAGGTGCATGAACTGGCTCTTTTACCTAAAAAACAATCGAATGATAAAAAATTGATTATTTTTTTATAATCAGGAAGAATTTTCCAAACCAAATCGAAATCGATTCCCTTGTCCTCGCAAAACAGTCACGTTCTATGACACAAAAACTACCTGAAAATACCGTTTTCTTTGGATTCAAATTCCCTCTTTCGGTATTCTTCTCAAAACCTTCTCAAACTAGAAATTTCGAATCCTTCTTTGTGCGAGAGAATTGAGAATCAGAAAAATCGTTTCCAGGAATTCCGACTTGAATTCGACTTCTTGATTCGGATTACGGTCCGTCTGTGACACAACGTGTAAAACTCACCGATGTCGGACCGTCGACTATATAAATTTCCGGTAGTCCGAAATGCACCTTAAAGATGATTCCTCCAGGGACGGAATTGCTCGAGTGATACTTTGGATTTTCAGGTGGAATATGGGGGAATTTTTCATTGTCGATTCGGACCGTGGCGCTCGATGTAAAATCGAGCAAACTACGGAGTTCATTGATATTCGGAAGTCTCCAAATTCTTCCCGCGAGGTTCAAGGTCTTGCAGGTGTTCAAAGCTTGACCCCAGTTTTCCGGAACGGCGGCGCCCACAAGGCAGTCCGGAGAAGTCGAAGACCACGTCTGACCTTTCGTGCACTTTTGCCAAACGAGATTGGTGCGATTGTCCCGAACGGTCCCATCGCCGAGATCCGTAAACGTTCGATTCGGAATCGGAGAACCGGAAACACAACGAACGCTCCGACTCGAACCGAAATTCTTTCCGTTCGTATCGATCTGATCGGTTTCGAAACTATAACTCCAAACTTTCAGGGAATCAGTCGCGTCCTCGGTCTTGGTCCAAAACGAAGAAACTCCGCCCGGAAAATCGGAGAGCCGAAGGAAGCCGGTGATCGGATTTGTATGCTGAGTCAACGTCAGGAGTTCCTCAATTTCGGGAATTCTCCAAGTGGAAATTCCTGCATACCCTGCTCCCGAATGGAGAGCATTGAGAGAGGAACAAACGCTCAGCGCTTGGGGATAAAAGAAACTTTCGTCGGGAACTCCACAAGTCGTATTGTTCGAACCTTCTGCGCAGTATTTCCAAATCAATCCGGTTTGACGATCCAAGGTAACGGGTTCGGAAGAATCACTTGAAAAGGCCACATTCGTTTGAAAGGAGGTCGGAACCCCGGTCGAATAATCCGCGTCTTGTCCCGGATTGGAACTACAAGCCGAGTAACAGTTCGTTTGTTCCGCATCCGTTAGCTGAAAGAGAGGCTGGACGAAGACCGTATAATCTTGAATACTTCCGTCGAAAGCCGTGATTCGATATATCAATGGACTCGAAAAATCATTCGATGTTCTTCCACTTTCTTGCGGAATTCCTTCCATCGTGACCGACTTCCCGGTGGACACAAAACTCGCCTTTAACCGGTTCACTGCGCCAAAAGGGGCTTGGATTGTGATCTGACTTCCGGAAATGGTTCCGCTAAAATCTTGTGCGAAAAAATTTTCCGATCCCAAAAATCGAAACGAAGAAATCTCTTTTCCGTTTTCGGAATCGATTCGTATCGAAGAAAGAATCTGGAGTCCACCTTGCAGTAATAAGCCGGCCCCGGAGGAAGAATCAATGTCGATCCGATCGGCATCTGCACAAGAGAGAAAAAGAATCAGGACCAAAGAAAAACAACGTGTCTTTCTTCCTTGTTGAAATAAATCCATTTTTGAAAAAACAAACGATGCGTTCCCAATTTCAAGAACATCCTGTTTTTGAAATCGTATATTTTATAGATTTTTAATATTCAAAAGATAAAATGAATTCTTATTTTTTGAAATAGATCTGGATCTAAAGAAAGTCGAATCTGATTTCGGTCATTTCAAGAAGAATCAATAGATGTCCATAACGAGAAGAGCGATATCGTCTCCGAAGTTACCGCCCGAATAGGCAAAAATATCCGAAACGATCCATTCGATATAATCCTCGATCGTTTCCGCGTCCAGATATTCTTCGAGAATGGAAATCAGACCGGGAAGATCTAAAATCTCTCCTTGAGAATTGAAGATCTCATACATTCCATCCGAAAAGAAAACGACTCGATCGCCGTGCAGAAGATCGATCGACTGATCATAGTATTTCGCTCCGTCGAAGGCGAGAAGAGGAAGATTCATTCCGTCGAGTTCGATTTTTTTTCCGTCTCGAAAAAGAAGAATGGGAGGGTGACCCGCGTACGCGTAGATCAGTTTTTTTGTTTGCGGAATGTATTTCACTCGAACCGCAGAGATATGATGATCCACAACCAAAGACCTTAGATCTTCTACGATTCGGATCAAACCCTCCGCCGGTGATAGACCGATTCTGGAAGAATTCTTAAATGAAATGACGACCATCCCGGAAACCATCGCGGATGAAATTCCGTGACCGGAAACGTCCGCAAAAAGAATGTCAACACTTCCGTCTTGATTCTGGATCGTGCTGATGACGTCTCCGCCCACTTTTTCAAAAGGGCGAAAGTAGGTTTCCATTCTGAAAAATTCTGAATTGGGAAAGGTTCGATCCACGAGAGAACGTTGGGTCAATCTTCCCAACTCGAGATCGTAGTGCATTCTATCGTAAAAGGCGTTTAACGTGCCTTCTTTGTTTTTTCTATCGAACGCGAGAAGAATCAAGTCGCCGATCAATCCGAGAATATTGATCTCTTCCTCGGTCCAGGTTCGATCTTTTTCCGTCATATCCAGACCGAAAAATCCGATTTCTTTTCCTTCATAAACGAGTCCGATCATCAGAAGAGAACGGATTCCCTGAGGAAGCAAAAGGTTTCTTACAAACGGATTTTCGTTTTGAATTTCTTCGACGGAATTGAGCGCGTAATAACCGAACTTTCTCACTCTTTCGAATCGTTCCTTCGGGATCTGCTCCACGGGAATATTCTGAAAGTAATCCTTCTGAGAAGAAATTCCTTCCTTACACCATTCGTATGTATTGGAAAGGTGTTTATTGGAACTTGAGTATTCTATAATATACGAACGATCAGCATCGCAGATTCTTCCTGCCCTTTCCAGGGAATTGCGGATCGCCTGATCCAATTCTCTCGGCGGAACCGTGATAAAACTCTTGGAAATGTCGGTAAGATTGCTTTGAAGGAGTAGCGAATACTTGAGTTTGTCCTCGCTTTTTTTGAGTGGAGTGATATCCCTCTGCGAACCCCAGACCTGAGAAAGTTTCCCTTCCTTTACGACTCCGACGACGCTGTTGAGAAAGTATTTCGAATTTCCAAAACGATCCAGTTCTCTGGATTCTACGTCCTTCATACTGTATCCGGAACGTACGAACGTAAAAAAATGTTCCAAATCTTCGGGAGAATCGGAAGGAATCAACTGAGAAAGGGATAGACCCATTACCTCAGAAGCGGTTTCGTATCCGTACATTTTCGCCATTGAATCGTTACAGAGCGTTAGGCGAGCATTGGAGATAAGTTGAGTCACCTGTTCGCCTTCCGCCAAACGTGTGTCAATCGGCGCGCTTAGATCAAAACACCAAATCCCTTCCGCGCTACTGAGAAAAAAATCCCGATAACGCTCCAGCTCAATAGATTCCGATTTGATCCGCATAAAGTTCGATTCCAAAGACTACGGCCTTTATTGTTTCCGTCGGCGACAAAGGTCAAAGGTTTTATCTCGAAAATTTAGAAATCCTTCCTTCTTCTGCAAAAAAAAGAATTCTTCTCAAAATCGAAAAAAATCCCCTCTTCTCGACTTTTTTGTCCCGGGTTTCCTGTATCCTGATTTTCAGATAAAGGAGCAAACGACATGGAAACAAACAAAGCAGAATGGATGGACGAAAGAATCGAGGCGATCGCGGACATTCTCGCAGATAAGCTGATCGAAGAAATCCGCAAAAGAGCCTTGGCGAAAGACGCGCTTCGCAACTCCGAAGCCGCCTAACTCGAACACTTCGGAAAAGTAGGAACTCACACTTTCCGAGGATTTCAAAAAGACCCAAGGACAAAAAAGCCAACATCAAAAGGAGGAATCAAACATGGCAGAATACGCACTGAAAGAAAAAAAAGGAAGTCTCTTTAGCAACGCGACCAAGGAAAAGGAAACCCAACCGGACTACACGGGAAAGGTATTGCTGGATGGAAAAACGTATCGACTGGCGGGATGGATTCGAAAGTCCGCGACGGGAAGAAATTACCTATCCTTAAGTATCTCCGAACCGAATCCCGAAAAAAAACCGGGCGGAAACCAAGCCGAAGAAACGGACGGGAACGACTTTACGGACATAGAAGAAGATTTTCCGTTTTGAAGAAAGAAAATTCTGTTTACGATCCGGGTCTAAGTATAAGAGAATTAAACCTCAACAGGAGAAAAGAATTTCTTGAAAACGAAGTTTCTATCCAACGTTTTTTTGGTTTCTATGCTGGTCCTCACGACCTTGGCTTCTTCGAACTGCGGTTACAACGCGATCCAAGAAGAAGACGAGGCGGTAACCGCGTCTTGGGCTGAAGTGTTAAACCAGTATCAAAGAAGAGCGGATCTCATCCCGAACCTTGTGAACACGGTCAAAGGATACGCGGCTCAAGAAGAGAAAGTTCTGATCGAAGTCACAAAAGCACGCGCCGGCGTCGGCTCGATCCAAGCGGATGAAAAAACTCTCAACAACCCAGACCTTTTTAAGAAGTACGCCCAGGCGCAATCTCAGATGACGTCCGCGCTTTCTCGTTTGATGGTCGTTGTGGAAAAATATCCGGAACTCAAATCCAATGAAAATTTCCGGGATCTTCAGGCGCAATTGGAAGGTACGGAAAACAGAATCACGGTCGCGAGAAATCGTTATATACAAGCCGTACAAAAATACAACGTAACCATTCGACAATTTCCGAGTAATTTAACCGCGAAGATATTCGGCTTTCAGACAAAACCTTCCTTTACGGTAGAAAACGAAAAAGAAATTTCCAAACCACCGGAAGTTAAATTTTAAGAATTTTGAATCTACTTCGGATGAACAAAAAAGGTTTCTTCTTTTTCGGTCTTCTTTTGTTGACCGCGGGTTGGAGTGTAAGAACGGAAAATTCTTCCTGGATTCTTCAAAGAGAAGAATGGAGAGCGGAAGATCCGGAAATTCCCGCGCTCAAAACGCAAATAACGGATACGACCTCTACTCTTACCGATTCTCAAAAGTCGGTTCTTACGGGACGTCTCGTTCAGTTTGAAAAAAGAAAGGGAAGTCAAATCGCCGTCTTAGTAGTCGGTTCTACAAAAGACTGGAGCATAGAAGAATACGCCGTCAAAGCATTCGAACAATGGAAACTCGGAAGAAAAGGCGTGGACGACGGGGTTCTACTCGTCGTCGCGATCCAGGATCATAAAACAAGAATCGAAGTCGGATACGGATTGGAAGGTGCGATCCCCGACGCGATCGCCAAACGGATCACAAGCGATTTTATGATTCCTCACTTCAAAAACGGAGACTATTATCAAGGAATTTCGGAAGGAATCGATCGGCTCATCTCTACGATCAACGGAGAAGAACTTCCCGCCGCGAGTGGACGTGTGGGCGGATCGGATTCGGAAGGTGATATGCCGGAACTTCCGAGCAAACTGATCACCGCTTTTATTATCTTAGTCGTAGCCGGAAAGATTTTCGGATTCGTATTCGGGAACGGATTGTCCGGAGGAATCAGCGGAATCATTTTTATCATTCTTGGTTTGTTCTGGTCGATCACACTGTGGATGCTGATCCCCGGTGCGCTTCTTCTCTGGTTCTTTGTCCTCGCAAACGGCGGAGGAATGGGCGGTTCCTCCGGTTCTTCCTGGGGCTCTTCTTCAGGTGGAGGATCTTGGAGCGGTGGCGGTGGAAGTTCCGGAGGCGGAGGAGCTTCCGGAAGTTGGTAGAAAGGAATACGATTATGACTGCTAAGAATCAAACCAAAGAAGAATCCAAATTCCTCAGAGCCGGAAATCATCTCATAGAATCCTTTTTTTCCGCCTTCACGTTTTCCTCGGATAAATCCAAATCACCCCGAGTCAGAAAGTTTTTTAGTAAGGAAGACTTAAAAAAAATAGAATCCTGCGTTTCCAATTCCGAAAAACTACATACCGGAGAAATCAAAGTTATCCTCGAAGGAAATCTTCCTTTGTTCAGAATTTTGAACGGACTCAAGACAAAACAAAGAGCCGAAGAACTTTTTTCGGAAAGAAGAATCTGGGACACCGAAGAGAACACGGGAATTCTCATCTATATCCAGTTAGTCGATAAAAAGATAGAATTGTTGGCCGATCGAGGAATTTACAAAAAGATCGGACAATCCACGTTAGACGTAATCTGTTCAAAAATGGAAACGGGATTTCGATCCGGAGATTATCTAAAAAGTGTAATCGACGCCATCGAAGAATTCACAAAACTTCTTCAAAAACATTTCCCGGCCGGAAAACAAAACCCGAACGAACTCTCCGACCGTCCCGAATTGATTTAAAAAGATGATCAAGATCGTTGCGTCTGATCCCCTATTCGAACCGATCCGAAGGTTTGCGCTCTCCCTACCCTTTGCAAACGAAGAAATCAAATGGGAAAAAGATTTAGTCTTTACCGTTCACAAAAAGATGTTCTGTGTTCTTTTGACCGAAGAACCGTTTACGATCATTTTCAAATGTAGCCCGGAAGACACGGAAATCCTTTCCCGGAAAAAAGGAATCATTCCCGCCCCGTATCTCGCGAGATATGACTGGGTTCAGTGCGCTTCTCTCAAAACCTTACCTCGGAAAGAATTGGAAAAAAGAATCCACGATTCGTATCAATTGGTATGGAACAAACTTCCCGCGAAACTCCGAAAAACGAATTAAAAAACCCAACTGATACATTCCAATTTTTAAATATTCCTATTTTCGAATTAACTTTCATTTCACCCAATTCAAACGTGAGCCATTGCGCCCGCGTCCCATTCAATCAAAATAAGATCGAAGAACTTGTTCCAACAAACGGCTGTCTACTGAAAATTCGGCTTGCAACGGACTTTAAGTCCGTCTTATAGAAAAATTCGGCTGGACATAGTATTCAAACCTCTTTCTCAAAAACTCCCCTTTCGATAGAAATGCCCAAACGTTCCAGCATTCCAGGCATATCAAAACCTTGCTTTTCATATTCGGAAAAGACGCTCTTCTTTGCGTTCTCGATCGATTCTTGATCCTTCCAGACCGCGACCGTTACGAAAACGATCCGATCTTCTTCTTCTCTACTATATGCGGAATCTTGAATGAATCCGGGAAGAGTTTTGATAAACTCGCGGTTGATCTTGACCCTTTGAAAGAATTCTTCCTTCGAAGATACGGGTACGATAAATCGGTCGATGTAAATTTTCTGCATTCTGATTCTCCTTTCGAGAACCAGAATACACCGAGATCAAAAATCAAAATTGTAAAAAATCAGGAAATTACCAAAGAGACGGCGTTCTGAAAAAATCCTTGGGAGCAAGTCCCGTAAACGATCGAAAATCTTTGATAAAATGTGCCTGATCAAAATAACCGGCTTCGTATCCGATATCCGTGAGCTTTTGAAAGGGAGAATAACGTTCGATCAGAGATTTCATCCTTACCAAGTTTGCGAATTGTTTCGGGGAAGTTCCGATCGTTTGTCTAAATCTTTTTTCGTAAGAATCTCTACTGATCGGCATTCCTTGGATCAGCTCCCGAATTTTGAGATTCCCATTCGTGTTCCGAATTCTTTTAATAGTCTCAAACACGAGAAGATCCGTTTTAGATTCTTTAATGAGGGAAAGCAAAAATTCTTCGATGATCTTGATTCTTCCTTCGTTCGTTCTCGACTCAGAAAGTTTTTCCTCGATTTCCGAGGTCAGTGATTTTGGAAGAAGACGATCGAGGGAAACGTTCATTCCAAAGAGTTCGTTCATCGGAATCTTAAAAAAATTGGCCGCCCTGCCTTCTTGAAAGTTGACTAAGAACACGGAAGAGTCTCTTGAATATCGGATCAGACGCGAATTTTTTCTTAGGCCTGCGATTCCTAAAACAGGAACCCGATTTTCCTTGGATTGTTCCGTGATATCGACGTTCCCTCGAATTCGAAAGGACAAGACTAAGGATGAATTCGGTAGGATTCGGTTTTCCCTTTCCAAATCGCTTTCGATGACCATATAATCTCTGATATACGATTTTAAAAATCCATTCGGAACGTAGGTTTTGATATGGATCGGAGATTGTGATACGGATTTGTTAAGCGAAGTCATCGATCGTTCCATTCTAAATCAGCGTGTCTTTAACGCGAGGTCCTACTCAATTCTTTCTCGCATCGTCTTTTCCAATTTGTGCGGATGTTTTTCGACGAGATCATATGGATCGGATTTAAAATTCAACTGTTTCTTAGAATATTCACCATGGAATAAAGACCGTTTCTTCGGGACATGGAAAGATGTTTGTCCAATCCGATCTCTTTTAAGAATTCGAGGGACGCGTTCTTGATTTCTTCTCTTGTCCTTCCCGAAAAAACACGAATGAGGAGAGCGATCATACCGCGGGTGATCGCTGAATCGCTGTCAGCTTGAAAGACAACCTTTCCTTCCGTTTCTTCGGAAACGATCCAGACGCGGGACTGACAACCCGGCACCAATCGTTCTTGTGTTTTGAGCGAATCTGGAATAGAACCAAGTTCGTCTCCCATCTCGATGAGAAGTTGATAACGTTCCTGCCAATCCGTACATTCGGAAAATTCGGAAACAATTTCTCTCTGAACTTCTTCAATGCTACTCATGACTTCTCTTTCCAGCTTTTCCAAAAGACACGGGTGAGCAATCAGAAAAAGGAAACCCCATTTCGGGACAATTCACCCTTTCTTAGACGATTTTACTCTTCCGCTGAACTTCGATTCTTCTGAAATGAAAAGGGTAAGAATCCGGAAAGATCGACTCGATGTAAAAAGTAAAAAATGAGTTTTCCTGGAAGGGAATTCTCAGAAAACATTCCTAGAGATTCGGGAGAAAATCGTTATTATGAAAGTGTATGAAATCCAAAATCAATTCGGACTGGAGAATCTAAAAATCGCAGAACGTCCGGATCCTACCCCTTCGCACGGAGAGGTTTTAGTAAGAATGAGAGCCGCCTCACTCAACTACCGAGACTATCTGATGGCGATCGGAAAATACAACCCGAAACAAAAACTTCCTTTGATTCCTCTCTCGGACGGAGCCGGCGAAATCGTTCAGATCGGTCCGGGCGTGACGAAGTGGAAAGTGGGAGAAAAGGTTTGTGCGAACTTTGCGCAGACTTGGTTGGACGGAGCGCCTGATATCGACATGCTCAGAAATACGTTAGGTGGTCCGTTGGATGGAACTCTCTGCGAACTGAGAATTTTCGGCGAACAAGGCTTAGTTCCGATGCCGGAAAACATTTCCTTTGCGGAAGCTTCGACGCTCCCTTGCGCTGCTTTGACCGCTTACACTGCGATCGTTACGCACGGAAACATTCAACCCG
This sequence comes from Leptospira stimsonii, assembly GCF_003545885.1. Taxonomy (NCBI): domain Bacteria; kingdom Pseudomonadati; phylum Spirochaetota; class Leptospiria; order Leptospirales; family Leptospiraceae; genus Leptospira; species Leptospira stimsonii. The sequence continues at coordinate 21,183 of NZ_QHCT01000006.1, forward strand.
GAGCGACCGTCGTAGTTCAAGGAACGGGCGGTGTTTCCATTTTTGCATTACAATTTGCTAAAATGATGGGAGCCAGGGTAATAGCGACTTCTTCCAGCGACGATAAATTAAAAAAAGTAAAAGAATTGGGCGCGGACGAAGTCATCAACTACAGCGAAAAAACGAACTGGGATCGGGAAGTACGAAAGATGACGAATATGAAAGGCGCCGATCTCATCATCGAAGTCGGAGGTGCGGGAACACTTCAAAAATCAATCTCCAGCACAAAACCTTGGGGAACCATCGCTCTCATCGGAGTGTTAGCTGGCGGAGAAAGCAACAATCTATCCCTTTTTCCGATCCTGATGCAAGGAATCCGAGTCCAGGGAATTATCGTAGGGAGCAGACGAAATTTCGAAGATATGAACAGAGCGATCAGCATCAATGGAATCAAACCCGTCGTCGATCACGTATATTCTTTTGAGGAAACTCCGAAAGCGTATGAAACTCTCAAGGCAGGAAAACATTTCGGAAAAGTTTGTATCGAGATCTAAAAATTCTCGATACAAACACATTCAACTTTTGGAAACCGTTTCTATCCGGCTCTTTTATCCACTTTTTTTCGGATTGTATCCCCGAACCATTGGATCAATTGTACGAGAAGAATTAAGATGGCGACCGTTGCGAACATGATCCCGTCCTCATATCGATAATAACCGAAACGAATCGCAAGATCCCCGATCCCTCCTCCGCCGACAATTCCGGCCATCGCCGAAAAACCGAGAAGACTTACGGACGTCAGCGTGATACCGGAGACGATTCCCGGCAACGCTCGGTGTTTCCGTCGAAAACGGTTTTTTATCCAATTCCCATTTTTTACGACCGCCGTTTCAGATACGAACGTCCTTATGACCGTAAAGAGAAAAGATCCGAGCTCCCCAGGTCGCAAACCAGTTGTTATTATCGCCATAAAGAACCACTGTCGAATCGTTTGAAATTCCGGATTGAGAAAGTAGTTTTGAGAATTTTTCCGCCGAGACGATATCTCTTCTGGGTTGATCAACAAGATCCGTATGCCAACGGAAATTCAAAGCTCCCTTGATATGCCCCTTTTCATACACTCCGGGATCTACGCTCACTTCAATAATCCGAACCTTCGGATTTTCGAGATTTTGTGAAAGCCACTCGGTAGTCACGAGAACATCGTCCGGGCCAGCCAAAACCGATGCGAACGGAATGAGAAGAATGAAACTAAAGTTCAGCCAACGTTTTTTCATAAAGCCTCCTACGCCTTCTGGAAGACTCAAATTCTTCCAGATTTTACCTAAGATGAAAAATTGAAGATTGCAAGCAATTTTCTGTTTTAACAGATTTATTTCCCATAAAACGCACATGATTTCATTCTATAAATTGAAAAGCGGAAATATTTTGAGCTTTTTGAAACAGATATGATTCATTCATAAGAAGTCTAAATTAAAGATTGGATCGCTTTGTAAAACTTGAATATGCTGCTTAAGTGCTTTTACCTTGTTCCGGCTTGTTTCCAACTTGATTCGTTTTATTAAATTTTTATTCTGCTATAGCAAATTTTCCTTGCACTTAAAGAAACTCACATTTTTATCGTATTTAAAAAATACCGGTCCAGAGGAATCCTTTGAGTGGGATCTGGAAATCGTTTCGGGGGACGTGATTTACGATGGCTACAAAAACTCTTACTAAACCGAAGGAAAAAAGAAAAACACAATCCAAGCCGAAATCAAAGTCGATCATTTCAAAAAAAACGAACGCAAAATCCGATTCTTCCTTACAAAAAGGATTCTTAGATCCTAAGAATCCGCTTCCGGTCGTTTATCAACCGAAATCGTTGGATCAAGCGGACAAGTCTTCTTTGATCCAGTGGATCAAGTCCAACAAACGTACGTTAACTGATGATCTGAGGGAATACGGCGCGATCCTATTCCGAGGTTTTAACGTAGAATCACCGCAGGATTTCGAAGACGTGATTTTAAACGTAGATCCGAATCTAAAAAATAATTATCTGGGAACTTCCCCCCGTAATCAAATTACGAAATATGCTTTCACGGCGACGGAACTTCCTCCCGCTTATCCGATCATGCAACACGCGGAGATGAGCTTTTTAGATTCTCCTCCTCGAAAACTTTTTTTCTTCTGTGGAGAAGCGCCCGGCAAATTCGGAGAAACTCCGATCACCGATCTTCGAAAGGTATTACAAGAAGTTCCTCAATCGATCCGTGATAAATTCGAAAAAGAAAAAATTCAGTATTCCAGAGTTTATAACGGACCTTCGAATCGTTCACGTTTTCAGTTCTGGAAAACGAAAAGATGGGATGAAATGTTCCAGACACAAAATCGGGACGAAGTGGAGAAAATTTCCAAAAAGCAAAATTTCAAGGTGGAATGGTACGGCGAAGATAATCTTCGTCTGATAAACACAACCCTTGCGATTCGTAAACATCCCGAATTCCAAACTGCGGCTTGGCACAATCATTCTCAGGTTTTCCATATCGACGCCGCTAGAAAAGAATATTGGTATATCTTCGCTCGTCAAAAAACGATTCGTGGTTTTTTTATCGGAATCGCTCTGGAAGTTCTAACTCTTATCAAAAAACTTACTACAAAAAAAGAATATCTAGATACACATTGCAGTTACGGGAACGAAGAAGAAATTACTTTGGATGAACTCGTTCAAATCCAAGAAGTTTTCTGGAAAAATATTTCTTTGTTCTCTTGGCAAAACGGAGACGTCCTGGTGATCGATAACTATTCCGTCTCTCACGGAAGACATCCATTTTCCGGTCCGAGAAAAATATACGTTGCTTGGGCGGATTGATCGATGCAGGATTTGGACGCGGTCCGGATCAATTTTCATGAGAATGGATTAATATTTTTGAATATACTTCTGGGGTTGATCATGTTCGGAATCGCCTTGGAACTAAAATTAGAAGATTTTAAGCTTCTTTTAAAAAAGCCGAAGGCGTCCATTACCGGAATCGTTTCCCAATTTCTTTTGTTTCCGCTCGCAACCTATCTCTTGCTCTGGATATTAAGTCCTCCTCCAGGTGTTGCGTTAGGAATGCTTCTTATCGCCGCCTGTCCCGGCGGTAACATATCCAATTTTATAACCTCGCTCGCGAAAGGCAACACAGCCCTTTCCATTTCACTGACTGCGTTTTCTTCTTCGTTAGCGATCGTTGCTACTCCGTTTAATTTCTTCTTTTGGGGGAATCTTTATCCGCCGATCCACAATGTCCTAAAAGTAATCGCACTCGATCCTTTCGACGTATTCAAAACAATTCTAACGATCTTACTGATTCCGATCGGACTCGGGCTTTTGACGAATCGTTTTTTACCTAAGTTCGCCGTGAAAGCGGAAAAGCCGCTCAAGCTACTTTCCGGACTCATATTCGTCGCGTTTCTCGTTGTTGCACTTGCCGCAAACTTTGAAATCTTCTTACAGGTAATCCATCGCGTATTTCTTTACGTTTTTCTAATGAACTCGATCGGCTTTTTTCTGGGCTATTTTTTTGCGAAGCTCATGCGACTGGATGAAAGGGACGCAAGGTGTATATCCATCGAAACGGGAATTCAGAATTCAGGTCTTGGTTTGGTTCTGATCTTCGCTTTTTTCGAAGGTCAAGGTAGTATGGCGATCATCGCGGCTACCTGGGGCATCTGGCACGCGATCGCCGGAGTTACCCTAGCGTGGTTTTGGTCCAAACGAACAAAAAATCGAAACGTTTAGACTGTTTCAAAGGGATTTTGAGTTTTATAGAGCTCGGAAATCTTAGGACGGACGCGCGATTTCGTAAAAAACCGATTGTCGTTCAGCTTTCCTTTCCGGATTTCTTTTTGTTTTTCTTTAGGCAAATGTAAAATCGTTTTACATTCTTCCGTACAACAACCTTCGAATTTTTCTGAGCAATGCTCGCACTGTATAAAAAGAATATGGCACCCGGGATTTGCGCAGTTGACGTGACGATCGCTTTTTTGCCCACACTGATGACAGGTCGAAATGATTTCGGTACCGATCTTTTCCTGTAAACGCCCATCGAAGACGAAATTTTTTCCTTTGAATTTGGACTCCAATCCTTTTTCAGCGACTTCATGGGCATACGAGATGATCCCGCCGTGCAATTGATTCACGTCCTTATAGCCGTGATGTTTTAACCAAGCACTCGCCTTTTCGCACCGGATTCCTCCCGTGCAATACATAAGAATTTTCTCATCTTCTTTCCCGTGTAGCAATTCAAGAAGCATCTGAAGTTCTTCTCGAAACGTATCGGACTGAGGCAAGAGGGCTCTTTCGAAATGACCGATTTCACTCTCGTAATGATTTCTGACGTCGACTACGATCGTTTTTTCAGATTCCAGATGACGATTGAATTCCTCAGCGGAAAGATGAGTTCCCACGTTAGTCACATCGAAAGCGTCATCGTTTAGACCGTCCGCAACGATTTTTTTTCTGATCTTCAGATCCAATTTTAAGAATGATTCTCGATCGTCTTCGACGGCAATTTTAAACGGCATATTTTTGAATTCTTCTCTCGAATCCAAATTCTCCCGAAACTTTTCAAAATTGTGGGAAGGAACGGAAAGTTGCGCGTTGATTCCTTCTCTGGCGATATAAATACGACCCAAAACGCCGAGCGATTCCCATTCTAAGTAGAGTTGATCTCTCAGTGATTCTACGGTTTCTAAAATGACATAACGATAAAAAGAAAGAGTGGTTCTCGGAAAATTTTCGGACTCAAGACGTTTTTTAAGAATTTCCTTTCCATAAATATTATGAAGAGGTCGTCTTTTGGTCTTCGTTTCTTTTTCCTTTTCTTCCCGATTTGCCATACTTTCTTAACTCTGAAATTTAGATCGTTTCTGACAAGCCTTTCTTCTTGTAAGGAATCCCGTTCCAAGCCCGTTCCTTGTTCTCTAAGGAACAAAGTCGCACAAAAAAAATTCTTTTGACCTTCTTGTTTCCGACGAAAGCCAAGCCCAAAAGCACAATGATTATTTTAGGAATGGGAACGTAGGAACTTTCCGATTTCGGATTTACTCGCTTTCATAGATCCGTTTCGCGTCCATTTGGTGCCCGCAATATGCGATCAAAGTATAAAGAACCAACGCTTGTGTCGCAAAGACGTAGATATTACCCGGTATCGGAGCGAACGGATTGATCAAGATAAGAACTAAAAAGAAACCTGCAAGAACCAACATTCCCCATCTTCCCAAAAAACCTTCTCCACTTTTGCTTCCGCGAAAATAATAAGCGAACGATACGACGGTTAGAGACGCTTCGATTCCCACCGTAAGCCATAAATTGTTCCAAAGACCGAAGCCCAACTTGGTTCCGGAATCCGTGAAGACGGGAAGATCGGGAGTATGAACGGGTAAATCCAAAATGTAATGAGAAAGAACGGAGAATGCGCCCGAAAGTGCGATCCTCCATTGGTAAGTAGTATCCTCTGATTTTTTATAAAAATAGAATCCGATAAACACAAGCAAAGACCAGACGATCCCGGCGACCAAACTGTGCGTAAACGGCATATAATAAAGATCGAATGGATTGCTCGCCGTAAAACCCGGAACCAATCTCATATGTTCGATTCCGAGCATTATGAAAATCATAAATAAGAAATCGACGAACTGAACCCCGACGAGAAGGGACCAGAAAGGCGTCTTCGGAACCGTTTTTTTTAATACGAAGGCAACGCTATAATGTCCGATGAACATAGATTCTCCTTTCCAATGGTTTCCAAAATCGGACTGAATTCCATCCTTTTGTTAATACGAAGTCAATCGTTTCCTGATTTTTTGAGATCAAAAAAAAGAGCGAATTCACAGACGAGGAAACTCATTCTTTCTTTAAAAATAGAATTGAAATCAAGATCTTCTCGATTACCAAAGACGGATGAAAGATTTACCGGTGATTCCAAAAGCGGAAAGTGTTCAGAGGGCATTGCAAGAATTAGGCGATCCGGTCAAAGCCGATTTTCTTTCCGGCTATTTTAAAACGGGACCGGGTGATTACGCCGAAGGAGATATCTTTCTCGGAATCACCGTTCCCATTCAGAGAAAAATCGCCAAACGATACGAAGGTCTTCCGTTAAAGGAAATCGAAATTCTGTTACGTTCTCCGATACACGAGGAAAGATTGACCTCTCTCTTTATCCTTTGCGATCAATTTGAAAAAGCCGAAGAAAAGGAACGAAAACAACTTCATCAATTTTATGTAAAGAATCTAAAGTATGTAAACAACTGGGATTTGGTCGATTTGAGCGCGAGAATCTTGATCGGTGAATATCTGATCGACAAAAACCGCTCTCTTTTGTATCAACTTGTGGAATCGAAAAATCTATGGGAAAGAAGAGTTTCGATTCTTTCCACATACGCTTTTATCCGAAGAAACGATTTCAAAGAGATTCTAAAAATCGCGCAGATACTCCTGAAAGACAAAGAGGATCTCATTCACAAAGCCGTCGGCTGGATGCTTCGGGAAGTCGGAAATCGGGACAAAAAAGCGGAAATCGATTTTTTGGATCGTTATGCCTCGATTATGCCGAGAACAATGCTACGTTATGCGATCGAAAAATTTCCGGAAACTCTCAAAAAGAAATATAGGAACGCCGGAAAAAAATCGGAACCAACTCCTAGGAAAAAAGTTGCGAAAACAAAATCAAGGTCATCGAAAATAAAATCCAAAGAAAAACAAAAAGATACTTTACCCTCAAAAAGATAAGTTCATGCTAAGTTTCGGAACATCTATGAAATTCACGTACATCCATATTCTTATTTTATTATATACTTTTTCGTTTATCGGTTGTGTCGGCAACCTAAAAGGGAAACCTACCCCTCCCGATCCGAATCTAAGCGGGCTCTATCTTTCCTCGGAAACAAGTGAATGGGACAAGGATGGAAAGCTCAAGATCGAAGTTCTAAGCATCTTTCCAAAATCAAACGGGGAGCTTGCATTTGAAAGGAAAACGATCGTTCGTCTTTCTTTTGTCGCAAGCGACAATAGGGAAGAATGGAGAATTCGATCCGGTGGAGTCTTGACGAGTCAAAACGAAATCCTGCTTCAGGAATCCTTATATCAAGAATATCACGTTCTCCATATGGGCGCACGAGAATCGGATCCGAAAAAATGGAAGCTCAACGAAATGGGAGCGCCGGCAAAAGTTAGGGAAGTCGGGAACGTTACTTCGAGCGGAAATCTTTTGGGAGAAATGTCGCCGGACGGAAGGGAGTTGAAATTTTCCAAGTCAATCTATCGAAAGATCGGAAACGCCTTTTTGGGAAGAATCACGACGACGGTAAACCAGAAGAAACTAACCTTGGACAATGAAATTTCCGGAGTCGTCTTCTATAGGGGCGGAGAGAACGTGGAGGATAGAATCGTGGCCGTCTTTTCCAAGACCGATTTTATCAGACCCGGAATGACCTTTCTTGTCGGAAATGAAAAAGTCCCATGTAAGGTCATAGAAGTTTTTCAACAATCTGCGACCTTAGAACCCGTCTCTAAAAAGAATCTTTCCGTCGTCATCGGAGATCCGGTCCTTTTGGAAGGGAATGTGGATTATAAAGCGATCAACAAAAGAGCCACGGCGGATGAATTGATTCGAAAATTAAAATCAGATCCGAACGTAAGCAAAGAAGAATTGATCAGAGAGATCGAAAAGTTAAAGAACGAAAGATGATCAAATGTCTTTTAGAAACGGTTCTCTGCGATTCTGTTTCTCTTACTTGGCGATCATTTTAGAACGAAGTCTTTGAAACGGATACTCGATCAAAATATAGAGTGGAACCGCAAATAAGAGAATCAAAAGAAAGACAATCGCAAACTGAGAAAGGAATACCAACATTGATTCCGGCTCCGATTTAATTCCGAGAACCGAAATGGCAACGCCGATCAAAACCAAATGCCAGAGGTAGATCGTATAACTCAATCTGGATATGGGAACGAACAATCGCAAACTCAAAAAGCGATGCAAAAATCCTTCGAACCGAACGACGGAAAGCATCAAAATACCGGCAAAACCTATATTCAGAAAATTATATTTGATCGTATGATTCAGAATCGTATTCACTTCCTCGTGAATCCAATGGGCGGTTGCTAAAAGGGAAAAGAAGAAGAATAAACTAAAATAATAGACGAGATCGTTTTGTTTTAAAATTTCCACGATGGACTTATGATTCATATAAATGTCCATCGCGATTACTCCGATCACGATCGAATCAAATCGAGTGTGAAACGGAAAGTAGATTTCCTGAAAGTATTCCGGGGAGGAAGGATAGACGGTCTTCGAATAAATCCAAAAACGAGTCAATGTCGGCACCAAAAGAAGAATCCACAAAAGGCATTGTCTTACTTTTGGATCTCTTTTAAACAGAAGCCAAGCGCAGAGAAACGGAAAAACCAGATAAAACTGCTCTTCCATCGACAAGGACCAAGTATGTATATTGAATCCTTGGAAATAGTTTCCTAGGAAAACAAAATCCCCCCAAGAATTCATCAAAGATAAGCTCAATCGATTTGATTGTTGAATCATCTCTGACTTCTGAGCAACTTTCAAAGCAATACACAAAAAAGCAAGACTGATCAAGAGAAAGATAAAATAGGCGGGAAAGATACGAAGAGTTCTTTTGAGAAAGAACGATTTAAAATTAATCTTTCCGTTTCGCGTCCAATCGTTCCATAGCCCCAGAGAAATGAGAAAACCGCTCAAAACAAAAGACAAATCCACTCCAGACCAAAAGAAAGATTCGGAATGAAACGTCCCCAATTCTTCCCAAACGAGCGCATAGTGATTTAAAATCACCAAGATAATTGCGAAAGCCCGAAGTCCATTGAGAGATCGAATCTCCGATTCTCTATGAAACCAAATGTCTTTAATAAAAGCTTTCATGCTTTCTCCAATTTCATTATCAGAACTTTTATCAATTCTTCTCCTGTCAAATTCAAATTACAATGAACCAACTTAGTGCTTAGACACTGGTTCTTCTTCGTTCTTTCCATTATATACGGTATCTAACATTCACCGATGCCATTTTTTTTAAAAAAAGGATCTCTTTGGAAATTTATTTCCGCTTAAAAAATAAGCAATTCGAAATCATTCCGGGCATATGGTATCCTTTACCGAAATATTTTTTTATTTTATTCGTTCTTTTATTTTGAAGAAAAAGCGAATTACATTCGAATGATAATATGAAAGTTTTTACACTTCGAAAATTGTATTCAGAAAATTGAATGCTCGAATGAATGGCAAACTTTCGAATGCCGCGCAGGCGAAAGATGTAGAAATGAAATACGTTTAAAAATCTTTTTCGCCTAATCCTTGTTAGATAAAGAGAAGAGCTCTCGATTCTTTAAAAAAAAGGAAGGAAGAAGAATGAGTAAGAGGTAAGGTAAACGTTCGGGAAAAAAAAGGAAAGGTTGGAAAAGCGGAAGGCCGCGGATCTTATTTCGATCCACGACCGTTCGGTTTTTATTTGTTCCGTTTACGCATGTTTGCGTCGAGATACTTCTTACGAAGACGTAAACTCTGCGGGGTTACTTCGAGAAGTTCATCGTCGTCTAAGAATTCGATGTTCTGTTCAAGAGAAAACTTTCTCGGAGGAATCAGACGAATTGCTTCATCGGCTCCGGAGGAACGAACGTTACTCAGCTTTTTCTCTTTTACGGGATTCACTTCAAGATCGTTCTCGCGAGAGTGAATACCGATGATCATTCCGGGATAGACCGCCGTATTCGGGCCGATCACCAATTCTCCCCGTTCTTGAATCTTCCAGAGAGCGTATGCGGTCGATTCTCCAGAATCCATCGAAATAAGAGCACCATTCTTACGACCCGGAATTTCTCCTTTGTATACGTCAAAACGTAGGAAGCGAGACGACATTACACCTTCTCCACGGGTTTCAGAAATAAAGTATCCTCTAAAACCGATGATTCCTCGAGTCGGAATTACGAATTCTACGCGAGTCATTCCGGAGGGATGCGCGTCCATCAATTGAAGCTCCCCTTTTCTACGGTTGAGCTCGGAGATAATTTGGCCGGTAAACTGATCCGGGATGTCCATCACCAAATACTCGTAAGGTTCTAATTTCTGACCTTGTTCGTTGGACTTTAAGATTACTTCCGGACGGGATACTTGGATCTCGAATCCTTCCCTTCTCATGGTTTCGATCAAGACGGATAGATGAAGTTCTCCGCGTCCAAGAACCTTAAAACGATCCTTGTCTTCGGTTTCTTCCAATCTCATCGCTACGTTGGTTTCCAATTCGCGATCCAGACGTTCCCGGATATTCCGAGTGGTTACGAACTTTCCTTCCTTTCCTGCAAAAGGAGAATTGTTTACCATAAAATACATCGAAACGGTCGGCTCTTCGACTTCGATCGCCGGTCTTGGAGCCGGTTTTCCAGGCTCACAAATCGTATCTCCGATAAAGACGTCGGGAAGTCCCGCGATCGCGATGATATCACCCGCTTCTGCGGTGTTCACTTCGTTTCTTCTCAGTCCTTCGAAGTTGTATAATTTTGTAATACGAAAGAGAGTCGTGTCTGCAGGCGCCGCAGTGTCCGATTTTTTTGCGGCCAATTGAATCACGTTCATCCCGAGCGCCATCTTTCCGGCGTAGATCTTTCCGACTGCGATTCTTCCTACGTAGTCGTTGTAATCCAGAGAAGTCACTTGGAATTGAAGAGGAGCTTCGTTGTCCGCTTGGACCGGAGGGACGTGGCTCAGGACCGTATCCAAAAGTGGGTCCAGATTCGTGCCCGGAGATTCGCTGAGGTTGTTCACCGCCCAGCCTTGTTTTGCAGAAGCGTAGACAATCGGAAAATCCAACTGCTCATCGGTCGCGCCTAAGTCGGAGAAAAGGTCAAAAACCATGTCCACAACGGCTTCCGGTCTTGCTCCGGGACGATCGATCTTATTGATGACGAGAATGGGTTTGTGTCCGAGTTGAAGGGATTTTCCGAGAACAAAACGCGTCTGAGGCATCGGTCCGTCAAAGGCATCCACGAGAAGAAGACAAGAATCCGCTGTGGAAAGAACGCGTTCCACTTCCCCGCCGAAATCCGCGTGGCCTGGGGTGTCTACTACGTTGATTCTGGTTCCCTTATAAACGACAGCAGTGTTCTTTGCTTTGATCGTGATTCCTTTTTCCTTTTCGAGGTCATTGGAGTCCATGATCCGATCTGTGTCTTCTTTGGCAGTGACTGCTCCGGTCTGACGGAGGATTCCGTCCAAAAGGGTGGTTTTCCCATGGTCGACGTGGGCGATAATAGCGATATTGCGGATTTCCATTCTAAGACCAAAAATTTCGGAAGCCTCCTGGTGTAAACCCGGTTTTTTGTCAATTTTTTAAAGGAAGAATTTTTTAATCAGTTCGAAACGAAAGTTCCGGTTTTCCTGGGCACAGGAACCGCGCGCGAGGGAAGTTTTTGGAATTGCGGGAGTTCCCACACCGGTGATTTCAAAAAAAGCAAAGAAGATAGGAAAAACGCTAGAAGTTCCTCTATTCGTTGGAGAAAAGAAATCTCCGAAAGGAAAATCCGATTCCTAGAAATAGGACCCGCTTGGGCGCGCCCCTCAGAAAAAGGAACCGAAATTCAAAAAATCAATCAGAGAAGCTTCGGGTCAGGCTACTCCGGGCTCCGCTTCGCTCCGGTCCTTCAGACCAAGCCCTCCGTATCCTTCGCGCGGAAATCGTAAGAGTTCCTCCAAGATTTTATCGATCTAGGTTGATTTGCGGGAGTTCCCGCAAAGAGGAAAAGGTTCCGTGGAAAATCGGAGGAGTTCCTACTTTCGGAAGAATCACAGAGAAGAACGACTCCCTTCGAAAAAGTGCGAGATCCTACATTCTAAAATGAGAATATACGTTTCAGGAATTCGGAAGAAAGTCCGGTTCTAAAATTCTCGGGCAAAATTGAAAGATCGCGCCGAGATAATGTCTCGCGATCGAATGAAAGATCCATTCTCCTGCATTCATGAGAGAATCCTTGAACTCCGGAACGGGATAAGCTTTTCTTCGAAAGAGGGAATCCAGATCCCAGTCTTCTTCTCCGGGAATTACTTGGATCTTGAGCATCGCATACACTTTGTGATTTTCCGGATCATAGCGAAAGACAAGAGAACGAGACGCAAAAGGATTTCGAATCGTAAACGTGGCCCAACTTCCCTTGGGACCAAATTCGCCTCCGCTCAGAGAATAGAGCTCGTAGCCGTGTTCCTTTTCTTCTCCGAAGAATTCTTTGAATTCCGAGTAGAAGGCTTCCGCAAATTCTTTTTGTAGTTTGAGAATCGGATCGAATTCCTCGGACATATTTGGAAAGAATTTCTCTCCTTCCCTCCTTGGGAAGCTTTTTGGAAAAGTGTGAGTTCCTACTTTTTGAGATTTTTAAAAAGGCCATCTCATTTGGAGTCCGTTAGGGAGTTCCCGCGTTTTTAAAAATCGGGAAAACAAAGAGTAACTTTAGATCTTCGTGTGAGTTCCTACTTATTCCCCTTTTAAGAACGCCTTCCACTTGGAAACAGCTTAGGAGCCGCGTTTTTAGAATCAGGAAAAAACGGAGCTATTTTAGATTTTTGTGTGAGTTCCTACTTTTTAAGTTTTTTGAAACGCTTTCTTTTTTTTCGTAGAGTTTCTTCTCCGGCTTTCTCCGTAATTCCGACTTCTTTTCCGAATCAGCGAAATGTTTTCCTTTTACGATCCGCAAGGGACAGGGAGGCCTTGGTCTGGTAAAAAAACGGGCGCCCCATTTTTTTAGAGCGCTCTCCTACCAGACCGAGCGGGAATCCGCGAGGCCGGACTCGGCCCGGTCCGCCCTCTTTCCAACGCCCTTTCGTTTTCTCCGTGTTTGGCGGATGCGGCCAGATTTTATTTCTTTCTCTCCTCGAAGAATTCGGATAAAATCCTTGCTGATTTTCAAATCTCGGATTCCATCGACCGGTCTTTTGAGAGGAAATTCATCCATGAGCCAACAAACCCACTTTCGTTCTTGCACTCTCTGTGAAGCCATGTGCGGCCTTCGTATCGAAGTCGAAGACGGTAAAATTTCCGCCATCCGCGGCGATAAGGACGATCCTTTCAGTCGAGGTCATCTCTGCGCAAAAGGCCCCGAACTCAAAAATCTCTACGAAGATCCGGATCGCCTTAAATTTCCTGTTAAACGAACTCCCGAAGGTTGGGTGCAAGTTTCTTGGGTGGAAGCTTTGTCCGAAACGGCCAAGGCCCTTTTTGAAATTCAAAACAAATACGGGAACGATTCCGTCGCAGTTTACAACGGAAATCCGAACGTCCACAACTATGGCTCGATGCTCTTCGGTCAGAGATTCTCCAATCGCCTCAAAACGAAGAATCATTATTCCGCGACTTCTGTGGATCAACTTCCTCATCAGCTTCTTTCTTATCTCATGTTCGGTCATCAACTCCTCATCCCGATTCCGGACATCGATCATACGAAATACTTTCTCATCTTAGGAGGAAATCCTTTCGCTTCCAACGGAAGTCTTATGACGGTCCCCGACGTAAAGAAGAGATTGAAGGAACTCCAAGAAAGAGGAGGTAAGTTTATCGTCGTCGATCCGAGAAAAACGGAAACGGCGACCCACGCGGACGAACACGTCTTTATTCGGCCCGGCGCGGACGCGTTCTTTCTATTAGCAATTTTGCATGTTTTCTTTGAGAAGAATCTGGTGAAACCCTCTTCCCTCTTTGATTCCAAGGATCTTTCCTTCATTCAAAATCTTGCATCCGAATATTCTCCCTCCAAAGTGGAAAAGGTAACAGGCGTCCCCGCTTCTACGATCGAAAGAATCGCTCTGGAATTTTCTTCTTCCGAGAACGCGGTCTGTTACGGGAGAATCGGAGTTTCCACGCAAGCCTTCGGCGCCCTCTCTCAGTGGCTTATCAATCTTGTAAACATTCTCACCGGAAATTTGGATAAGAAGGGAGGAGCTATGTTCACCCTTCCTGCGGTGGATCCGATCGATCCCAAAGGCGCTCTCAAGAGTTCTCCCGGAACCTTCAATACGTTTCAGACCCGTGTGAGAAAACTTCCCGAGTTCAGCGATGAACTTCCGGTCGCGGCTCTCTCCGAGGAAATTCTCACTCCGGGCGAAGGACAGATCAAAGCCTTTGTAACCTCTGCGGGGAATCCGGTTCTTTCTACTCCGAACGGTTCCAAACTCGAAAAAGGTTTAGAGAATTTAGAATTTATGGTCTCCGTCGATTTTTATATCAACGAAACCACACAACACGCGAACTACATTCTCCCTCCGACTTCGACCTTGGAACACGATCACTACGATATGATCTTCAACGTCTTTGCGGTTCGGAATACGACGAAGTATGCACAACCGATCTTTGATCCGGAACCGGGGATGCTCCACGACTGGGAAATCTTTACCGATCTCACCAAAAGACTCGAATTGTTAAGAGCCGGAAAACCCGTTCCGGATCAGATCATCACAACCAAACTCGGACCTTCTTCGATCATTGATTTCGCACTTCGAACCGGACCTTACGGAGAAAAGGGAAAACACAATCGAATGCTCAACATTCAATTGTTAAAGGACAATCCTCATGGAATCGATCTCGGTCCTCTGATGAGTTGTTTTCCCGAAAGACTTCTCACGGAAGATAAAAAGATTCATCTTCTCCCCAAACCTGTGTTAGACGATCTTCCGAGACTGAAGAAAAAATTCGAAGAGTGGTCCGAACCGAAAAAGGATTCGAACTTTCTCCTCATAGGAAGAAGACATCTTCGGAACAACAATTCCTGGATGCACAATATGCCCAAACTCATGACGGGTAAGAATCGTTGTACTCTTCTGATTCATCCGAATGACGCAAAAACCTTAGGAATCTCCGAAGAGGAAGAAGTCCAGGTGGAATCCAGGGTGGGAAAAATTCTCATCCCGACCGAGATCACGGAGGAAATCATGCCTGGAGTGGTCAGTATTCCGCACGGTTTCGGTCACTCGAAGAACGGTGTCCGTCTGAGTGTCGCGAAACAATTCGCGGGAGTGAGCATCAACGACCTTACGGACGAAGAATCTCTGGACGAACTTTCGGGAAACGCGGCTTTTACCGGGATTCCGATAAGCATTCGAAAAATATAATATTCTTATTTATTGATTTTTCTCTTTGTTTCGATTTGAGTTCGTTTGGATTCGATGAAACGGATTTTTTTTGATCCCGTCGGGTTTTGTTTCATTCCCATTCGAGTCAGAATGAATTCAATCGAAACACGATGTCCTCTGGAAGAATGGAGTTCTCACCATCTTTCCATTTTTTTTGGGAACCGAAAAAATCTTTCTGGTGAGTGGCATTTTTTTGTGTGAGAAGTGTGAGTTCCTACTTTAGGACGATTCTTTTCCGTCCACGTGAGAGTTCCCACACTCTTTGGTGTTACAAATCAAGACCGATTCTTGAAATTCATAAAATAGTGTGAGTTCCTACATTTGGACGATCTTTTTCTTTCCTTGTGAGAGTTCCCACACTCATTGATTGAGCAAAACAAATCACCGATAACGGCGCCGTGGGAACTCACACTCAACCAGGAGGAAGAGGAATTCGTTCTACTTCACCGGGAACAACGGGAAAACGTTCTTCCTTCCAATCGAGTTTGGCCTTTTCGATTCTTTCTTGAGAAGTGGAAACAAAGTTCCACCAAAGATGGCGCCTTTCCGGAAGAGGAACTCCTCCCAGGAGAATCGCGCGAACCCCCTCTTTAGAAGAAAAAGAAATCGTTTCTCCAAGATCAAAGACCGCCATCTGACCTACCTCGACCCGATTCCCTTGAACGTCCAAACTTCCTCTCGCAACGTAGAGGGCCGATTCTTGATCGGGAGGAACCTTCCATTCCACTTTGGCTCCGGACTTTGCTTCCAAGTCTCCATAGAAAAGAGGAGAATAAACTTTCACCGGAGAACGTTCTCCCAAAAATTCTCCCGCGGCAAGACGGAACTCCCAGAGATCCCCGGAAAGAACAGGAATTTGTCCACGGTCGAGATGAAAGAATTCCGGATCGACTTCTTCGGATTCTTTCGGAAGTGCAACCCAAGTTTGAATTCCTTCCAAAAAGGAAAAGTTCGGATCTAACTGAGAACGTTCGCTGTGAACGATTCCGGAACCGGCCGTCATCCAATTGATTTCGAAAGGACGAATCGGCATTTCGGTTCCGATGCTGTCCCGATGCAAAATAACCCCATCATAGAGATACGTGATCGTCGCAAGACCGATATGAGGATGAGCGCGAACCACAAGTTCCTTCCCGGAAAGAATTGGAACAGGACCCATATGATCCACAAAAACAAAAGGACCGACATGACGTGCCTCAAAGGAAGGAAGAATTCTTCGAACCCGGAAATTGTCGCCGAGATCTTTGAGAATGGAAGAGATGATTTTCATAGAGTTAGGGTTTAGACTCTTCTCCGAAAGAAATTTGGTAAAGACGAATTAAGAGAAAAGTGGTCGGAATTTCGAACTCGAAATACGAAGCAACAAAACGAAGGATCCTCAAAATTCGGAATTCCGGGCGGCTTCCTTCCGGAAATAAAAAACGAAAAAAGAAATGGAACCGAAAAGCGGAAGGAACCGGGCTCTACGCTTCAATCAGCGAAGCGCCATCGAAAAAAAACAGCCAAGGAAAAAGAAACCGAGGAAACGACGGCGCATCGCCGGATTTCCGCTCCGATCCCTTCCGCGGGCCTTCTAAAAAAAGGAAAACTTGGGGAGTTCCCACAATCTTTCGAAACTAAAACGAACTGGCAAAAAGAGGGAGTTCCTACTTTTTCCCTTCTAAAAGAAAAACTATCTCTTTCCTTCCGCTTTTGCGAAATTGATTTCTTGAGAACAATAAAGATTCGCGTGTGCCAATTCCGTTTCTGCCTGGGACTTCAACCAATCCGCGTCTTTCTGAAACTTCTCGTTTACGAGATCATAGATTCTAATATCCTTCGAATCGGAATGACTCACGACATGATTTTCTTCTTTTCTAAATTCTTTTCTCCAGTTATTCACGAAATCCAAGAGTTTATTTTTACGAAACGAGGATAGGTTCTCTTTCGCGGTTTCGCAGTTTTGAATCAGTTCTTCCACGGCCGCCTTCGCGATCTTGTCTTCCTCCTTCTCTCGAATCTTCCGATACGCGATCGTAATCAAACCCACTGTCAAAACCGTCTCCACGGCTCCCGGAATCGGAACGATAAGAGCGATCAAAACCGCGGCGACCAATTGCCTTTTGATCGAGGCGCTGTTTTTTTCCAGCTCCAATCCGTGTTTTTTGATCTCTTCGATCCGCTTATCGAAACGTTCCAGAAGAGGTTTGTGGACCTTCTCCTCAAATTGTTTGAGTTTTTCCTCCGCTTCCTTGTATTTTGTTCTCACTCCGATCTTGGAAGAAAAGACTTGCCCGTCTTGATTGATATATCCCAAAAGAATTTTCTGATTCGGAGGAATCACCGACGGTTTTTCCCTAGGAAACGTATAACAACCGGAAAAAAGAAACAAAGTCGGCAAGAAAAAGGAACAGACAATCCATTTTACGTTTCGTATATTCCAGGTTCTTAATTTCCTCATATTCCTTCTCCGAAACGAATTTCATTCCAAACATTCAAAATTAAGAATGATGTTTTCTCAGGGATCCTACTGCGATCCAAAGACTCAGCAATGTTAAGACAACTCCCATCCAAAGAGGAGCCTCGGGCGAATAAAAGGGGGCATTCTTTCCCGTAAAATATGCAAACAACCCGGTCATCAAAAGTGGACCGATGATCGCGGTGACACTCGTCAAACTCGTAAGAGCTCCTTGTAATTCTCCTTGCTCGTTTTCGGGAACCTGAGAAGACATGATTCCCTGCAAAGGAGGCATCGCGATTCCTCCAAAACAATAGGGAATCAGAAAGACGAACATCATCCAACTTTGAGTGGCAAGCGCGAATAATGCGAAACCGAGAGCGCTCAAAGCCAAGCCTAAATAGATGCTTCGATTTTGACCGAGGATCGGAAGAATCAAACGAATCAGAACTCCCAAAGTGATCGCGTAAACGAAACCGACCACACCGAGAGAATATCCGACCATCTCTTCGTCCCAATGAAACTTCTCCATCGTATAATAGTTCCAAGTTCCCTGAACCGCGTGAGCGGCTGTGTTGATTAGGAAAAACGCAACTACCAATCCTAAGATCATCGGATACCGTTTGAGGTTGATCAAAGAGCCGATCGGATTCGCTTTTTCCCATTCAAACTTTCTTCGGTTTTCCTTCGACAAGGATTCCGGTAGAATAAAAAAACCGAAAAGCCAATTGACGAGAGTCAGACCCGCCGCGGCCAAAAACGGTGCCCGAGATCCATACTGCCCCAAAAGACCTCCGAGAACGGGACCGATGATAAAACCGAGTCCAAAGGCCGCTCCTAAGATTCCAAAATTCGCCGCTCGCTTTTCCGGGGGGCTGATATCCGCAATGTATGCGTATCCGGTCGTAAAACTTGCTCCCATGATACCCGCAATGACGCGTCCGACAAACAACCAGAAGATGGAAGGAGCAAAGGCTAAAAATAAATAATCCAGAGTAAAACCGAATAAGGAGGCAAGAAGAATGGGTCTTCTCCCAAAACGATCACTCAGGCTACCCACAAAAGGGGCGCTTACGAATTGAACGAGAGAATAGGCAAACATAAGCCCTCCACCGGTCAAAGCGGCCTCGCTCAAAGTGCCCTGGGTCAATTCTTGAATCAATTTCGGGAGGACGGGGATGATAATTCCAAATCCGATGACATCGATGAGGACGGTTACGAAGATAAAACCTAAAGCGGCGGGACGTCTAGCATTCATAAAAGAACACTAAACAAATAGTAAGCACAGAGTCAACGAAAAATAAAGGATATTCTTAATTCTTAGGATCGTTTATCCGTGAAAGAGTTCCTAACGCTGGAGACTCTTTCCAAATTTTGTATTAAGAAAATCGATTTTTCATTCTACGGTTTTATTCTATGATCCGCACTTTTGACGAAGAAGAATTTTATAAGATCTGCGATCGCCTCTTTGAGATCGATTCCGATCTATATTCCATTTATTTAAAATACGGATATCCTCCTTTTTGGAGCCGAAAACCGAATTTTGAAACTTTGATTCATATCGTATTGGAACAGCAGGTTTCGCTCGCCTCCGCGAAAGCCGCTCTGGATAAGCTTAAGAAAAAAATCGGGATCGTGACCGCGAAGAAAATCGTTTTATTAAGCGACTTGGAACTTCGGGAATGTTATTTCAGCCGGCAAAAGACGGCTTATGCGAAAGAACTCGCAAAAGCGGTTCTCGAAAAACAAATCGTGATCTCTCAATTGAAGGATCTTCCCGAGGAAACGATACGGACTCGACTCACAGCGATCAAAGGAATCGGAAATTGGACCGTGGACGTATATCTTTTGATGGCCCTCCACCGGACCGACATTTTTCCGATCGGGGACCTCGCCTTACTTCAATCTCTAAAAAAGGTAAAACGACTTCCTCCTCAAACTCCTCAGGAAAGAATCCGAAAACTCGGTGAGAAATGGAAACCATATCGTTCGATCGCGACGATGCTCTTCTGGCATTCTTATCTCGAAGAAAGAAAAAGACGATAGAAGGAGAAAACGTCTTCGTCTCGAAACGCTTATTTTATCTCAAAGTTCTTTTCCAATCGTATCTAATTTCATTCTTCGGTGATTCGGATTGAATCCTCGTTGTTCATTTTGTAAAAGAAGTAAGAACGCACCCGGTTTTTTAAAGAATCATTTTCTTCCTTCAAGGGAATGAAGAAAATTCTCAAGCGAGTTCGTTCCCTCTTTGGTAAAACCTTCCGTTTTTAAAAGAACTTCCTGGTTCCCATCCAGAACGAACACCGTTGGCAAGCCGACGATTTTTATCTGAGAATAACTTGCAGAGAGAGGATCGATCAGAACCTCCGTATCCTTTTCTAATTTTAGAATTTTAGAATATTCTTGTCCTGTCCGAAAATCGTCTCCTACGAAAATCACCCAGAATCGAATCCTAAATTCTCCTCGAGACGAAAGATTCGCCTCCTTCGTAAGACGTTGAAGAACCGGAACCTGCTCCTTACAAGGCTGACAAGTGGAACCCGTAAAGTTCAAAATCAAGATATCTTTTTTGGAAAATTCCCTGAGAGAATCGGAAAGAACGATTCTTTCCCGTTTCAGATTGTAAAAGGCAAAATTAGAAAGGGGTTCGGAGGACCCGGTTCCCAAAGGAATCAAGAAAAGGAACAGGAAGGAAATATTTTTTTTAGAAAGAAAGAAAGGAAAAAACTTCATTGAATTTGATATTTTCACTCAAAACTGCTTTTTTATAAGAGAAAGTAAATCTCAATTTGAGAAATTCAAATAATTGTTTACTTTTCCAATTTTTAAAAAGATCCTCAACGAAAATAGGATGATCACGATGCGCATTTGGATTCCTCTTCTATTTCTTTTTGTATGGATTCCCTTCTCGATCTTTGCGCAGACAAAACCCTCTAAAATTTACGTCCATAAATTGAAAGTAAACGGAAATGTTGAAACCGGCTTAGAGAATCGCTTTCGAAACGGGATCATCAATTCGGTCTTACACAACTTCGAAGGAAAATATACGATCGTGGACGACGAATCTATGGTCGTTCTTTATAAACAATTGGAAGCTCTTCAAAAGATGGATTGTTCGGATGAAATCTGTTTAAAACAGATCGCCGATGCGATCGACGCAAACGAAGTCATTTCGGGAACGATCTCTTCCAAAAACGGATTGATCTACGTTTCTCTTCGAAACCAAACAAGAGATTCCAAAACGCTTTCTTATTCGATCAAGTCCACGTTTCAGATGGAATTTCCCGAATTTCTGATGGATTATTACGCCGGAGAATCGGGAAGAAAACTCATCGATCCGAAATACAATCCGGACCTCAATCAGATTCCGGCATCCACGAGCGGAAACATGAGTGTCGCGTTCTTAAAGATCAAGCCGGTTCCCGGTACCAATCTCAATTCTATGGAATTTAAGACTTCCGATAAAATTTTAGAAGGAGTTTTGGAGGAAGTAAGAGAAGAATTGGATCAGGCGGCAAAATATACGCTTTCAAAAGATTATTCGGAATCGACTGAAATCTATGCTCGCATCTTACACGCGTTTAACGAACGACTTTCGGAAGAATCTCGAAAAAAATTGGAATCATTCGTCAAACAGATTCAGACGAGTATCACGAACAATTACAGTTTGGAATATAAGGAAAAGATAAACGACATAGATCGGGATCTTTTCGAACCCAAAAAACAAACGCCGGAGGATCTTGGGAAACACCTAAACGCCTATGTTTTGTTAGCCGAAGAATATTCTTCCAAAGTTCCGGAAAAACACAGACAAATTCAAATTCAACAAAGTATTCAGGAAAGGAAGGATCAAGTCGAATCGGCTTTGTTCTCCTTGAGAGAAAAAGAAGCGGATCGGGCGTATTCCATTTTTGATTTTTCGCTCGCGTCCAAATTGTACGGAAGTCTTTTGAAGGATCTCGTTTCCAAAACAGGATCCCAATATAAATCACTGAAAGATAATGTTCAGAAGAAGGCCGAGGTCGCGGAAAAGACGGGACGTTCTCACCTTACGAATCGTTTGGAGACATTGTATCTTCGGATTGAAAAAGAATTCACAGCTGAAGCGTTGTCTTCCACAGAAGAGGAAAAAGAGGAGCGCCAAAACGCGATTCACGAGGCCTTTCGAGACGGAATCGTTACCTTAGCAAAGTCGGAGTTCACCAGCCTTTCCCAAATTGAAAGAATCAAAAAAGAAATCAAAAGAGTGAATCAAAAACTCAACGAACCCATTTCTCTTCAGGAACAATTGAATTCCCTTTTACACGAAGGTTTGGAAACGCAGAATCCGACTCAGATCATCAACAGTCATCAGCTTGGCGCGGATTGGGAATCCAAGACTGGACTTTTCTGGGGCTCCGCTAAATCCAAATTAAGGGACATTTTAGAAACGGCCGTTAAACTTCCGAATCCGAACGGTGAATTCAAGAAACTCTTCAACATCCACTACCAAGGCACGCAAACCGAAATGGATAAATCGGGAAAAACAACATCTAATTCACAGAATATTCTAAATTCAGAATATTCTAAGAAAAAGATAAAGAGGCAACTTTCTCAGAAAGAAACGTATTGGGAATCCGCAAAAGGAACTTTTAACTGGTATCAGGCGAGTCAAATTTGTAGTTCCCGGGATCTTCGCCTGCCCACTATCGACGAATTAGAAGATTCTTATGAAAGTGGGGAAACAGAATCTTGGACGACAAACGACGAGGAAAGACGGTATTGGTCTTCTTCGATTTCCATGGGAGAAAACGGTGCCTACAATCTGGATGTCTTTAAGGGCGAGATTCGCTGGGATCATCTGAGCAACTACGCCGGAGTTCGTTGTCTAAAATAAAACGATCGTCGAATTGAACCTCCGAGCATAAGAATTCCAACTTCGGTTTGAAAGAGTGGCCTTCGTTTTGTTTTTTTGAAAGAGTCCGTCACTTTTTTAGTCCGGAAACCAATCTCGATAATCTAAGACGAAAAAAATGGAAGCGGGTTCGGTTTGAAGCCGTCTTGTTACCTGATTTTCTAATAAATCTAGATCGAGAATATAACTGTAATATCTGTGAAAAGTGGGAGCTCCCGCATTCACGGTTTGCACAATAGAATCTCCGACTCCCAATTCTTCCAACCAAAGCAGATAATTAAAAAGATAACACCTGGAAACACCGTGGGCTTGCGCCAGTGTCCCTAAAAAGATCCAACTTCCCGTACTTAAGCGGACATTCATTCGCTTCATCTTTCCACTTCCAGGACTCGGCTGATACAAAGTCTTTCCGGCCTTTTTTCCAAGACGTTTCGTCGCGGTTAAATATTTCCCATACGTCCTCAACAGTTGTGGAATTTTTTTGGGAAGCGCCCTTGCGTTTTTCTCTCCCCACCGTTTCAACGTACGTTCCGGAATCAGAACCGTTACGGTTTCCATTCTATTTTCCTGGAGCCTGGATGTAATTTCTTCGTTTTGTTTGAAAGTTAAGTAGCCCATACCCTTTTCGGTTCCGCCATTTTTCGATTTGGGCGCGCTTTTTCCATGGAAGTGAATTTTTTTTCGGTTTGATACTGCGAGCTTACTTTCTTTTCCGCAATTCTGTTTTCGAAATTTTCCTTAGTTCACAGGAAAAGACGCCTCGCCCCCCAAGCAGGTCGGATTCAATTTCCCTAGAAGCAAAAACGAAAAAAGCATTCGGACCCGATTCTAAGTGACCCGACAAAAACTACGATTCGGAAGAATCAAAGTAAGTTCAATTCTCTGAATCTTTGAATCACTTTCGTTTTTTTGAATGAAGTTTTTTTACTCCCAAAAACGGTTTCTGCAAAGACCTGTGTTTTCTTTTCAAGTATGTTTATCGTTTTCTATCTTTTGCGTGAGCGGGCCGAAGGGCGCGAAGCGTCCTCGAAGAGGACTGGCCCGTAGGCACGCGACTCGAAGCGCACTTAAGAAATAACTTTCTTTCCCGCGAATACTCCGCGAAGAGGCACGCCCGAATCTTTATCGGGCAAGTTTTTATTTCCATCCTTTAAAGCCTGGTTCTCAATACTTTTTTGTCGAATTTTCCCACGCTTGTCTTCGGGATGGTTTCGATCTGACGTATGTCTTCGTGATTCGGAAGTTGCCAATTTGCAAAATGGACTTTCAATACTTCTAATATACTTTTTTTATCGATGGATTCTCCCTCTTTCGCGACCACGAATACGACCGGAACTTCTCCGCGAACCGAATCCGGCTTGGCAACTACAGCGGCTTCCAACACTCCAGGAGATTTTAAAACCTGGCTCTCCATTTCGACACTCGAGATCCATTCTCCTCTTGTTTTGATCAGATCCTTTTTTCGATCCGTAATCTGTATGTAAGAATGTTCATCGATCGTGACCACGTCTCCGGTCCGGAACCATCCATCCTCCGTAAACGATTCTTGGCTCGGATTTCCATAATAAGATGCCGTGATCCAAGGTCCTCTCACTACGAGCTCTCCCGGAGTTTTTCCGTCTTTCGGAATCCGGTTTCCTTGATCGTCGATTACTTTTACTTCCACACCCGCCACCGCAGGTCCTTGTTTGGAAAGTATATGCAATTTTTCTGTTTCTCTAAAATTGTTCATCGTCGTTTTCAGTCTACAAACGGTTCCTACCGGAGACATCTCCGTCATTCCCCATGCGTGAAGAATATGGATTCCAAAATCATTCTTAAATCCTTCTATCATCGACTGCGGCGCCGCCGAACCTCCGACCACCATCGTATGCAATCGACTCAAATCGTATGAATTCTTTTTGAGATGTTGATAGAGCACGTTCCAGATCGTCGGAACACCCGCCGCGATGCTCACTTTCTCCTCTTCCAATAAGGATGCCAGCCCGTGTCCTAAGAGATGTTTTCCCGGAAGGACGAGCATCGCGCCGGTAAAAACACACGCAAACGGTATACCCCAAGCGTTTGCGTGAAACATCGGAACGACGGGAAGAACGGTTTCCTTCTCGCAAACTCCCAGACTATCGGACATACAGATCGACATCGTATGAAGATAGATCGACCGATGGCTGTAAACGACTCCCTTTGGATTTCCAGTCGTCCCGGAAGTGTAACACATTCCCGCCGCCTCGTTCTCTTCTATCTCCGGTAATTCGACCCCGTTCTCATCCCCGTTCTTTAAGAACGTTTCGTAATCGATCGAACCCGGAAGTTCGGCCGCGTCCATCGCCTCCAAATCATCCATGAGGATAAACTGGGGCCTTTTCTTAAACTGCGGAAGGAGCTCCGAAAGAATCTTACTCAAACTCTTGTCCACAAAGATGATGGAATCTTCCGCATCGTTTACGATATAGACCAATTGTTCCGGAAACAATCTTACGTTTAACGTATGTAAGACCGCTCCCATCGAAGGCGCCGCGAAGTAGACTTCTAAATGTCGATAATGATTCATCCCAAAAGTTGCGATTCTATCTCCGGGTCGGATTCCGGCCTTTCGCAGAGCGTCGATCAACTTCGTCACTCGAGTATAAAAATCCGAATACGTATATCGATGGATCGATTCGTCGTTCATCTTCGTTACGATCTGTTTTTCCGGATGAACGTCGATCGCTCTTCTTAAGATCGCGGGAACGGTAAGTTGATAATTCATCATCGTTGATTTCACTTGATTCTCCTCGAATTTCGATTTCTCTTTTTGTATTGTCGAAGACGGAATTCTTTGTAGTTTACGAAGTTCGTCAACGAAAAGTTATTCCCCTCTTTGTTCGGAAAAAAAATTTAGAAAGAATCGGAATAGAAAAATCAAGATGCGCCTTCATTGCATTCGAGCGTTGGCATTCCGATCGTTCTACAAACGCAATTGAATCGAGCAAAATAACCGTTTGACAGTCAGCTTTTCCGGTTTGAAATGGAATCGAGGCATAGATTTGGAGTCAAAAGAACCTTCTAAAAAAACGTCGGGTTGGTTGCTTTATATCGCGGCTGGCATTCTCTTATTTTCCGCACTCATCTTTCTGATTAGCAAATTCAATCGAACCGGTTTGGAAGAAAAAATCGCCGCCGGAAAACCGATTTACTTTCTCTTTCATGCCGTCGGTGATTCCGAAGAATACGAATTCGGACTTTTGGCGACTTTGTTTCCTTCGAACAATCGTTGCGCCCTTTACTTCATTCATCCGATCACTTCTTTCGACGATCCGGATGATTCTCTCGACCTTCTCAAATCCGGAGCGAAGTCCTCCGTAAAAAGTGCGGTCACCGATCTCATCGGAACCAAACCTCATTATACGATCAGTCTCTCCGCTTCGAATTGGATTCGAATCGTGGATCTCCTCGGCGGCTTGAGCATTTATATGGACAATAGAACCGTCCGAAATTCTTCCGAATACAATCGCCAGGACGGTGTTTATACCATGTCCGGTCAAGACGTCTACGACTACGCGGTCACGATGGACAAAAAGGAGAATCTCGATTATCTAGACCGTATCAGTCGGGAAGAAAGTATCGTCCTAACGCTCTACGAAACCCTCACTCAAAGAAAGGATTTTCTCACAACTCCTCTTCTGATCTTCGCTCATAGCCTTGTGGAAACCGATCTTTCCAAAGAAGATTTTATCAGTCTTGTGAAGTTTGTTAACTCAAGAAGAATTCAATTCGGCATCTCCGAACTTCCGGGTGAACCTCTGAACGATCCGAAAACGAAAAAGACGTATCTCAAAACCGATATCGCAAGGGCCAGAGTCGCCTTTCGGAAGTTTTCAAAAGACATGAACTCCGACGTCTTTGCGGACGCGGAATTCGGTAGAACCGAAGTTTTGAACGGAACCGAAGTCGCTGGACTTGCAAAAGACGTTCGGAGCATTCTTTCCGATAAAAGAATCAAGGTCTTAGCCGCGGACAACGCGTGGAAAAAAGGGTTTCCTAAGACCGTTGTGATAGACCGCTCGGGCAACACGGCGATCATGGATAGAATCTCTACCGTTTTGGAAAAAGCGGAAGTGCACCACGTATTGAGAAAGGATCAGGGTCTGGACGCAACCGTTGTCGTAGGCTCGGATTACGAACCGAGAAAATAATTTTCATGAATTCCGCTCCAAAACAAACACCCACAACCAAAGAAATTCTTCAGATCATCCACGACATCATGGTGGATAAAAAATGCGAAGAAATCAGCATTCTGAATTTAGAGACCGTAAACAGTTATCTTAGTTATTTCGTGATCTGCACCGTAAACTCCGCCGTCCAGGCGAACGCGGTCGCGAGAGAAGTCAGAAAAACATTAAAAGAATTTAAATTAGCTCACAAAGAAGCAGACAAGACCGGAACTTCAGCGACCTCCGGTTGGACCCTTCTCGACTTCGGCGAAATCATCATTCATATCATGACTCCCGAAAAAAGAGAATACTACAATCTGGACAGACTCTGGCGAGACGCCAAGAGAATGGAACTCTAAAGGAGATTTCGTTCCTTTCGGATCGGTCGATCGAAAATGATTTTTAACTCCGCGGTTTTCATTTATTTTTTCCTGATCGTCTTGGTGGTCTGTTATTTTTTCACCGCTAAAAAAACCTCAAGAAGAATCCAGAATATCTTTCTTCTAATCGCTTCCTACACTTTTTACGGATGGTGGGACTGGATCTTTTTGATCCTTATCATTTCCACTTCGGTCTCCAACTTCTACATCGCACTTCTCATCGAACAAAAAGAATCGCCCAAGATTCGGGGATGGCTTTTGTTTTTAGCCGTGATCATCGACATGGGGATGTTGGGCTTCTTCAAATATTATAATTTCTTTATAGAGAATTTGGGAGTCGCCGTCAAAACCTCTGCCGGACTTTTCGGAGTAGAAGATCCGACTCTTTTTCAAGACGCAACCTTCCTTCAGATCATTCTTCCGGTCGGAATCAGCTTTTTTACCTTTCAGACTCTTTCCTACGTGATCGACGTCTACTTTCGTAAATTAAAGGCCGATACGAATCTCATCGACTTCTCGCTTTTTGTTTGTTTTTTTCCTCAGTTGGTCGCCGGACCGATCGAAAGAGCGGGAGACCTTCTTCCGCAGATCAAGGAAGACAGAAAGATCAATCTGGATCTTTTTTACAAGGGTTGCCTTTTGCTTCTTGTAGGTTATTACATGAAAACCTATGTCGCAGACAATCTCGCGGAACTCGTAAATCTCGTTTTCTTAGACAATCCTTTGATCTACAAGGCCAATCCGGATTTAGCGGGCGGTCACTCCGCGATTCATACGATTCTTGCGTTTATCGCTTTCTTTTTTCAGATCTATTGCGACTTCGCCGGCTATTCTTACATCGCGAGGGGTTCCGCATTCTTACTAGGATTCAACCTCAGTGAAAACTTTATCACGCCCGAGTTCAGCGTAAACTTCAGAGAACTTTTTCGGAGATGGCACGTTACCCTCAACCGCTGGTTCACCGATTACGTTTACATTCCGTTAGGTGGAAGTAAAGTAAGTAAACTTTATAATTTTAGAAACCTATTTATTATTTTCGGACTTTCCGGAATTTGGCACGGAGCGAGTTGGAACTTCGCGTTTTGGGGACTCTGTTGCGGACTTTATATCGTCCTCTACATGATTTTTCGTGAGCCTTTCGATCGACTCAAACTTTTTGCGAAGACCAAATTTCCGATTCTAAATCATGCGTTCTTCGCCAAAGGGTTTTTCTTTTGGTCCTGTTTTTTTACGACGTTTATGTTCGCGATGACTTCGATCTTTTTCAGAAGTTACGACGGAAACCACGCCAAAATTCTTTTCTTGGGAATTTTCGAAAACTTCTTCACTCTCAAAGGTCCAAACGATCAGATCAGCGTCTTTAACTATTTTACGGAAATCGTAAAGGTCATAGGTCCGCTTCTCGTCTGGGATTATTTTCATTTTAAGAAGAATTCAGCATTCTTTATATTCGAAAAACCTGCCGTGATTCGGATTCTTACTTATCTTTTTTTCTTTTACTGCATAGTTCTGAAAGGTGTGTTCGGCAAAAATGTCATTTACTTCGCTTTTTAAGAATAAAGTCGTTTTGACCGTCCTCGCAATCGTGATCGGAGTGGAACTCCTCGCCCGATTCACCGGTATCTATTTTTACGAACATACGGAAGTCTTCCTCGTAAACAACGTCCGGAAAAAAATGGAATCAGGAACCTTGAACTACAAAGGTCTCATCTTCGGAGATTCCAGAAGTATGTCTTTGATTCCATCCAAGGAATCGAACCTTTACAACTTCAGCCTTCCCGCGATGGGGGCAAGATACTATCCGCATTACCTAGCAAAGTATTTGAAAGCAGGAAATAAAAAACCGGAATTCATCCTATTCGCATCCAGTCCGGGTTTGATTGCGGGTGGATACGGGAATCCGATCGTGGACCCTGCGCTTATCAAATATGTTAAACCGAACATGGAACTTCCGGAATATCTTGAGACTCGTTTTATCTCGGGTCTAACATATAAGAATTTCATAATGGAATCTGGAAGCGAAAGTATGCAGAAAACGGTTTCCGAGATCAATTGGAAATTCTTTTCCCATCGAATCCTTCATCTTTTTTCCATCGGAGAAATGTTCGACCAATACAAGGGACCGGAACTACTCTACGTTCTTTCCGCTTCGATCCCGAACGTATTCTCAACGTATCGATACAGAAAAGCTCTTCTCAACGTTTTCTCCTATGAGAACTACAAACCCGCTGAAGCAACGATGAAACTGGATTGCGGTTGTGAAGAACTTTATACTCCGCAGTGTATGGCTCCGGAAAGTAACGTAAGGGACAATCGGTGGATTGCGAATAAGATCTCCTTTCAAAACGGTGGTTTGAATATTTCGGATCGTATCAAACCGCAACACGCACTTCTCTATCAAATGAGCCAGGACAAACTCAAAGAAGAAATTCTTTCCCCTTACAAGGAAGAACCTCATTTTGATTTTTCGGCTTTCGAGGACTTTCTGCGATATACGGAATCTCAGAACATCCAGGTTTTTTATCTCGTGATGCCCTTTCCGGATTATATCGAAGGAACCGGATACTTTTCAAAGTTTTGGAAGGCCTTTGCACCTCTTCAGACAAAGTATCCACATCTCAAAGTACTCGAATTTGAAAAACCGTTTTTGAAACCCGATTTTTATTCGGATCAGATACACTTGAACTGTCAAGGCGCGAAAGTTACGAATGAAATGTTTCGAAAATTAGGTTTTTGAAGAATGAATTTGGTGCTTTTCCTCTTTTCCACTTCACGGTTTGATTGAGTCTGCAAACGACCGTGGGAACTCCCTCGTTTTCCACTTCACGGTTTGATTGAGTCTGCAAACGACCGTGGGAACTCCCTCGTTTTCCGCTTCACGGTTTGATTGAGTCGACAAACGACCGTGGGAACTCCCTCGTTTTCCACTTCACAGTTTGATTGAGTCTACAAACAAGTGCGGGAACTCCCTCGTTGTCCTCTTCACGGATTGATTGAGTCTGCAAACAAGTGTGGGAACTCCCTCGTTGTCCGCTTCACGGATTGATTGAGTCTACAAACGACTGTGGGAACTCCCTCGTTTTCCACTTCACAGTTTGATTGAGTCTACAAACAAGTGCGGGAACTCCCTCGTTGTCCTCTTCACGGATTGATTGAGTCTGCAAACAAGTGTGGGAACTCCCTCGTTGTCCGCTTCACGGATTGATTGAGTCTACAAACGACTGTGGGAACTCCCTCGTTGTCCTCTTCACGGATTGATTGAGTCTACAAATAAGTGTGGGAACTTCCTCTTTTTCCGCTTCACGGATTGATTGAGTCTACAAACCAGTGTGGGAACTCCTTACTTTAGCTGTTTTTCCAGATCTTCCACAGAACTCACGGGGAGTTTGCAAGAAAAGTTTTCGCAAACATAGGCGAGCGCGTTCCCACCACTATCCCGTCCTTCAAAAAGCGCGGATAACGTTCTCGCTTCTTCCAATTCTTCCTCGACGATCACGGCGACCGCGGCCTTCGGAAGATACTTCTTTTGAATCACGGATAAGAGCTCCTTTCCCGAGTCCCGATTCTTCCGTATCAAAACGATCTCTTGAGAATGGTTCTTATATTTCCAATAAGCCGAGAGCATATAAGGGTAACTGAGAGCGTGTGTGGAAAGTTCCTTCGTAAAGAAAACGAAGATCGACTCAGCGATTTCGCGATACCGATCCGAGTCGACCCCAAGCGAAGACAAACGCACTAAAGAATCCGCCAAAGAACTGTTCGCCGAAGGTTCCACTCCGTCATATCCGTCCACGCTCCTTCTCAAAAGATTCTCCCCGTCGCTTCCCGTATCGTAAAAGACGCCGGCCGGAGAACGGAACAATCGAATGACGTCCTCCATCCATCGCACCGCGTTTTTTAAATAACGGATTCCGCGACCGGTTTCGAAAAGAGCGATCGAAGCGGAAATCATTTCCGCGTAATCATTACTATATCCTAATATACCGGATTCTCCGTCTCGAAAACGACGCAAAATTCTTCCCTCTTTTGAAATCAGATTTTTTTCAAGAAAGGAATAGGTTTCCTCAGCGAGATTCAGAAACTCCTCTTTTTGAAACGCGGCTCCGGCCTTTACGAGGGCTTTGATATACAATCCGTTCCATGAAGTGAGAATCTTATCGTCTCTCAGAGGACGAATTCTCTGACTTCTTCTTTCTAAGAGTTTTTTCTTTCCTCTCTCCAGAGCGGATTCGACTTTCCTTTTTTGTTCATCGGTAAAATTTACGGTGCTCGTTCGAAAACGTTCGTGCAAAATATTCTTCCCTTCGAAGTTTCCTCCCTCGCTCACGTTCCAATAGCGTTCGAGTATCGTAGAATCTTCTCCGCAGACTTCTCGAAATTCTTTTAGATCCCAGATATAAAACAATCCTTCCTCGCCTTCCGAGTCCGCGTCCTCAGCGCTACAGATCCCTCCTCCGGGAATTCTCATATCTCGATGAAGATACGAAATCACATCCATCGCAAACGACTCCGCTGGAATCTTCGAAGAAACCTGAGAACATTCCACAAGGGTTTCCAAGAATAAGGAATTATCGTAGAGCATCTTTTCAAAATGAGGAACGAGCCAGTGATGATCCGTGGAATAACGACAGAGTCCTCCGCCTACCTGATCGTAGATTCCACCTTGTTTCATCGCAAGAAGAGTGTCTTCCACCATCTCCAATGCTTTTTTGTTTCCGGAAGAATGATGATACTTTAGCAAAAACGAAAGTCCCATACTCGGTGGAAACTTATTCGTGTGATTGGTTTTGAATCCTCCGAAATCGGAATCGTAGTATCCTTCATACAATGTGAAACCGGATTCAAAACAATTCTCCAGTGGGAAATCGCCTTCCACTTTCGTAGCCGCGCGTGCCTCTCCGGATTCTTTTAGATACTGGGATAATTCGGAGGAAGCCGCGATCAACTCCTGACGTTTTTCACCCCAGACCTTGTTTAAGATATTCAAAACTTCTAAAAAACTCTTCCTTCCGTATTTGGGTTCCGGAGGGAAATAAGTTCCCCCGGTGATCGGCTTTCCTTCGGGAGTTAAAAAAATATTGAGTGGCCATCCACCTTGCTGATCCATCGCGTGCAAGGCATCCATATAGATTCGATCGATATCGGGTCTTTCTTCTCGATCCACTTTGATCGAAACAAAATGTGAATTTAAATAATCCGCAATAGTTTGATTTTCAAAGGATTCACGTTCCATCACGTGACACCAATGACAGGTCGCATAACCGATTGACAAAAAAATCATTCGATCTTCTTCCCTTGCTTTCGCAAAGGCTTCCTCACCCCAAGGATACCAGTCTACCGGATTGGTTGCGTGTTGTTGGAGATACGGACTTTTTTCTTTGGCAAGTCTGTTCGCGTTTTGTGGATTTAATTTCATTGAATTGTTCTCTTTTGGTCTCGTAAAACTGATTTTTCGATTTGTAAAAAACTTCCTGCATTCAACCATGTCCATTAAGTAGGCACTTACATGGACCACAAAAAGGAAAGGACTCGCAGAAAATTTAGAAATATTCTCATTTCCGGAACCATCCTTTTTGCGGCGATTCAACCTGCTACTTCTCAGGAATTCAACGCCAACGAAACCTTGATGGAAGAAGAAAAAAAATCTTCCGAAGGGAACCTAAACGATTCTAAGAAGGTACTGCGCCTTACGCTCAAAGAAGCGGTCAATCACGTTTTGGAAAAGAACATTACGATCCAAAATGCAAAAATGGAATACATAAAAGCCGACGGGAGCGAATTGAAAAACGAATCTCAATTCACCTGGAACTTGATCGGTGGAATTACAGTTTTTAAAACCACTCTCCCGAACAACCGAAACAACGTTTTCTTAGGAACGAAACAGAGCCAGGATAAACTCAGCGTCGGGGTCGAGAAAAATTTTAGAACCGGGACCTACGCAAAATTGGAAGGAAGTACGACTCGTTTTGATACGAGCGCCTTTGAAGACCCTGCCTCTACTCCTTCGAGTTTGTCTTCTTTAGCGATTCCTCCTCAATATACGAGCGCCCTTACGATCACCCTGAGCCAGGAACTTCTAAAATACGGCTTCGGAAAAACGCAAAAAGACAAAGACGCAATTCTAAGACAAAACACCGTCATCAAAAGAGAAGAATTGATTTATACCCTTTCTCAACTCGTGGTTCAAACCCTTGTTCAATACTGGAGTTTGAATATCTACGATTCCAACGTGAAAACTTTGGAAGAATTAGAATCCAACACCAGAAACATCCGTGATTTGACCGCGAGAAAACGGAATTTAGGCCTTTCCGAGGGATTCGAGGTCAACCTCTGGAGTTCGATTCTTTCCCAGACTGCGGGAAATTTGGAAAAGGCGAAGGTTTCCAGAAGAGAAGCCGAAAGAACTCTGATTCGCATTTTGAACGCGGATCCCTCTTCTCGGATCGAGGGGGTTACGGATCTTCAAGAAACCGTTCCCGTCGATTTTAACGTGGAAAAAGACTATATCTACGCATTGGAACACAGAACCGATTTGAAGAATCTCCGCAAACAAAGGGAAATCGCGGAACTCAATCTAAGAATCAAAGAAGCGGAAGACATGCCTTCGCTAAAAGTTTCGGGTGCGTATTCCACAAGAGGACAAAATATCGTCGCTCCTCAGCAAAATATCACGGACACCAATCGAGGAATCGCTTCTTTTAAATATCCAGAAGCCTATGCTTCTTTTCAATTTTCTTATCCTCTTTGGGACAAAGGAATCAAAGCCGATATCCGAAATGCAAAGTTGGACGTTGAGAATTTGCAGAAGAAAGAAGCGGAACTCAAACTTTCCATCAAAGAAGAATTAGAAAATCGTTATGCGGCGATCGTTTCCGGAAAGGACATCTACGAAGGCGCGAAAAAAAGAAGAGAAGAAGCCAATCGGTTTTATAGAGGCCTTTCCGAACGTTTTAGACAGGGAAGATTCACCGCCGTTGCCGTGAAGACCGCCCTCGACAATTTGATCCAAGCCGAGCTTCAGGTAGCGCAGACCAAGATCCAATTGAACATTGATATTCTTCGATACGAACTCGCAAAAAATCATATCTTTGAAAAGTTCGGAGTGGATGCTCAAGAAATCATCGATCGTCTGATGAAAATGGCAGAATCCAAACAAGCAAATCTGGATACAACCGCTCCTACGAAGTGAGGAGCGCTTAGGCTCCCTCTCTTTTCCCTTGTTCCGATCTTTTTCTTGACATTCAACTCTATAGAAAAAGATGAATCACGCTGATGGAGAGTTCCTTTGAGCGCTGAAATCATCCTCGACCGCTTTCCCAAAACCTCGAAAAACTTCAAGAATGAGATCATCAATCTCTCCTCCAACGTTAATTTTAGATTTAGAATCGAACGAGCCTATCCACAAAAAAAATGGAATCAGAGCCGGTTCCAAAACTCCAGAATGTAGGAACTCCCTTACAAATCTAAAAAAAGAAGTCGGTTAAAAAGTTCGGAATACTCCCAGGGAACAAAATCTGCAAAGAACTCCCCGCAATCGGATACGACGAAACCGAATTTTTTTAGAAGGGTTTCTGCCGATTTCGAGAAAACATCGTTTCGAAAAAAGATCTTTCGAAACGATGACGAACCGAAAAAATCCCACGACCCGTAAAACAACCGTCGGACAAGGTGCACAGTTTTTAAAGTCGAGAACATCCTGCAATCACGGATCGCGACCTTTGTACGGAACCGATCTTACAAGAGAAAAAATTCGGATTTTCTTCTATCAGAGAAATTGAATCTTCTGAATGGAAAAATCTTCCTCGGTTGAAATTTCAATCCACGTTTAAAGTGATCGTCTCCATTCCAAAATCATCCTCAAACTCCTGAATCTAGTTTTACGTTTTGGAACGGATTCTTATTTGATCGCGATTCCGTAAACATGAGGTCGGATCGGTAGAAAGATCGTTGGAAGCGAACGTTTTTCGAGTTTCAAACTGGAAAAATTCGCGTTCTCCAATGTTCCCTGCGTGTCTCGATTCAATCTGCACCCTTCAAAAAACCAAAGCCAAGGCCGAAATACGATTTTTTGAATCCATTCGATCCAGGAACCGTGCTCGGCGGCGACGTGTTCTAAGAAGACGAATTTTCCTCCCTTCTTCAATACACGTTTGATCTCTTTGAGAACTTGATCCGGTTTCTCGACGGTGCAAAGAACCAAACTGCAAACTACGGCGTCGACGGACGAATCGGGGAAAGGAAGTTTTTCCGCGGATAAATTCATCAATTCCATTTTGATCGAATACTTTTCAGAATTCTTTTTCAGAAGAGAATGCATTCCTTCGTTCGGTTCTACCGCTAAAAGCTTCGTGCCCGGCTTGAAGTATCGCAAATTCGAACCCACTCCCGGACCAAGCTCGACGACCGTATCCGGGAGATCCTCGAAAAGAATCCTTTTGATTTTCCTGTATTTATAATGCAGATATCCCTGTAAGGTCTGAAAAAAATAAGCGTTCACGAAACTCAATGTCGGCGTTTTTTGGACACACATAACGAGTTCTCCTATACAATTTAGTATATTCTAATTTTATAATTCTTTTTGATTTTCCGGATTCCAGTTCCCAGGAACCATCCATAACGCCTCGGAATAGGCGACACATTTGCGATCCGAAATTCGATAGATCGCTGTCCCGGGTGTTCTCTGTCTTCGATTTCTTCCGATTTCCCAGGAAAGAATCGCATACGGAACTTCCGTGAATAGACTTTCCAAAATTCTTCCGCGCAATTTCACGAGAACGATCATAGTCGGATCCACATAAGAAACCGCAAAACCACCGGGACAATCCAATGCGGCCCAAACGATCTCGTTTCGTATTTTTCCGTCCGCGTCGCCCAAGTCCTTCCATGGATTCCAAAAAGCACCGTGCAAGTGAGTGAATCCGGCCTGATCCGGAATTTTCGCAGGAAAGATGCGCATCCCATCCTCTTGCTTTCGTTGCGGACCGCATACGAAACAGGTAGGAAACGGATGTCTCTGAAAGCCTAAGTATTCCTCCTCTGGATTCTGAATGTCTTCCAAGATGGAAGAATTCAACTCTGGAACGTTCATAAAAAATTCGGGATCTTCTTGTGCTTCCGCGATGACCACGTCGGCGTCTTTACTCAATAATTTAATTCCATTCGTGCTGGAATTGAGAGAGTAATACAAGGTTTCGTTCAGAGGACCGGGCGCTTTAATTTTAATGACCGCCGCGTCTTTTTGAATCGGTTTTGCGGCGATTCCCGCAATGTATCCCCCGTTTCCGCTCTTCGGAGGGCCGCAGTATTTTTCGTTGATCTCGATACTTTCAAAGTTAAAAGTGGATGAAGTTTGTTTCATAAGGATTTGTCTATAACTCGAACGGGATCGGTCAACGTAATTGATCGAAAGAAGATTCTTCGAAGGGCGTATTTGCTTTGGATACAAAGCATTTTTAGGATGGGTGTTGTATGAGCGTGGAACCTGAAAAAATCGTACACTTGCTCTCGGGGATTTCGGAAAGGATTTTTTTTAGTCTTTCACTGAGTTACAAAAAAGAAGGTTACAAAGACATAAGCCCCACACAAGGAGCCGTCCTCTGCGCACTGCGCAATAAGATGCCGGAATCGATGACTTCGATCTCGAAGAAAATTTTCAGGGATCGATCGACTGTGACTCAGATTGTAAAACGATTGGTTGCGAACGGTTATGTGGAAAGATTTAAAAACGTAGAAGATTCTCGAATTTCCGAAATCGTCCTAACGGAAAAGGGAAAAGCGGCGAGGGCCGCGGTCATACGTTCCTCTCGAAAGATGTTCACAAGAATTTACAAACATACAACGTTTGAAGAAAGAAGAATCCTGATCTCCCTTCTAGAAAAAATCGATTCCGGAAGTTGACATTTTTTTGTAAACTCTTCTGAAATAAATTTCCAAGTTAAAAAACAGATCGCAAAACGAAATCGTTTTGATTCCTTTCTGAAACGGGACTTAAAAACCGGGAAGCGCCGAAAGAAATCCCTTTTTCTTTGTAGAGTCTTTTGTTTTTTTCGGCCAACAACGAGGGTTCGATTTAGGAGATTTCGAATTTTCTTCCCTCATTTCGACGGAGAATGAGTTCCCACATTTTGGGTTTTGACTGACACACACCCAAGTAAATCTGAAAAGCGAAATCGAAAAAATCTAAGCTCTCGGGATCTTCGGCATTTCGAGAGGATGTGACTCCCCTTCCAAGGATTTCAAAAATTCAATCAGATCCTTTTTATCTTCCTCTGTGATCGGCGCTGGTTTCAAAAGCGGGTCCTCTATGGAACCTTTCGAACCGCCGTTTACGAAATGATTTACGACGTCTTCTAACTTCTTGAATTCACCGTTGTGCATAAACTCATTCTTCTTGCTGACATCTCTCAAACTCGGCGTACGAATCTTTTGCGTAATTCCTTTGAGTCCCGTTGTGTGTTGTGTCGAATCGGAAAAATTCGGTCCGTTGTGACACTGATTGCACTTCGCCTTATTCATGAAGACGTTCATTCCGCGTTTTTGAGAAGGAGTCAGAGCGGATTCTTCTCCCATCACGTAACGATCAAACTTAGAATTTTTCGAGACGATCGTTCTTTCAAAAGCGGAAATCGCTTTTACGATTCGATCCATACTGATCCCCGGAGAACCGAAAGACTTCTCAAAAAGTTCTCTATATTCCGCGACTTGATTGAGTCTCGCTACGATCGTCTTCTCGTCTTTGAGCATCAACGCAGTATGGACCCTCTCTTTTACGATCTCCTCCAAATCGTTCGCTTGTGGATCGATAAATACGTCCTTATACAAAGCTACGTTCGTCAACGGAGGAGCGATCGATTTGTGAATTTGGTTTCGAGGAGCGGAACTCGTTTCCGAATTCTGTATTTCGACCGAATGACAGATCGCGCAGTTCGTATCCCCTTTTAGAGAAAGTCGTTTATCAAAATAGAGCAGTTTTCCCAATTCTACCTTGTCTTTATTATAAGGATTGTTACTGGGATGTATTACGTTCTTAACGACAAAACCTTCCAGTTCCGTCTTCTGAACGGGTTCTTTGCAAGCCGAGAGAACGAGCAAAAGATAGATACCGAAAAATATGGACAAAATCCGAAACATATGGACCATCCTGGTTCAATGGTTTGAATCCAAAGCTCCTTTGTCAATTCGAATTTAGAACAATTCTAATTACATATTCGGAAAAGAAAGGTTCAGAAGATTTCGCAAAGAAGGAACTTGAAGTTCACGTTTTAAAAAATTGTTTCGAATTCCTGTCACGAATGAAATTGAGGACACGTCTTCCTTCCGAAAAGGAGGAAAACATGCCGCAAATCCAAAAGATTCTGATCGCAGGCGGAGGATACGCTGGAATCATCGCCGCCAATCGTCTCGCGAGAAAAAAAATTCCTTTGGAAATCACTTTGATTACCGCGAAGGAGGATTTCCAGGAAAGAATCCGAAATCATCAAATACTCGCCGGTACTCTCGAGAAAACGTATTCCGTACGTTCTTTGCTTCATCGGAAAGTCAATTTGGTCGTCGCCGAAATAAAGAAGATCGAAATTCGGAACAAACAAATTCTTTTAAAAGATGGAATAATACATCCTTACGATTATCTAATCTATTCTCTCGGGATTCGGGGTTCGAATCCTTCAAAATTGAACGATCAATACGTTCAACTAACGGAGCGAGACGATTGTGCGAGAATGTTCGAGATTCTTAAGAAGAAAGAAACGGCGAACGTTACGATTTTAGGAGCGGGGCTTGGCGGAATCGAAGCCGCATCCGAACTCGCGACACAATTGCAAAACATCAAAATTACTCTCGTTGATGCGGAACGTATGGGAAAAGGATTTTCGGCGGAAGCGATCGTAAAACTTCGCGAATTCTTTTTGAAAAATGGAGTCCGTATATTAGAAAATTCAAAAATTCTCAAATACGAAAAGGACCGGCTTGTCACCGCCGACGGAAGAAAAATTCCTCACGACGTTTGCATATTAGCGAACGGTTTTTCCGCTTCTCCGATCGGAGAAGTTTCCGGATTCAGAACCAACCCGATCGGTCAAGTCTATGTGAACTCCTTTTTGGAAGTCGAAGATCATCCTGAAATCTTCGGAGCGGGCGACGCCGTTCAAATCGTATCTTCGGGTTACCGCCATCTCAAAATGGCTTGTGCGACCGCAATTCCGATGGGAATTTACGCCGCTGAGAGGTTGTCCTACCGCTTAGGGCTCAAGTCGAAAAAAGGAAAGGATCCATTTTCGCTCGGGTATTTGGGAAGAAACGTAAGTCTCGGAAGAAAAGACGGCCTCATTCAAGAATCCGAACCGGACGATACGCCGACCTCGAAAATTTGGACTTCCAGAAGCGCCGTATGGATCAAAGAATTGATTTGTAAATTCACCGTGTTGTCCTTTCGTTT
Source organism: Leptospira stimsonii (assembly GCF_003545885.1). NCBI lineage: Bacteria > Pseudomonadati > Spirochaetota > Leptospiria > Leptospirales > Leptospiraceae > Leptospira > Leptospira stimsonii. The sequence continues at coordinate 60,660 of NZ_QHCT01000006.1, forward strand.
GGAGAAAAAATTCGACTTTTATTTTTGGAAACCGTTTCCCGATAGAAAAGAAGAATTCAATGCGAAAGTTTTAGCGACCCATTCGGAGAAATCATCTTGGATAAGCTCGGACAATTCTTAGAACACAAAACTCTCGTTTTCGGGATCGCTTACAGAATGACAGGAAGCGTAAGCGACGCCGAAGACATCGTTCAGGAATCCTTTCTCCGTTGGGAACGATCCGGAAACGAGAACATTCGATCTCCGAAAGCGTTTCTTTCCACGATCGCGACGAGACTTTCTCTGGACACTCTGAGAAAGGTAAAAAATAAAAGGGAGACTTATATCGGCCCTTGGCTTCCCGAGCCGATTCCTACAAATCCTGAAACGGAAGAACCCGATCCGGAAACCTTGGATCTTGCCTTTCTTCATCTATTAGAAAAGTTGAATCCGATTGAAAGAGCTGTTTTTATTCTCAGAGAATCCTTCGACATGGATTACAAAGTGATCGCTAAGGCCGTGGGAAAAACCCAGGATAACTGCAGACAAACTCTCAAACGGGCAAAAGATTCGCTTAAATCCGGAAGGAAAAAATTCTCCCCTGATAAGGAAACCAAGAGAAAACTACTTCATAGTTTTTTACTCGCGTCTTCGAAAGGGGAACCGGAACTTTTACTTCCTTTTTTGAAGGAAGAAATCGAACTCTGGTCGGACGGTGGCGGAAAAGTTCACGCCGCAAGGGTTCCGCTCTTCGGTCGAGATCGAATCGCTTCGTTTCTTATACGCACAGGAAAGAATCCTATCTTTTCGAAAACGGAATTATTCTTCACTGAGACAAACGGTTCGGGTAGCGTCATCGTCTATCATCAAAACAAACCTGTTTATCTCCGAAGTTATCTGATGGATGAGAACGGAATTTCCTATATTTATACGATGATGAATGAAGATAAATTTTCGGCTTACAAAAACAAAGACGACTTAATCGAAAAAGGAATTTTGGTTCCTCTCGAATTCTTTCTTCTTTTTCCGAAATCTGCTTCCGCGAATCGACAACCTCCGGTTTGGACCAAACCTCTTTTGAAATTGGTTCACTGGGCGATTACTCGAAAAAAGTAAGTTAACATAGGATAATCGGTTTCTTCCTTATGCGAACTTTTCCAATCTTGACATTTTTTATTTCCTGAATCAAGATTCTTGAGTATGAAACTTCATACTCGAATTCTAAACACCATTTGGATCGGATTCATAGCGATCGTTTGTTCGGGAGGACAGAAAATGCAAACCGCGACAATGGAAAAATCTTTAAACTATCAAGAAGAAAAACCCTCCGGCCTTTTTCGGAGTAAACTGGGTTCCATCGCGTATTGGATTTATGGAAAAGGGGAAACGTTGATTCTTCTTCATTCAGCCGGTCCAGGACACGATCATAGGGACTTCGACGCGATCGTTCCCAAGTTATCCGAAACCTTTCGTGTCATCAGCGTGGACTGGCCCGGACACGGCATATCGGATTTTCCGAACCCGATCGATTCGGCTTCCGCGGTCTCTTACGCGGATATTCTTCCGGATCTTGTGGAACAACTCTCTCCGAAAGGTGCGATTCTAATCGGAAATTCTCTCGGTGGTTATGCGTCCATGAGAATTGCATTAGATAAACCTAATTTAGTAAAAGGTTTAATTCTCGTGGATACCGGTGGAATGAACGATCCAGATTTTAAGACAAGGACGTTCGTTAGACTCATGAGTAGTCTCTGGTTTACGGGCGCGACTTGGAACACCTTTCCGAATTACTACATCAAGATCGAAAATTCTTTTACGAAGTCGATTCTTAATAGAATCGAGGAAAGGAAAGAGGTCGAAGGCTCGAAGAATATAAGGGCCGCCATCTGGAAAAGTTTTTCCGATGAAAGACACGATCTCAGAGAAAAGGTAGCAAAGATTACGGCGCCAACACTCATCGTCTGGGGAGAAATGGATCCGGTGATCGTTCCGGAACTCGGGGAACGACTCCACAGTAAAATCAAAGGTTCTCAACTCGTATTTTTGAAAACGGGACACGTTCCTTTTGCGGAAGATCCGAAAGGATTTTTAGATGCCACCATTCCTTTTCTGAAATCGATTCGCTGATTCGAACGTGAAAACGAAATAGGAAGAATCGATTTGGATTCTCCTTGGTTCAAACGTATTGCGGAATCCTCGTTGATGTTTGTTTGTTCCAACAAAGAAAGTCTTTTTGAAAACGGCTTGAAAACGGACTGTAAGTCCGTTTCAACTAAAATCCTGGGAAATTCCTACTTCCGGCTTTGAAGGAAAAAATCGAATCGGAAAAACCTTAAATAAAATTTCGGTTCATTCTATAGAGAGAAAAGACAGGTTTAAATTTAAAATCCTCGGCACAATAAGATTTGCCAAAAACTCCTGGAAAGCTTCACTAAAAAAGTGAGCGATTTTCAAATCATCGAAAACAGTCCGGAATGGTGGAGTATCAATGAAAGGGTCAATACAATCTCGCCGATTTCGAAAGAAGTCTGGACTCAATCCAAAATCGTATATTCGCTTCGCGAACTTTCTTATGGGGACTTTCTCGTTAAACAGGGAAAAATTCCCACAGAATACGCGTTTGTTTTTTCAGGCGTATTGAGAGAATATTATCTCACTCCGGACGGAGATGAATATATCAAAAGTTTCAATTTTCCCGGAGAATTTACCGGTTCCTATTTCGATCTTCTTTCGAGACAACCGTCCACTTGCAACATCCGAGCCATCACGGATTGTAAACTCGCTGTAGCCGATTTCGAAAATTTAAGCTCTCTTTTTGAAACTCATATCGCATGGGAACGTCTCGGAAGAAAGGTCGCGGAAAGTCTTTTTATAAAAAAAGCAAGAAGAGAATACGAACTACTCGCCTTGGACGCAGAGGCAAGATACAACATCTTAAAAAAAACGTATCCGAACATCGAAGATTTGGTTCCTCAATATCATATCGCTTCCTATCTCGGAATCACTCCTGTTTCACTGAGTAGAATTCGTTCCAAAACAAATAAGTTGAAAAAAGAAAAAATCGACTGATAGGATCTTCTACTTAAGAATCCATTACGATCAGATGATCTTACGTTCGTCCGGAGCGCCGCCGATCTTCACGAAAACTGTGGAAGAAATAAATAGAACGAGAGAATCGAAGACCATTGAAAAGTGAGAAAGTTTTCTCAGAACAAAGGAAGATGGTGTTCCTTTGTGAAAGTCAAACAAACAATGCCCGCGCATTTCGGAACAGGTCGGTTTACAAAGACGACATGTTCGATCGAAATAGAAGGATACGATGGGATCAGAGCGAATAAGAATCGAGAACGATCTTATACTTGCGGATAGAATAAAAAAGGCGCTCGATCTTTAGGACCGGCGCCTTGTCTTCTCTGGAATCAAGTTCTACTTCAAATCAGGGAAAACTTGATTCCAAACGAAGGATTACTTCGCAGATGCCGCTTCACGGATCACGTAAGCCGCGATCTCGTTTTTCTGAATCTGAGTCGTTCCTTCAAAGATACAAAGAATTTTTGCATCTCTCATCAGTTTTTCAACAGGATATTCCTTTGTGTAACCGTATCCACCGAAGATCTGAACCGCATCCAGAGCGCATTTCATTGCGGTTTCGGAAGCGTGAGCTTTCGCGATCGCAGAATACTTTGGAAGTCTTGGATCTTCTGCATCGGACATTCTCGCGGCAAGATACGTAACTTGACGGGAAGTTTCGAGACCGATCGACATATCAGCTAACATGTGCTGAACGGCTTGAAAGCTGGAGATCTTAGATCCGAACTGCTCTCTTTGTCTCGCGTATTTTGAAGCGTAGTCAAGAGCCGCTTGAGCGACACCGACACCCATCGCCGCAACGTAAGGGCGAGAAGCATTCAATGTTTGAAGAGCGTAAATAAAGCCTAAGTTTTCTTTTCCGATCATGTTCGCTTCTTCAACGGCACAATCTTCGAAGATGATCTGACGAGTATCGGAAGCACGGATTCCGAGTTTGTCTTCTTTTTTACCAACGGTCAGACCGGGAGTGTCTCTCTTTACATAAAAACAGCTAACGCCTCTGGTTCCTCTTCCTTTATCGGTATATGCAAATACCGTATAAGCTCCAGCGCTACCACCACCGGTGATCCACTGTTTGGTTCCGTTGATAACCCACTTATCGCCTTTTTTAACTGCGGTCGTGCTCATACCTGGAACATCGGAACCCGCACCGGGCTCGGAAAGACAGAAGGAAACACCGAATTCTCCGTCCACTACAGGTTGAAGCCATTTTTTCTTTTGTTCGTGAGAAGCGCCTTTCAGAATAGGAAGGATACCAAGACCGGTATATCCGAAACAAAGAGAGATACCTAAGCATCCTCTGGAAAGTTCTTCCGTAACGAGGCACTGCTCTACGGAACCGAGTCCCCAACCGCCGTATTCTTCAGGGATCGTGAGACCGTTGACTCCCAATTCTCTTCGCATACGATTGATGAGTTCTTCGGGATGTTTATTTTCTTCGTCCCAGTGAATTGCCACTTCGTGAGTGATTTCTTTCTTCACAAAATTGCGGATCTGGTCTCTGATTTCAAGCTGTTGTTCGGTATATTCCTGGTACATCGGTTTTTTCCCTTCTTACGAGAGTGTTCTGATCCTACTTTTTTTTTCACCACGATTAGATCAAACCAAAATATGGGCTAAAAAACCGAGTCAGGACTCGTTTTACCGATTTTTCCCAATTCTAAAGTGCAGATATTCTACATAAGAATTCCCTCATTCAAATAAAAAAGAGGATCGGCTCATACGCGGATTATACCAAGAACGAACGTTCTGTTCCTAAAACATCTCACATGGCCTTAGGAAAAATATTTCGATGTCCTCATTGTTGCAAAGCGACTTCAGATCACTTTTTCCTTTTTCATGGTCTCGATTTCGTCTTGAGAATAACCGAGAGAATTATAAATTTCGGAATTATGTTCCCCATGAGAAGGAGGATCCAAACGATACGTCACCGGCGTCGCAGAGAATGGGAACGGCGCTCCGAATTGGAAGTATTCTCCGAACTGCGGATGTTTTTTATCCAGGATCATTCCTCGTTCTTTTAACACCGGATCCTTACTCACCTCTTCCATCGTTTTCACCGGAGTCAAACAAGAGTCTTGATTTTCAAAAAGAGGATCAAGGTCGGCTAACGTTTTGGATTTAAAGAAGGCGGTAAGAATTTCCTTCCACTTGGAAAAGTTTTTTTCTTCCGCAGGGAATTCTTCCAGGTGTTGATCCAAACCGGATTGGCGTAAAAATGTTTTAAAAAACATATCTTCTAAAGCTCCGAGCGCAACCCACCGACCTTCCTTCGTCTCATAAACATTATAATTCGGTAATTTACCGGAAAGAAGTTCATTTCCTCCTTCTGGATTTTTTCCGGTCGCGGCAAAAATTCCACCATAGAGAGAAAGAAAAGGAAGTGAAGAATCCATCATGGAAATCGCAATCTTTTGCCCCTTCCCCGTCTTCTCTCGTGCATAAAGCGCCGCCAGAATGGAAGAAAGAGCCGTCATCGTACCACCACCGATATCGGCGAGTTGATATCCTGGAATCTGAGGGGTTTTTCCCGTTTGTGATAAAACCCCGGAAAGAGAAAGATAATTCACGTCGTGTCCTGCAAAGTCCCTGTATTTCCCTTCCGTTCCGTAACCGTAGATTCCGCAATAAATCAATCTCGGGAAACGTTCCTTTAGATCCTCGTAACCGAGACCCATTTTAGAAAGTCCGTCGGGACGAAACCCTTCCAGGAGTATATCAGCATTTTCTAATAATTTAAATAATATCTCTTTCGATTTTTCCTTCTTCAGGTTGAGAGTGATTGCTTTTTTATTTCGATTGAGCATCAAAAACAAAGAAGGGGCGCCGTTGGCTTTTTTAAACATCACACGAGTGGCATCCATCGCTCTGGGGTTTTCGATTTTGATTACGTCTGCTCCCATATCTCCCAAATACATGGAGCAAAGAGGACCTGGAAGCAAAAGACTCAAGTCGATTACCTTAACTCCGGAAAGTGGACCTTTGTTCATTTTAATCCTTCCTTTTAAACAAAAACTCTATTCCATCTAAGAAAAAAGTTCTTAGAGAGAAACCCTTTTTTTCGTTCCGTTTTTCCTTTTACTTGGAAATCTTAAAATACGAATTTCGATTTTTTAAGAACAAACTAATTTATAAAAGAAGAACACCCAAAATCCATCTCCAATTTGGAAATAAATTGCTGGAATCAGGAATGAACTCGGATATATTTGCAATCATCTTGGTTATGAAGATGTACAAAATTCTTATCTTTCTCCCGTTCTTCTTATTCTGCTCTTCGGAATCGATATATAATCCGAGTGTTCTTATGAGCCAGGCATGGTATGAATCCACATTCTTAGATTGCGCCCTTAAGGACTGCCTTCAATGCAAACTCAAGATGACGAACAATCCGGTCGTAAGTCTTTTTGCGGGAACCGGAGTGGGTGCGAGCGTGGATGGAACGATCACAAACGCTTCTTTTCTTGCTCCGGTTGGAATCGAAGTCGACTCGAGCGGTAATATCTATATCGCCGATCAAACTTCGAACCTGATCCGCAAAATCGATTCCTTCGGAAATGTAAGCACTTTGAATAGCGGGGGATTTACATTGAGCAATCCATCCGGAATTAAATTTGATCCGTTCACCGGAGACAAATATGTAAGCTGTAAAAACAACGGGCAGATTTATAAGATCGATTTCAACGATCAATTTTCTTTTTACGCAGGAAGTCCAACCGGAATTTCCGGGATTCAAAACGGAGATCGATCGATCGCTTTATTCAACGCTCCCTTCTTTATGGATTTCGATCGGGAAAGAAATTTATATATCGGAGAATTAACCAATCATGATATTCGGAAAATTAATTTGAATTTCGGAAACGTAAGCACACTTTCGGGAGGAACCTTGGGTTATCTGGACGGAGACGCGTCCATCGCTCAATTCAGATCACCGATCGGAATCGCCTATGCTCGAAACGATAACGTTCTTTTAGTAGCGGATATTCAAGATCATCGGATTAGACAAGTGGACCTAAAAAACCAAAAGGTTTCTACTCTGATGGGAACGGGTGTTGGGGCAAGCGTCGATGGTGTGGGCTTAGGCGCCTCTTTCAATGGCCCAGCGTTTATAAGCTTAGACAACGGTGGTTATATGTTTATTTCCGATTCCGGCTCCAATGTCATCCGCATCGTGGATCCAAATTTTAAGGTAACCACGGTTCCGCATACTTTCTCTGCGATCGGCACGGTTAAAGTGGATTGTCTCAATCAAAGACTTCTTGTGGTCGATAGTACCGCAAATCAAATCTTTCAGGTAAAGTTTCAATAGGCTTGTTAAGCGAACTTGAGAACTCATCGAGATCGGAATTCACATATAACGAAGGCGTTCCTTTACGATCTCAATTCGAGAAATCGCTTAACAAAAGACCGAAAAAGGAAAAACACTTCTTCCTATTCAAATTTTATAGATTCATTTACAAAAAGTATCTAGGAACGACCGAATCCAGATCAAGACTTTGCTTCGAACATGTTCGCCGCGCAGAGCCAAACTCCCGCGAGAATGAGAACGATACCGGCCCACTGTGTCCAAGTCAGTCGTTCTTTGAATGCAAAAGAAGAAACGATTAAGACGATGATAAAACCGGCGCTCGTAAAAACGGGATAGGCAAGAGAAAGTTTAAGACCTTTTCCCAAAACAAATCGATAACCGAGAAGAGCCAAGCCGAAAGATGCTAAACCTCCGATAAAGATCGGATTGAAGATGACTTGCAGAATTCCTTGGATCCCTTCCGGTTTCGAAGCCTCGTCGCCCAAGGAACTTGCTTTAATCAGAATATTTGCCAGCGCGTTGAACGCAAGAGCAATGATAAAGACGAGAAGAACTTGAATCTGCATAGAAGGCTCCGGTTTTGGCTTTACGAAAACCACTTCACCGCAGGAGTTGGAAAGATCAAGGTCAAATCTCTCCTACATGCTTAGAAAAACACTCCCCTTTCGTGGACTCAAACTTTCCTATATCGATACCGATCCGAATTCTAAAACAAAAGAAACGATTCTTCTTTGTCACGCGAACGGATACAGCGCGCTCACATATAAATTTTACATCGATGCTCTTTCCAAAACGCACCGAGTCCTCGCCCTCGATTTCGCCGGTCACGGAGAATCTCAATCCACATTACAATTTAAAAACTGGAATTTTTTTAGAGATCAAATATTGGCTCTTATCGAATTGGAAAATCTTTCCAATCTAATCGGAGTCGGTCATTCTCTGGGTGGTGCGAGTTTGATCTTGGCTTCTTACAAAAAACCGGAGAAATTTAAGAAAATCATCGCAAACGATCCGGTTGTATTAGATTTTTTTAAAGTAACCTACGCTTGGATCTTCCACAATCCTCTCGCGAAAGTGGCGATCAAAAGAAGAAGAGAATTTAGAAACCTCGACACGGTTCGGAAGATTTATAGAAGAACGCCCTCTTTTTCGCGTTGGGACGAGGAAATCTACGAGGATTATCTTCAAAGTTGTTTTCGAATTGGTCCTGAAGGAGAAGCCCTGCTTCGTTGTGTTCCGGAACTCGAATCGAAAATATTTGATTCAATTAGCTTTCTCAGTCTATTCCAGTATGGAAGAATCAACACGGAAACTCACCTTACGATTCCGGACCCTCATGAAGTCTGTTCTCCGAAAGGCGCAAGAAGAATCGTCCAAGGGAATCGGAATTCCACTTTGGAAATCTGGCCCGGAAGCACTCATTTTTTTCCATTTGAAGAAAAAGAAAAAACCCTGCAACGAATTGCAGGGTTGATTAAGAAAAATTAAGAATTCACAGAATGAAATTCTTTCGGATGTGTTTTCTCTCTTTGGATTTATTACTGACCACTTGAAAAATGGATCGTATGATTGAGCATCCTATTCACAGCTTCCCCATCGATGATCCAACTACGGTCACACGTATCTCAAGCACGGCTCTGATTTTTCCCGGAGAATATTCCGTTTGACTGTAGATGGAATCGTTTCGCGTAAATGTAAGATCGAACGTCGGTAACGTTTCCTTATTTATCGTATAATTTGAAGATCGAATCCGATCCGTTCCGGAAAGAATGGATTTTTCGAAATTGCCGGAAACCGTTTTGGCTCTTTTCCAGTGTAAAGTTCTAATAACAGTTCCGCTGTAAGTCAACGGAACTAAAACAGCGACGCCATTCGCATCAACGACCGAACCGGCTGTGTTTTCCTTACAATTGTCGTAAGTCCAATTCAAATCGTCCGAATCCACATGATCACCGTGTTTCGAGTTTGTCATCGTACCATCGATCGTTTGGTGCCTCCCAATGGACAGGATGAGTCGTTATTGCAGAAAACGAATGTAGTCGGGGTCCACTCCATCCAAACTTCTTACAGAAGAGGACGCATCGGCAGGAAGTGGGTACAATACCGGAAACAATTTTCTTACCTGATCTTGTGTCTTTTGTTCTGCCCCTGTCTTCAATCATACTGCAAAATCCTGATTGTCGTTCTTATTCCTTTGTGCACAAGAAACGATTGATTCCTAAAATGGACATGCTGACCAACACCGCTCTAAGCTCGTTCTTGTATATTCTCCCTTTTTTCTTCGAGAACGAATACAGACAAAAAATCGGAGCCTACCATTTTATTTTCCATCAAGCATTTATACATGACCCATTTTCTATAACCCCCTCTTCATTCTTCGTGAATTATAAGAATCTGATTAAAGACCATTACGACGTAGATAATTATAAAACAAGTCAAGGTATACGAAGCGAACGCTATCGAATTTCCAGTTTTCGCACGTTACCTGAAACATCTTTTCCAAAACGAAAAATTGGAGGACCGATTCCAGAATTCTTCAGGAAGAAATATAACTTTTTTCTAACAGCGGCAATAGCTCGAACAAATCGGTTCACGTAAAATCCAGTGTAATAAAAGCAAAAAAATTGGCAAGCGCCGTCCGGGAATCCGTAGCAATGAAGGGAAAAACGTTTCTTCCATGGATGATAGGATCAGAAAATCAGAATACATTCTGATACGAATTTTGAACGGGAAAGATTTTACTTCGTTCTCTAAAACAGCCGCCTTTTCTCTTCTAAAAAATCCAAGATTCGTTAAAGGACCGTGGATTGATTTTCTAGAACGCAAACGATCTCCCCTCAACTTCCAAAGACGTGTTCGTGAGACGGTTATAAGCCGTTCCTCCGAATAAAATACAAATTGAATCGCAAAAACCGGTAACTACATGCTCAAGATATTAAAACATTATTTTTTCGGTATTTTTCAATCGGATCCAAGGGAAATTTCCTCTCTTAACGGAATCCGAAGTCTCGGTTTTTTCCTTTTGATCATGGGGCATCTTTACATCGGTTATGAGATGTTCATAGAAGATCGGAATTTTCTGATGAAAAACCTTTTCTATTCTTCGAGTCAGTGTATGGATATTTTCTTTATGCTGAGCGGCTTCCTAATCTCAGGACCTTTATTTAGGGAAATCGAGAAAAAAAATACGATTCAATTTAAAAAGTTTTTCGTTAAACGGACATTGCGAATTTTTCCGCCTTATTTCGCTTTCCTTTTATTCCAAACGTTTATCATCGCGCCGCTTTTTATCAAAATTCGACCGGATTATAAGGATTATATTATGGATCTCCAATCCAAGGTAATTTATGATTTTTTATATATCTCGAATTATATCACGGGCACGATGCCGCACGGCTGGTCCTTGTCTTTGGAGGAGCAATTTTATTTACTTTTCCCTGTATTTCTTCTTTTAGTCTTTAGAAAGATTGCACAAAAATATAGAATCTACGTTTTATTCTCCTTAATCCTAACTCCAATCCTTTATCGAGCGATCATATTCTATACATTGATTGAACCCTCGGCACCGGAACTTACTCGAAAACTATACCTAACCCATATCTATTACCCACTCCAAGGAAGGCTGGATTGTCTTTTTGTTGGAATTCTTTTTGCGTATATCTATAACCGATACCCGGAAAAGATTCAAGAATTCTTAAACGATTCGAGAAAAGTTCTCGTAGCGTCCGTCCTGGCTTGGTCCTCCTTACTTGTGTATTCTCTTTTCATATGCGAATTTGACAAACATCCGATTTCGATGGTTTTTCGGTTCACCGTAAATTCAACCGCTTGGGCCGTCATTGCATTGTTGTCCATGAGAACCGGCGCATGGAGTAATCGAATCTTCTCTTTAAGAATTTTTTCGCCCGTAGCAAAACTAACGTACTGCACGTATTTGATCCATTTTTTCTTTCAGGGAATTTTGTCCCCTGCCTTTATCAATCCCAAAGGAGCCAAATACAGCGACTTGCTGATCAACACGATTCCGATCGGAATTGTTCTTTTATTTCTCGGTTATATATTTCATCTCCTCACGGAAAGACCGTTCATGCTACTAAAGGAAAAGTTCTTTGGAAAAGTTGTGGAGAGGCAGGCAACGATCAAAACCAACTAAACGACTCTTTCAAACGGCTTCGTAAATTGAATTCTTAATTTCGAATGCCGTTCCGTCGGTCCCTTCAAATCGAGAAGTATATTAGAAGTACTTAAAGGCTTTGAGCAGAATGCTACGATCAAAGTCGTTTCTTTGGAAAGTAGTCTCCGGATGAGCCAAGGTTCCGTCCGGAACGTAACTTCGAGAAACGGTGATCGGAGCTGAAATCCCGAACGTCATCATTTCAAGATGGACTAAAAAGCCGGGAGCGACGATCGTCGAATATAGATTCTCCAATTGAGGATCATATTGGACCTTGCGTGTTACTTCCAAAATGGATTCGAGAGAATGATAGGTATACGAAAGCCAAAAATCGAAATACCAAGTTTTTTCAAACTGCTCGCCGTCTCTTTCCCGAAGGTGAGGAGTCAGTTGAGAATTCCAGCGAGCGACGGAAAAAATCGCCCACGCCCTACTCTTATAAAAGAGTCCTCCATAAAATTCAATATTACCGAATTTTTCGGAACCGATTTCCAGTCGTTCTTTGCCGGTGGCAAAGGAATAGTTAGAACCGCCGATAATTCCGAAATCATATAAGGAAAAAAATAATTTCAAACCGATCTGCTGTTGATTCAGATGCTCTCTTTTTTTTTCTCCGGATTCATTGAGTCTCGTATATGGAAGTGCGGCAAATAAAGAAACAGACGTACCGATCGTCTTTTCCGCCTGAAGAATTCCGGTTACAACGTCCTTTTTTGCTTCCAGCGATTCCTGTTCCTGACCTTGAAGCGCGACAGCTAACCGATTTTTGGGCTCCGGAGAATTGAAGAAAAGATTTTCGCCAAAGATATTTTGAGAAAATAAAAAAAGAATAAGAAGAAAATTCCGTTTCGCATTCATTGGATCAGAACTCCTTTCAAACGAAATGCTTCTTTCACCAAATCCGAAAGTTTTTGATAGCCTCGATACGTTAGGTGTCCTCCATCTACGAGCATATCGGATGTAATTTCAGAACTCGGGTCCAGAACGAATTCATCCTGAATTTCACGCTTCATCTTATCATTCATTTGGCGAACGGCAACGATTGGCCAAGGGGCCTCGACATTCCAAATTCCAAGGACAACGAGAGAATCGCATTTGGACTTTAAAATTTCGATCGCCTGTTTTTGTCTGCTTACCGTCTTTTCGATTGAAGAATCGCTAACTGGACTCAAAATTCCTAAATAGTCGTTTGCACCGCCGTTGTAAGTGCACGCACGAAAGTGACCTTGCATGTTCTCCGTTGCTCGAAGGATTTCCAACGTATTTCGATTTGGAAAAGCGGTCTTTGACGCAACGAACGGCTCCAAAAGTTCCGTAGGCCAGAACGCGGAGATACTGTCTCCAACGAGCATCAGGGAAGGTCGATCGATCACTAAACTCAAATAAAAACTTGCGTCAGTCGTCTTGTTGCCCCCACCGTCACATCCAAGAAACGTGAATTGAAAAATAAAAATATAAATCTTAAGCTGGGTTCTATTCATAGTTGAAGGTCACCCCTCCTCAATTTTTTATGAGGTGACGATCTCTACTACGAAACCCAAAAGAATCCTCGCCATTTTTCGCTTTCGATTCAAGAACACACGAACTTCAAATGATAAAAGAATATAGAACTTTCTATAAATTCTCCGATTTCATGAGCTTTCGCGCCATACTAAACGCATTACATTAATAGAATATACTATGATTTAGAAAGGTTACGGTTAAAAGAGAAAATGTCTGCCAAAAATAAATGGATATTCATCAACGGAAAAAGTAGATTCCCGCAAACGACATCAATACGACCACAATGTAAGTTCGGAGAGGATATAGAAGGGAGCGTTTCATATCCAACGATCCTGTCAATGGATACGAAATGTGAAACGAGCTACGCCATTTTTTTTAAAAAACCCAAGTGATCGAAATCGAGGAGCCATGACCGCCATCAAGGGGAGAAAGACTCACACTTTTTAAATTTCCTCGGTAGAGAATTGTGTTACTCAGATAGATATCCAAAGAGATCAGAGCAAACAATGCGATTCCATAGAATTTTTGTTGAGACTGATATTCGGATTTCTCCATGATATGCCCCTCTGTTGTAATTACTTTACCGTGGGCTTCAATCTGAAAATACAAGAGCGCCCCGGTATTTAGAGAACTTGCGAGCCAAGGAATCACACTCTCCGGAGAAGGGTTAAGTGACGATCGGAAATAGGGCTTTGACGAATGAAAGAATTCATAGCCGCGATATAAGACAAACAGCTCAGAGAGTGCAATGAGTCCACCGGAGAGCTGAGTCCTTCGGTCGTCCGCAAGTAGCAAAGGAGACCAACCCGGCACCAATGCTTGTAGTGTTCGAGACGTTCTGGATTTGGAAAAAGGAATATCTTCCTTTACAGCCTTCTCACCGTTCCAGTCCTCGATTTGCGGTTTTGCGACAACCTTCGGGGATTCTTCTAAAACCAAAGCTGGTCCGGGTTTAACTTTAGGCTTTTTCGAGACCGTATTTTCAGGAAGAATGGAATCAACCTTTGAAAATTCAATGACTTTTGTTTCATTTCCAACCCTAAATTCAACCAAATTACCATTCTTCATCTTCACTTTGTCTGCCCGAATAGTCTGGCCATTTTTTAGAATCAGAACATCCGCATAAATTTCAGTAATAAAAAACGCGTTCGTTAAGAATAAACAGAAGAGAAGAGTCAGATAAAATTGAATTTTTTTAAAAAATGAAACTATTTTGGCGAGCATCCATTCCTCGTGCGTAGTAAAGATTAGAAGCGTTTCCCCTCGAATGAGTGTAAGTTTAGACAACGTAGAATACCTTTATAAGAGTTATTATAATAAACTCAAGTTTTTCTTTCTTAAGTCTGGTATAACAACAGAGACGGCGGAAGAACTTTGCCAAGAAACTTTTATAAAGGTTTATAATCATAGAGAAAAGTTTGATCCTGCTAAGGGTTCCGAAAATACATGGGTGTATGCGATCGCAAGAAACGAATTAACCGATTACTTTCGAAAAAATAGTAAGGATAAGAATTCGGTGGAGTTTTCGTCATGGGAAACATTAATTTCTTCGTACGAATCCTCAGCATACATACAGGAAGAACAAAGAATTTTATTGGAGAAATTGACCCAATCGATTCACTCGTTGAAAGAACCGGAAAAATCGATTGTTATTCTTCACTGTATACATGGTAAATCGATCGCTGAAACATCGTTTCAAACAGGAATTGCACAGCGAACGGTAAGTAGGAGATTGGTTTCGGCTTTAACACTTCTTAAGGAAGAGTTAAGATCGATAGGAATTGATAAAAGTTGGTTAGAAGGAGTGCGGGAATGAAAGAAGATTCAATGCAGAAATTACCCCACTTCCTAGATCCAAACATTTCAAAAGAAGATTTGGCGGAGTTATTAAAAGATCCCAAGATGCAAAGAGAATACTTTGAATTGATCCGTATCAAAACCTTGCTGGGTTCCTTAGATCCGAAAAACTTTCCAATCTCCCAAAAAAAAACCGTGATCCCTTGGAAACGAGCCGGGGCGTTTTTATTGGCCGCGGCATCTTTTCTTATCGTTTTTTCCCTATTCCTATTCTATCAAAAGCGAGAGGAATCTTACAAGGTTATCGGTAACTTAAAAGCTTCTCACGGAAACTGCGAGCAAAGTCCATCTTCCGATCATCGGATAGGCTATCAAACCAAAGAAAATTCGTATTGCGACTTGCTTTTGGAAGGAATGGGAACGTTTTCGATTCGAATTTTTCCGAATACTCGAATGATTGTAGAAACGAGTCCGGAAAATTTAAAGGTCAGTGTCTTAGAAGGTTCGATTCTATTTTCTTCCGTTTATAAAAAAGAAGGAATTACTGTCGAAGCGAACAGTCCCCATATTCGATCGATCCTTTTAGGAACGTCTTTGTTCGTCTCTGCAAGCCAGGAGAAGGAAAGAATTTTCTTAATCGAAGGTTCGATTCAAGTTGGTGCGTTAGGCGTCACCGATGATTCAAAATCTACTTTGATAAAAAGCGGCACTCTCGCAGAGACAACGAACTGGATCGAAACCTCGAAACCCGAAGAAATTCAGATTCAAGTCAATCCAATCTCCCCCAAAGAAGAATCGATTCTGCTTACTCAATTTGATTCTATGAGAAGAATCCGGGAGAATCAAGGTTTTACGGATTATCAAGCGGGAGACCTCAAATCGATCGAAATCGTACATGAAAGCGAGAAATGGTCCAATCGCCCTTACGTTCAAATCAAATCCTCCAACGGACTCGTGCAAGAAGGTTATTTGATCGAAATCGGAGACTTCTATTCGATTCAAACCGTTGATTCCGGATTGATTCGAATGCCGAAAACATCGATCTCTGAAATTTCTACGCTCAGAAAGTAACTCTCTTTACGATTTCTTTTTCCCTAACGAATTCGACGAATTCCAAGGAAATCGATCCTATCTCTTTTCCCAGCGCGGCGGGTGAATGTTTCGAAAGCACTCTTGATCCATAATCTCCTTCGATGTATCCATAATTTTGAGATGGATCAAAGGTTAGAACCCGGAGGACCTTTCGGATTTCAATCCAGAAATACATCCATAAGATAAACGTGAAAGATCCGTTCCTCCGTTTCCGCAACGATGCAATCAATATCGTTCCCCTCTCTAATTCAAAAATGGAAACGACTTTTCCAAATATTCGTCTAAGCAAAAGAATCAATGTTAAAAGAACTCCTCAAACCGAAGAGGATCACAACTTTACCTTTCAGTCGGTGGTATTTGAGACATTTTTTTGGCAAACTCGGAGTGCTCCTCCGGATTGATCGGCCTAAATTTCAGTTTTGTACTAGCCGGATACTTTCCCAGATAGTTATCCCCTTTCCAATTGTTCTTTGGCCGGATTGGTCGAGGAACGAAATTTCCACCGCAATTCGGGCAAATACCGGAAAGAAATTTCTCATAACAAGAAACACAAAAAGTACATTCGAAAGAACAAATGACCGCTTCAGTCGATTCGGGCGGAAGCGGCTTTTCGCAGTTTTCGCAAATCGGTCTCAATTCTAACATGAGATCACGTTGAATCTATGAAAAAGAAAGTGAAAGTTTTTTTCCTCCATGGGAATCAAATACAAAAATAACGGCAAATCCCGTTGATGAAACGATTTCGAAAGCGGTCATTTGCTTTCATCCGAACCGGCTAAAATTTCTTGATTAATGATCGCCAAGGAATCCGCAATTCTTCCTAACGCATTGTAGAATTCTTGCGTAACGTTCACGTCCTCAATGTCCGTCCTCATCGCGTCTATCGTGTCGCCGATAAAGGAAAGAAGCGCATAAGGGTCTTTTTTATTTTGAATCAGGTTATGAATGAGGTCGATATTTTCTTCGTACATAAATTCTTTCCTAGCTTTTTGAGTGATTCATAAAGATCGCAGCGGAAAGTCTTCTCAAAGTTAAGAAATGAAATGTTTTTTTTAATTTTTAGTTTTCAGTCGGAAGGGCATTATTAATATTGGTTTATCATTAGCATTTATTTTCTACCGTGTTGATTCAACGTTTAAAAGTCGGAATTCTTCTTATTTTGCTCTTCAGCTGGATGGGTAGGGAAATCCACACCCACTCAGAGAAAGACTTTCGGATAGACGGGTTTTCTGATTCCCACTACACGGCCCAAGTGGACGCAAAGCATTCTCCTTCCTGTCCAATCTGTCAGCTTCAGAGAAACATATCTTCTTTGTGGAATCCGAATTTTTTAGGAAAGAAGTCTTCCTTACTTTTCGGTAAAGAGGACTTCTTTACGTCAAACGTCCTCTTTCGTTCTCTCAAAATTTCTCCGATCCACTTCGGTCGCGCTCCTCCTTTTTATCTCTCAATCTGATTCCAATTATTTTTGATTGATTAAGGACAACCGTCCGGGAGCCATCGCTTGAAAAAGCCATTATATTATTATTTTAGAATATTCTTATTCGTTTTTTTTGTTTTTCCATTTTCGGTCCATGCATTGGACGTAGTTTTATCGGGAAGCGTAAAGGATAAGGAAGGAAATCCGATCCCCAACGCAAGGATCTTGATTCAAGAATCAAGAAAAAGCACGATGACAGACGAAAAAGGAGAATTCGTTTTGGACCACGTCGCACCGGGGAAATATACTTTTTTTGCAAGTTCGTTTGGATTTCAATCCGAAACAACCTCGGTCACGGTCGGGGAGAAGGACGAAAAAATTCAGTTTATCCTGAACCGGAGTTCCTTGGACGATTCTTCCATCAACGTCACCGCTAAATCCACGATCTCCGATTTCTTAACTTCCCCCCAACCGATTACGGTATTAACGGGAAGGCAGCTGGATAAACAAAGGGGAGAAACGGCCATGTCCGCAATCAACAACACGCCCGGAGTTTCCAACCTAACAACGGGAGCGGGCACTTCCAAACCGATCATTCGAGGTTTGACCGGTCAACGCGTGTTGGTCATGACCGACGGTATCCGGCAGGAAGAACAACAATTCGGAGACGATCACACTGTCGAATTAGATGCTTTTAATATTCAAAAAATTGAAATTATCCGAGGACCGGGTAGTTTATTGTACGGCTCCGATGCGCTCGGCGGAGTTGTCAACGTAATCAGGGACAAAGCCCCTCTTTCCGGTAATGGTGTTCCAAGAATGGCGGGAATTTTTAATTCAAACAGCTTTTCAAACAACAAACAGGATTCGGGTAACTTTGCCGTTTTCGGCAATATCGACGGTTTCGGCTATCGTGCGAGCGCTAACACGCGTAAGGCGGGTAGGATCACAACTCCGAACGGAACGATCCCAAACACCGGAATGATGGAAAGAAACAAAAGTGCCTCCATCGGCCTGGACGGGAAGTGGGGAAATTTCTATGTGGATTCATTTCAGAGAGAACAGACCCAGGACTTATTCGACAATCCGAATGAAAATCCGGGTTCCACGGTCTTTCAAAAACTAAAACACGAAAAATCGCATTTCCATTCTTTCTTCATTTTGCCTGCAGGGAATTTGGAACTCGACGTTTCCTATCAAAGAAACAATCGAAGAGAAATAGAATCGAAGAATAAACTACTACCGATCAAAGACACCCTATTGGATGAAACGGTAGACAACTTCGATAAGGCGTTTCACTACTATCAAGTAACGGCGAGGGAAAAAAACCAAGGTTTAAATCTCTACTTGGACACCGCGACGGCAGACGCTAAATTTCACCACAAACCTGTCTTCGGAATCCTCAAAGGAACCGTTGGAGTTTCCGGGCTACAACAAACGAACAAAACCATCGGAGCAGAACCTTTGATCCCATCTTACGGAATCGTTAACTTAGCGGGTTTCTTTTTGGAAGAATTGAAGCTGGGGTCAGTCACGCTCAGCGCAGGCGTGAGAGGCGACAAGAGAGCCACAGATATTAGAAACAATGCGACGTTAGGCGTTAACGAACAGACAAAAAATTATTATGCGACAACTGGCTCGACCGGACTCGTATGGAGAATCAATAAATCCTTTTCGTCCATTCTCAACTACGGAAGGGGATTTAGAGCACCGACTCCTTTCGAACTCTTTTCAAACGGGGTTCACGAAGGAACAGGAAGATTCGAAATCGGGAAGGACTCGCTCAAACCTGAATATTCAAACAATGTGGATTTTTCCTTAAGATACGCCTCTTCGCGGATCCAGACGGAAATCAGCGTTTTCCAAAATCACATTCAAAATTTCATATATGCCGCGAGCATCGCCGAGATCGACTCTGAGTCCGGACTCCCTAAATACAATTACAAGCAAGGAGACGCCGTTTTAAAAGGAGGCGAATTCTCCATTCAAGCCGAATTGACGAAAAAGTTGGTGCTTTCTGGCGGAATTGATATCGTTCACGCAAGAAATCAGAACGACACGAACCCGCTTCCTAAAACGACTCCGAATCGGGCAAGAGCGGGGCTTCGATGGACCGAGGATTCCTTACTTGGAATGAAGAATTTTTATTTTTCGATCAACGGAAGATTTTACGATTCTCAATACCGGGTGGATCCGAAGGAAACCCCGACAAAGGGTTATAATCTTACGGACATTGGATTGGGTTTCGAATTGCCCTATTTCGGAGACGGAACTTCCAAACCGACCGTTGATTTCAGCGTCCAAAACGTATTCAATGTTGCTTACGTAGATCATTTAAGCCGCTACAAAGAATATGCTCTGAACCCCGGAGTCAACGCGATTCTAAAAGTTTCCTTTCCTTTCACGATCGTTCAATAGGAGAAAAAACGATGAAAAAGTATATTCTAATATTCTTAATTATTCCGATCCTCTTTTGTCAAAAAGACAAGGAAGAACATAACAAAGACCAAACGATACGCCTTCTCGCAAGCGCTTTCAACGAAACAAAAGCGGACTGTGTTTATTGCACCGATACGCAGGCCTTTCAGGGAAGTTGCACTTGTTTTACGCAAATCCCGGTTTGGAGTTGTCAGAGTTATTCGAGTGGACGTCAAAAATCGAATTCGGTCAAAATATCCTGCGAAGATCTGACATCAAAGGGGATTTGGACCGACAACGAAAGCTCTGAAGGAGAAGAAGAAGGGGAAGAGGAGGAGAGTTCTGAAACGGCAAAACCGACGCCAGCAAAATCCTGTTCTTACTTAACCTGCCCGCCAGAGGCGTACCGGGCGGCCTTTACTCCGGACGCACTTTAGAGAAGTTTCCACTGGAACTTCACCGAAGTTCCTAGTGGAAACCGATTTCTTGGATCGGGTGAAACTCGCAATTTTAGCGAATCTTCGACTCGGTCATCGTTTAGTTTTCACAAAAAGCACGGTTCAAACCGAATCTTCCAACGTAATTTTTGCAAAATGTTGATCCAATACGAATGCGAACGTTCGATCATTACGTTCTTCTCCATTGGAATTAAAAATCGAGTTCTTCTATAAAATCGGAAAACCTGTTTACAAACCCAAGCTGATTGACGAAATGAAAACCGTATTTGAAACGGAGTGATTAAAACGTTATGCCTTATGTAAACTTGCAAGTCGCGGGACCTCTTACCCGAAAACAAAAAGAGGAAATCGTAAAAGAATTCACCGAGACCCTGGAAAGAGTCGCGGGAAAACCGCCCGAAGTGACGTACATCGTGATCGACGAAGTTTCCAGAGAAAACTGGGCAAAGGGCGGAAAACTCCTTGAATAAGGTTCCACTGAATTCTTTTTAGCGCTGAAAAGTATATTTTTCAGAATTTAATTTTTGAGTTCTTTTGAAAGAACTCGACCTTTTTTGTAAAATCAGGAGAGCGGGGATTTCCGATCCGCGCGAAAATCTATGTCAACAATCTTATTCTCCATTTCAAAACTTGCGACTTTGATTCTTTTTCCTCTTCCTTTAGTTCTCTTAGTTCTTTTGTTCGCCGGGTTCAAACTCAAACGATGGAAAGAAAAACTTTCCATCCTGATTCCGGTCCTTTTTCTTTGGATCCTTTCCACGAGCACCGTCTCTCAAAAACTCATTCAATCTCTGGAAATTTATTATCCTCCGGTTTCAATCACCGAGGTTCCAAAGGCGGACGTTATACTCGTGTTAGGCGGAATGGTCTCCACTCTGAGCCGGCACGACGAGCCGGTGGAATTGAACAACACCGCGGAAAGACTTACGGAAACGATTCGACTCTATCAAGCAAAGAAGGCGCCTCGAATTCTTTTTTCGGGCGGTTCCGGAAATCTTTTTTATCAAGAAGTTCCCGAATCGGAACCGGCTGGGAGATTCCTAAGACAACTCGGAATACCGGAGTCTTCTCTCATCTTAGAATCCAAAAGCAGAAATACCGCTGAGAACGTCGCCTTTACGACCGAGTTACTCAAAGAACGCGGTTGGAAATCGATCATTCTTGTAACGTCCTCCTTCCACATGAAACGATCGGTGGAGAACTTTCAAAACAAGGGAATTACGATCATTCCCTTCCCCACGGATTTCCGAGCGCAAAAATCGGTCCTCACCTTGGACAACTTCTTTCCGTCCACATTTTGTCTCGAAAACTCGACGATCTCGATCAAAGAATGGATCGGAATTCTCATTCAAAAGATTCGAAACACTTGAAAGACGTTTGGAATGGAGTAAAATGTTGATATTTCCACTTTTCTCCTTCCGTTGTCTTTGTTTTCATGGTCTAAAACAGAAACTAGATCGGAACTTTTAACGATGAATATCAAATTTACGGTCCTCGCAGGGATCATTCTTCTTTCCCTCGGCTCCATCGCTTACTTCTCATCCAAAGAAACATCTTACACTCTTCTGGACGCTTCCGAATTAGCGGCTTCTCCCGCTCGTTACCAAGACGACCTCTTACGAGTTAGAGGTTTTGTGAAGTTAGGAACGGTCGTTCGTGAAGGTAAAACCGCAAAGTTTATCTTAGAATTCAACGAGAAACAAATCCCTGTTTTTTTTACCGGAGAAACTCTTCTTCCGGACGCATTTAAAGAGGGAACAAGAGCGAGGGTCGACGGTTATATGAAGGACGGAGTTCTTGTTTCCGATCACGTAGAAGCGAAGTGCGCATCCAAATACGAAGCCGATTATTCGGAAGAAAATAAATAAATCTCTGTCGCCTAAAAACGAAAGGACAATGGACTCTTTGATATGAATGATTTCGGCGCGCTCTGCATAATCGCCTCTTTCGCAATTCTTCTTTTTTCCATATTACAAACTTCTTATGGAATTTGGAAGCAGGATCGCCAAGCGATCGAACTCGGAAGATACACTCTGATGGCGAACTCGGCCATAATTCTTTTAGCGTTTATTGTGCTTTTGGTTCAACTTTTTAGAACCGACCTTTCCAACTACTACGTTGTGATGCATTCCAACGAACATCTTCCGTTATTTTATAGACTTACAGGAATTTGGTCGGGTTCGTCCGGTTCTCTTCTCTTTTGGAATCTTTTGCTTTCCATTTTCACGTTTATCGTCCTTTGGCAAACGAGAGAATTGATAAACGACAGAATCCCTGTGATGAACCTAACGTTAACCGTTATCTCGGCCTTCTTTTCCTATCTCGCGGTTTTTTATTCGGACGCTCAACCCTTTCGTGAATTTCAGCCGGCCGCTGTCGCGGGGAGAGGGCTCAACCCTCTTTTACAACACTGGGCGATGGTGATCCACCCGCCGATTTTGTATATCGGTTATGTGAGTTTTGCGATTCCGTTTTGTATCGCGACATCGGCTTTGATCACCGGACATCTTTCAGAGAACTGGTTTCGATTCGTAAGAAGATGGACGATCTTTTCCTGGTTCTTTTTAGGAACGGGTATTCTACTCGGTTCGAAATGGGCTTATGAAGAATTGGGATGGGGCGGCTATTGGGCATGGGATCCGGTCGAAAACGCGTCTTTGATGCCTTGGTTACTTTCAACGGCATTTCTTCATTCTATGATCATTCAAGAACGAAGAGGAATGTTAAAGTTTTGGAACATGCTTTTGATCATCCTCGCATTCCATTTTTGTTTATTGGGAACCTGGATCACACGAAGCGGGGTATTGGAAGGTCCACATAGTTTTTCCAAATCCACGATCGGAACACCGTTTATCATTTATATCGGAATCAGTTTTGCATTCTTCATAGGGTTTTTAATCTACCGAAGAGACGCGCTGAAACCGGAAAGAAATCTCGAAGCGATGACTTCCAAAGAAGGAAGTTTTCTATTTAACAACTTTCTTCTCGTGATCGCGACTCTCGCGATTCTTCTTGGAGTGTTTTCTCCGCTTCTTTACGGAAGAGAATTCAAGGCTCCCTGGTTCAACTCATGGGGGGTTCCTTCCGGAATTCTTCTCATCCTCCTCATGGGATCGGCGCCGCTCCTTGCTTGGAGAAAGGGCGCGGATAAGATTTTCTTTTCCACACTCTTCAAACCGTTGTTAGTTGGGATCCTTGGCGCCGGAGCTTACATCCTTTTTTATACTCAGAATTTTACGATCAGCGATTACAGTTTAGGAGATGTGCTTGGAGAAATTTATTCCGTGGTCGCGGTCGGTCTCGGAATCTTTACGATCGCGGGAATCGCACAAGAATATCACAGAGGAATCGTAGCAAGAAAAGCGACGTATCCATCGGAGAATTATTTTTTCTCCGGCTTTCGAATGCTCTTAAAAAACAAGAGAAGATACGGAGGTTATCTCGTTCACTTGGCGATGGTGATTCTTTTTATCGGGTTCGCAGGAAACGCATTCAAACAAAACACTTCGATTAAATTTTTTTATTTCTTAAACGCTCCAGAAAAAAACGAAATCGTTTATTCCAGTCAAGACACGGGAGTTCTCGGAAATTATCAGATCTCAGCGAGTACGCTTAAGATCAAACCTCTCGTAAACGGAGATGCGAAGAACGGTTTAAACATTCAGAATGTGATCGTCTCTCACGAAGCGACCTTTCAAGTAAAACGTCACCTAAAAGAATTTTCAACGCTGGTGACGGAAAGAAGATTTTATCCGCAGATCTCTCACTTAAGCGGAGACTTTGAAACTCACATTCCTACGAGCGAGCCGGCGATCGCATCGACTCCGAAAGAGGATCTTTATATCCAACTGGGCGCGATCGAACACGCGGATCTTTCGGATGAAAATCCGGATCTTCCCCTTTTGTTTATGAATTATCTTTTTACGAACGAAAATCAACCGGTTCGCAAATTGGAGAATTTCAATCGTTTCCCAAGACAGATCGTCGCCAACCTGGAAGTCTGGGTCAATCCACTCGTAAAATTTATCTGGGCGGGCTCCTTACTCTTTTTCTTCTCGGGACTTTTGATTCTTCTTCCCATAGGAGAATCCAGAAATTGAAAACGACACTTTATAAAATTCTAATTTTCTTATCGATCCTTGTTTCGATTTCTCCGTACAATCCGATCTTCGGGGATTCTACTTTCACCAATTTGAGCGAGCCGGAACAGATCCGAACGTTCCATGAAGTGACGTCGAGAATTCGTTGTATCTGCATCCCTTCGATTACAATCAAGAGTTGTTCGTTTAACAATTGCACCGTATCCGCGAAGTTAAAAATTTTCATAGAGAATCGGATCGCAAAAGGTGAAAGTGCGGACGTGATCGTTAACAAAATGGTTCATGGATTTGGAGAGGAAGCGCTACAGGATCCGGTCATTCAGAAATTTGTGGAAGCCGGAAATACGGGGATGGCGAACTCGGTCGTCTTCGGTTTCGGAGAAAACATTCTTGCGACGCCGGATTCTACTTGGATCAATTTGAGCTTAGGTCTTGCGGGAGCACTCGGAATTCTTTTTATTTTCCTTTATATGAAGCGCAAAAATCCAACGCCGTCCAAAACCACAACTTCCGTTTCTCCGAATAAGGAGAACGATGCTTTCAACCGTTATCTTTCAGAAATAGAGGAAAAACAGAAATAATGGATCTTCTACTCATTCCGTTTTATATCGTTTTGGTTGGAATAATTGTCCTGCCATTTCTTTATGTCCGTTTTTCACTCAATCTAAGATCTACTGAATCTGAGTCCGAAAAATTGGAACTCATCAATCGACGAGAAGTCATTTTAGAAAATCTCAGGGACATCAAGATCGAATTCGATACGGGAAAACTAACGGACGGAGAATTTCAATCCATCTCCAATGGGATCGTAAAGGATTTGGAGGAATTCGACGAAAAGATCAGAACGATCGCGCAAAACATCCCACAACAAGTGCAAACGACTTCCGGTTCCAATGCTGTTCTAACCAAATATTGCCACGAGTGCGGTTTTAAGATCGAAATCTACGGAGCGAAATTTTGTCCTTCCTGCGGAACCAAGCTGATCGTCTAACTGGAATTCCCGCCGCAAGAGTATTTGCGATTATTCTAATATTCTTATGCGCTTTCGCTGTTTCGGAATGTAAAAGCAAGGATCTCAAACTACAAGGGGATCTAGTTCGACTGAATGAACTTCCCTTTTACGGCTCAGGATTCTATGTATCCGCTTCCAGAGTAGATAAAGAAGATTTGGAAGAATTAAGAAAAGACCTAAAAAACGAACTCGCCTTCCGAATTCCGAAGGATCGATTGGAAAGATGGAAAGAAATCTCAGAACTCAGCGGCACTGAGGGGATTTATATTCTCTTTCAAATCGTCCCGGAGACGAGGGTATTACCGGAGTTTTTGAATTTTCAGTTTTTATTAAACGACCAACCTCCTGATAAAACCTGGTCATACTATTTGCAGACTCTCACCGCGAAAGTTCGAAACACCCGTTTTTCTGCGCTTCCCGCTTACGGCGCCGTATCTTATCCTTATTATACGGTTCCGCCAGGAGTTTATCCTTCGGGCGCTCTTGTCTATGACTCCGACGTCACGACTGATACGGAACATATATATCGTTTCCTTGTTCGTTTTCCGAAAACGGCTTTCACTTCCAACACAACGAGTAAGAATTATTTTCAGGTCACGACTCCCGCAAAATCCATTCTAAAATTCGAATATTAAATTTCTTTGATTTTTTTTCATCAGATCTTTTGGACACATTGTGTTTAAAAATGAAACGTTTTTTTTTCGAAAGAACGATCAGAGAACTTAGATTTGCTAAAAGTAGGCAAGAATTTTGATCGCACTTTGGGAGCACTTTGGGAGCGATTTTCTTCTTTTTGTAAAGTGATAAAAAAGGATAATATCCTGTCGGAACTACGACAAATGACCAATTCTTTTCTTGTGCTTTTTTGGTTTCTCTGGTAAAGGTGGATTTGCACAAAACTTCCCGCGGACCCGCCTCCACCACCCGAATCAGGGTGGGGGCGCGAAATTTTCACGGAGAAATTGTGGGACTTACGACGATCCAGTTCCCTTCCATCAAGGAGTAGAATTCTTTCCTCCGAAATATTTCCGATTCAGCTCCACTTCCACATCCTCTACCTTCCAATTGGCAAAGGGAATTCCATAGAGAGTTCTTCGATACGCTTCTAGAACAAAAGGATAACGAAAACCTTCGGGGAACCGCTTCTTAAAATTTCCTCTTCCAAAAAGAGAAAAGTCGAATATGATTTTCCATCGTTCTCTCGTCCAGATCTCTTCATCGCTTAACATTCGGATTTCGTAATAAAACCGATCGAGTTCCGGACTTTCCAGAGCCGAAACCGTCTCTTGGATGTATTCCTTATATCCTTCGGGCAAAAGCCTTATATAATGTCCAGGAAATCCTCTTCCAGGCAGTCTCGCTAAAAAAGGATCCGTGATTCCCAAAAGGTCGATCCAATGAATCTCTGGTCCCCCGTAATATCCGGCCAAACCTACGTTAGTCGTAATCTCCACATTGCGCGCTACGATAGATCGCTTATCGCTTTCGTTTTCAATCTGGATTTTCTGGAAACGTTCTTTCAGAGATTCCTTTGTCTCATTCCTTGGGTGTTCGAAACGTAACTTTATCGCATACACTGCCCACGGATGCGACTCCGGAAAAACTCCCTTTAGCCAACTCTTTAAAGAAACATTATCTTGATAAGAAGCTCTTTCGTCAACGACCCCCTTTTCAACTCTCACCTCTTGTCTCTGAAAAAAATAACGAAACGGTGAGGCCGGATGAGCTAAAAAGTAGCACGCTACTACGACACAGAAAGAATAGAATCCTTTTCTAATGCGCTTCGAATCATTTCCGAAACGTTTTAGCAAGAAGATCATTTGAGAATAAATAGAAACAATCAGGCAAGTCCCGAAAAATCTCCCGCTCATAAAATCTCCGCCGATCAAAAGGAGATAAAGAAAAACGGGCACGATAGCTCCCATCCCGAGCCAAAGAATCGCCCTTTCCTCTTTGGAAAAAACCCATTCTACTTTCTTAAATTTCCTGAATATTCTTTCGGAAACGATCAGAAAAAAATGAAAAAGAAAAACAAAACACGCAATCGGATCCCATTGCAAACTGATTCTTATATAATTCCATCCGGCGTTTATCCTTTCCGAAATAGGAGAAATCACGTTCGTCTTCGCGTAAAACGTATTCGGAAAAATAGAACCATAATAGATCAGCGAGAAAAAAAGAAATCCGAACCAAGGCAGTAGCCCGAGAACAAAGTAAAACGAAAATACCATTCTCATCGTTCTTTCCATTCTAAAAAACAGAATCGAAAGAGGAGCGATCAATAGAAGGACTAAGTCAAGGCGGGTCAAAAGAAGAGATGCGGTAAGAAGACCCAACCACAACCCTTCTTTTTTCGAAATTCTTCCGTCCGTAACGGAATATACGGAATAAAATCGATCAAAAAACAAAAGAACCAAAAGAAAGGAAAGAGGATTTTCCAATCCGGAAGTATTATAATCTACGAATATTCTCGAACAAAATAAAAGCAAAAGTGAAGCCGGAATCATTCCCGGAATCACTCCGTTCCGATAAAAAGAAAAAACGAATGTAAAGAGAAACAAAATTCCGCAAACATAAGAAAGCAAATAAGCGGAAATGGAAATCTCCCCGATCAAAGCCTGAATCGGAACCAGCAAAAACAACCAGAGTGGATGTGTGTAAACCTGAACTCTTTCCAAGGGATTCCATCGAAGCCCGAATCCGTTCAGGAAATTGTCCACGACTCGAAACGTAATAAAGGAATCGTCCGAAAGCCAGGCGCTTTCATAAAATAAGATCGTATAAAGAGGAAAAAAAAGAAAGAGGAGAAAATATCTTCCGGAAATCCTTTTTTCAAAAGCAACTCCCGGAAAAATCATTTTTTAAGAATGGCGTTTACGAAGTTCTTCCACGATGTCTTGCAAGGAAAGACCTTGTTCGACTAACAAAACCTGAAGATGAAAAAGTAAGTCCGCGGCTTCGTGAGTGAGTTCTTTTTTATCCGCATTCTTCGCGGCGATAATCACCTCGCCGGCTTCTTCGCCTACTTTTTTAAGAATCCGATCCACTCCTCCACGAAATAGATCTGCGGTATAAGATTTATCAGGAAGTTCCTGTTTTCTTTTTTTAAGAATATTTTCCAACTGTAATAAAAATTCCATGAATCCAAGGCTTCCTTTGCGAAATCTGCCCCTAGTTTTTCGAGCCTCCGATTCTCCGACAACCGTATTTTTGCGCCCTTCCGGAAAGAAAACGCTGGCTAAAGCATTTGCAAAACAGTCCGATGTTAGAGAATGAAGAATTTATTTTTATCGATCTGCATCCTTCTGACTGTTCTTTTCCATTCTCCTCTTGGAGCCGAAATCCAATGGGAGAAATCCGTAAAGACCGCCTTTGAAAAAGCAAAGGCAAACGGGAAACCGATCTTTATCGACGTTTATGCGGATTGGTGCACGTATTGCAAAACTCTCAAAAAAGAAATCTATCCTAAAAAGGAAGTTCAAAACGAACTCTCTAAGTTTGTAACACTTTCCCTGGACGGCGACACCTTCCCGAATCTGAAGAGAAAATACGGAATCGAAGGCTATCCTTCCATGCTTTTCTTGGATCAGAATGGAAGTCTGATCGATAAGATCACGGGAATGCCCGATTCTAAAATGATTCTCAAATATCTGAAGAATGCGTACGCAAGAAGGAATCTCGAAAAGGAATACCTTGAAAAGTTATCAAAAGATCCGGACGGAATCAAAACGAACTTTCAAGCGGGAGTTTATTATTTCGAAGCGAGAGAATATTCAAAAGCGATTCAATACTTTAAGAAGGCGATCGAATCCGGAGATACAAAGAACACTGATAAAAAACACGATTCTCTTTACAATCTCGGCATCTCATATCTTGAAGTAGGAAACTTCAAGGCTTCGGTGGAGACATTCACATCCTATCTCGCAAAGTATCCGAACGGAGACTCTGCGTCCGCCTATTTCTATCGGGCAAACGCTTTCGAAGAATTAAACCGAAAAGAAGAGGCAAAATCGGATTACAAAAAAGCTTTGGAACTCACGAGCGACGCTGAGGAAAAAAAGGATCTTCAACTCAGAATCGATTCTCTAAATTAGAATATTCTAATTCTTTAAAAATCGAATTCCCCAATCCCGAACATTTCCGGCGCCCAGAGTGACAAACTTATCGCCGGGTTTCAAAAACCGGCCGAGTTCTGCAACTCCCTCTTCGAGATCTTTGGATAGAATTTTGGTCGGACGTGACATCGCATCCGCGATGAGTTTCGTTTCCACTCCTTCGATCGGGTCCTCTCCGGCCGTATAAATCGGCAAAAGAAAAACGGTCTCCCCGGTATCCAAACTTTCCGCAAATTCCTGATATAAGTTTTGAGTTCTCGTGTATCGATGCGGTTGAAACAAAATCACCGCTCTTCCGTCTTTTTTGAGACCCTCCATGGATTGAATCACGGCCCTGATTTCGGTCGGATGATGTCCGTAGTCGTCATAGACTTCGATTCCGTTTTTGCTTCCGAGATACTCGAGTCTTCTGCTGACGCCGGAATAATCCGGAATCGTCTCGACGAGTTCCTCCAGCTTCGCCCCCGCCTCGAAACAAGCCAGAACCGCCGCAAGAGCGTTTTTAAGATAGTGTTCACCCGGATACTTTAGAGAAAAAGAATATTCTTTATTTTGAAAGTAAAACGTCAAAACTCCGCCTTCGATTCGATAGAGCGCCGTTTTAGAATCTCGAATTCTTTCGTCTTGAAAAACGTCCTCTTTCCGATCGGCTTTCGTCTTTGCGAATCCAAGGATCTTAGAATGGTCTTTAAACAAAGAAAGCGAATCCCTGATTCCGATATCGTCCAAGTTCAGGATCAATCTTCTCGAAGCTTTTTCCATATAACGCGCGAATGCTTTGAGGAGATTCTCTCTTGTCTGATAATAATCCAAATGATCCTCGTCCACGTTCGTGAGAATCCGAACTTCCGCTTGGTGATTGTTGAAGGTACCGTCGGATTCGTCGGATTCGAAAATGGCCCATTCTCCCTTTCCCCAAGAACCGCCTCTTCCGTTTAAAAATGCAACTTCTCCGCCGACCATCACGGACGGGGAGAATCCACAACGTTCTAGAAGAAACGCGGTCATCGCAGTAGTCGTGGTTTTTCCGTGAGAACCCGCAACGGAGATCTGCTTTTTTTCGGACATCACTTGATGAAGAAGTTCGGACCGATGAACGATTGCGATTCCTTTCTCTTTAAATTTTTTAACCAAAGGGTGAGAATCCAATCGGATCGCAGAAGAATAAATCGCAAGATCGTAATTCTCCACCGTTAGCGTATCGGACTTTCCGAGCACTGTGGCTCCGCTCTGAATCAATTTTTCAACAACGTCGGAGTGTTTGCCGTCGTAACCGCCGACTTTCATTCCTTTTTCCAAAAGGAGAAAGGCAAGAGATGACATTCCCGATCCTCCGATCCCAAGGAAGAACGGTCTTTGAAACGATTTCCAATCGGTTTGCATCTTAGTCCAGAGAGAAAAAGTATTTCGCGGTGTCTCTCGCCGCGTCGACGTGAGAGCACTGAAGAGATTTGATCGACATGTCGTTTAACAAAGATACGTCGTTCGCCAATTTGTCCAAAATTCTAAAAAGATGGGATTCATCTTCGTCCTTCTGATCCAACACCACGGCCGCACCGTTCAGTTCGAAATACTTCGCATTCGCCATCTGATGATCATCCTTTGCATATGGATAAGGGATCAAAATCATGGGAAGAGCAAAGGCCGCGCATTCGGACAACACACCCGAACCGGAGCGAGCGATCACAAAGTTCGCCCACTCGTATTGTTCTTTCATGTTGTCCGTATAGGAGATAAGTTCCGCGTCCTTCTTCGTTTTTTGTGAAACTTCTTCGTATAATGCCGAGCCCGTTAATAAGCGAAATCGAAATTGAGTGTTGATTTCGTCGTGGTCCATCAGACGAACTACGATATTGTTGATCTGTCTCGCGCCCTGACTTCCGCCCATCACGAGCACGTTAAACTGCTTCTTCTTTTTCGTGTCGTATTTTTCCGAAAACTTCAAAGACATCTTTGGAAGCGTTTTTTTTCTCAGAGGATTTCCTATGATCGACCAATCGCAAGGCACGGAATGATCGACTGGAGGAAAACTAAACGCGGCCTTATTGGCGAAACGAAAAAACAATCGGTTCACGTTTCCGGGAATACAATTCTGTTCGCAGAGATAGACTTTTTTTCGAAAAAGAACTCCGTATAAAATCGAAGCCACGGTCGAGTAACCGCCCATTCCGATGACTACGTCCACGTTGAGTTTACGGAAAAGCAAAAACGTTTTTAGAATCTGATACGTATAACGAAAGGGAAAAAGAAGAATGTTACTGGAAAGAGGAGGAAGATTGTGCCAGAGAACCTTACAAGGCGCTTGTTCCAGATCCGGATTGTTTCGATTCCTCTCTAAAGAAAAAAGATATAAATTCTCATATCCGATCTGCTCTTTTAAGTCCGTAAGAACTTCCGCAAGAGCCACTCCCGGTGATATATGTCCTCCGGTTCCGCCGGCCGCGATTACAATCGATCTCATAGACCTAGGTTTTCCTTTCTCGTTATATTGACAAGAATTCCAAGAGAAATCAATACGATGAGAATCGACGATCCTCCGTAACTGACAAAGGGTAAGCTGATACCGGTAATCGGAAAAATTCCGGTAACAACGAACATGTTAATGATAAATTGTGTTCCCAAGATAATCAAAATTCCAGCGCCTAAATAAAAACCGAAGGGATCCTTCACCTTCTGCACAAGATAGAACGCACGAAACAGAAGTAAAAGAATCAGAAAGATAAAAATCATAAATCCCACAAAACCGAAATCTTCGACAAACGTTGCTAATACGAAGTCGGTATGACTGTAGGTCAAATAACGATGCGCATAACCCGAAGCGAGTTTATTACCGAACCAGCCTCCGTCCAAAAAAGCACGAAACGAAGTCACGAGCTGGTGACCTTCGTCAAATCGGTAGCGATACGGATCCAGCCAAACTTCCACCCTCTTCTTCCGATAACCGACCCGATCGATCAAAATATAAATCAGAGGAAGGGATACAATACCTACGACGAGCAAATTTCGAAAAGGAAATCCGAATAAGAAAATAAAACCGAGAATCACAAAAAGAATTTCTAATGTGGTTCCGAATGCTGGCTCCACAAGAATCAAAACGATCACGGTGAGAAGTAAAACCGAAGGGACCAAAAGTTTTTTGTAATCGGGGGCGGATTCTAATTTTAATTTTTTAAAAAGCGAAGCCAAATAGATCAAAACGGCGACCTTCGCGACTTCCGAGGGTTGGAGTTGATACGGGCCAAGGGCGATCCATCTGTGAAAGTTTCTTCCGTAATACGTGGAAACCGATTTTCCCACCCCAGGAATGAATACCAGAATCAAAAGTCCAATCGCGACTAACATTCCTAAGACTGCGAGTTTCTCGAGTTTCTGATACGGAAAGACCGAGAAAAAAAAGAAAAACACAAGGCTCACACAGATCCAGATCGCCTGTTTTTTGAGAAAGTATTCAGAATCCTTAAATTCTCTCCAAGCGGTGATGCTCGAAGAAGAATACATAACGCAGAGCCCTAAAAAAAGAAGAATAAAGATCGTTACAAGGAGAAGAACGTCCAAGGAAGTTTTTCCCGGAACCCAGAGTTCCCTCCACTTCCTTCCGATAGAATCGATCATTGGATTTTGAGAGTCGATAAGGAGATGATCGCGAGGATGACCGCGATGATCCAAAATCGAATTACGATCTTGGTTTCTTTCAATCCTCCCAATTCAAAGTGATGATGCAGAGGAGCCATCTTGAAGATTCTTTTTCCCGTAAGTTTAAAGGAACCCACTTGAAGAATCACGGAAAGAGCTTCGCTGACAAAGATCGCTCCCAGAATCAAAAGAAGAATTTCCTTCTTCAAAAGGATCACGACCATACCCAAAGTCGCGCCTAAAAAAAGAGAACCCGTGTCTCCCATAAAAACCTGCGCGGGATGCGCGTTGAACCAGAGAAATCCGAGAAGGGCACCGGCAAGCGCGGATAAAAAGACCGAATATTCGTGAGCGCCCGGAAGATAAGGAATGTTGAGATAATTTGCGACGATCGGGGTTCCCGAAAAATAAGCGATGATTCCTAACGTAACAACGGCGATCGCAACGGTTCCGGTCGCGAGTCCGTCGAGTCCGTCCGTCAAATTCACGGCGTGAGAAGAACCGATGATCACGATGATCGAAAACGGAATCGCAAGAAGTCCGAGCGCAAGAACAGGTCCTTTCACAAAAGGAAAAAACAAATCCGTCAGTTGAAAGGGAATTTTACCGGAATGTCCGGGAGGAGTATGACCTGTATAATAAAAGAATAATATACAAAACCCGAGAGAAATCAAAATGGAAAGAAGAAACTTGGTTCGCGCGCGCATTCCACCTTTGATTTTTTTTACCGATTTCATATAATCGTCCGCGAAACCGAGGCCGGAGAAAAAGAGAGAAAAAACGGCGAGCAACAAGATGTTCGGATTTTTAAGATTCCCCCAAAGGAGAACGGAAAGAAGAAGAGAACCGATGATCAGAAGACCTCCCATCGTAGGAGTTCCCTTTTTTGCCTCGTGGGATTTCGGGCCGTCGTCCCGAACAGACTCTCTGAACTTGAGTCCGTATAAAAAGTCGATCACACGATGACCGAACCAGAACGTGACCAACATCGAAGTCAATCCCGCCATCAAAGCGCGAAACGTAACGTAACTAAAAATACGAAGGGAATCCAGATGGTTGAAGTAAAGATCGTAGAGATAATAAAACATGTACCCGTCCTAGTTTCAAAAAAAAGGAGTGTTCTTTATTTGTATCGGAGAATTTTAAAAAAGACCGAAGGCTTTTTGAACCTGCTCCACATCGCTGAAGTGACGTTTTTCTTTGCCGATGATTTGATATTCTTCGTGACCCTTTCCCGCGACGAGAAGACAACCGCCTTCCGGCAAAACCGCCACACCTTCTGCGATCGCCTTGGCCCGGTCCACTTCCCTGAGAAGCGGAACAAAACCATTGGAAAAGCCGGTTTGAATTTCATCCAAGATCGACTCCGGTTCCTCCGTCCTCGGATTATCAGAGGTAAGAATGACCTGATCCGAAAGTTCTTCCGCGATCCGCGCCATCTTCGGACGTTTGGTCCGATCCCGATCTCCCCCACAACCGAAGAGAGTGATCAGTTGTTTCGGTTTCGAATCTCGGACACTTCGGATAATATTTTCCAGAGCGTCCGGGGTATGAGCGTAATCGACAACCGCCATTCGAGAACGGTCCTTGCTGTAGACGATTTGGAAACGTCCAGGGATCTGCGGAATTCTTTCTAAAGAAGAAGACATCTTTTCAGGGTCCAAGCCGAGCCTGATTCCGGTAATCCAAGCAAGGGCCGTATTGCGAACGTTAAACGAACCCAGAAGATTGGTATGGATCGGATGAGAATTGCCTCCCTCCGTCAAAGAATAGGAAGTGCCTTGGAGATTCAAGGACGGACCTTCGACTTTCCATTCTCTGAGAGGACCGTCTAACGCACTCACTTGCAAACTCGGAAGGCGTGATTGGATTTTTTCCAAAAGCTCTTTTCCACCCGGTGAAATATAATCGAGAACGGCAAACGAAGAAGGGAACGAATCCAAAATTTCAAAAAGACGGAACTTGCTTTCAAAATAATCTTCCATATCCGGATGAAAGTCGAGATGATCCTGAGTGAGATTGGTAAAGACGCCCGCCTTCAGAGAAATTCCGTTCATCCTTCCGAGTTTGAGACCGTGAGAACTCGCTTCCATAAAAACGGTGTCCACTCCCTGATCCTTCATCTCCTTGAGAATGAGATTGAGAGAGGAAGCGTCCGGCGTAGTATAACCCGTATCGATCAGCTGATCTCCGAATTTCACTCCGATCGTTCCGATCAAACCGCAGTTGCGTCCTTGCTCTTTTGCTAATGCGAAAAGAATATTCGTAAGAGAAGTTTTTCCGTTGGTTCCCGTCACCGCGACGATCTCCAACTCTTTCGAAGGATGACCGAGAAGAAAGGAGGCGATTCTTCCTTGGAGTTGTTCGGGATCGATTTCGGTTTCTAAAACGATCTTAGAATCCGGAAGGACGATCGAAGAACCGGTCCGAATCAAAATCAAGGAAGCCTTTGTGTTGGAAATATATTCTTCTTTTTTAGAACCGAGGGAATCGGAGACGCAGAAGATATCTTCTAAGTTTGTCTTTCGAGAATCGGATTGGATATAACCGATTTCGATTCCATCGGACGACTTGCCGTTTGGAACGGATCTTAGTTTGAGTTCAGGAAATTCATGGAGAAGCTGGGTTAACTTCATTCTCGTCTTCATTTTTTTCAGGAGGTAGGTTTAGAGTTATGATTCGATCTCCCACCGTGATGGGAAGATAGTTGTAGGTTTTTCTGTATAACGTTTCGATTCTTCTTGCGGAAGTGTACGTGGCGACTCCGATTTTTAAGTCGTCGTTCTTTTTGATCTGTTTGATCTTTTCGCCGGTTGCAATGCTGATTTCTCGATTGAGCCTTGCGACTTGGACGTTTTGCCAGACGTAGAGAAAAAAAAGACTTAGGAAAAGGATGACCTTTCCCAGATTCAAAAAAAGAATTCCGAGGTCCTTCCATACCGGGTTTTCCAACAAGGCATCGATCTTAGACATCTGATTCTTCCTCTTCCTCGAAATCTTCCTTTCTATATTTCTTATCGACCGATTTCGTTTTTTTGAGCACTCTCAATTTTGCGGAACGGGAAGCCGGATTCTCCCTCGTTTCGTCTTCGGAAGGAAGAATCGGTTTTTTTGTAAGAAGAGTAAAACCGTTTTCCTTCGCATAATCTCGGAGCGCGTTTTTTACGATTCGATCTTCGAGAGAATGAAACGAGATCACTTGAATCACTCCGTCTTTTCGTAAAAGATCGAGAAGAGACTTCAGACCGGTTTCGATATGAGAGAGTTCTTGGTTGACTTCGATACGAAGCGCTTGAAAGATCCGAGTCGCCGGATGTCTTCCCGGTGGCCAAAACTTTCGAGGAATGATTTTGGAAATGAGTTCCGCCAGTTCTCCGGAAGTTGTGATCGGATTGTGTTTTCTTCGATCGATGATCACTTCGGCGATCTTTTTGGACCAACGTTCTTCGCCGTATGTATAAAAAATATGTAAGAGTTTGTCCTTCGGATACGTGTTGAGAACGTCTTCTGCGCTCAAGCCCTTATCCGGAGAAAGTCTCATATCGAGGGGTTCTGATTCTCGAAAACTAAAACCTCTTCCGGAATGAAAAAGATGGAACGTAGAAATTCCAAGATCCAGAAGAATTCCCTGGGGGCCCTCTTCCACACCGTGCGCTTTCAAAAGTTCGGAGTTGATATCCGAAAAATTGGTTTCGATCGGAATCACTCTTTCTTTGAATTCGGAAAGACGCTCGCTCGCACGAGATAACATGACTGGATCCCGATCGCAGAGAATGACTTTAGAATTGGGAAATTCTTGTAAGAAGAGAAGGCTATGTCCGCCTTCTCCAGCGGTTCCATCTAAGAAAAGAATAGATTCTTCTTTTGAAAAATTCTCCTGAAAGATTCGGAGAATCTCTTTTCCTTGAACTGAATAATGAACCGGTTCCAATGTCTTTCCATCCTTTTTCGAAGATCCGGTCCTGCAAGGAGATTCTAAGGTAGATCCGTCAAGCCGCCTGCGTTGATCGCATTCGAAAAACCTTTGGATTGAAGCACCTTGAGGGCTTCCTGACTGCGGCGACCTGAACGACAGTACAAAACGATCTTACGATCGAGTGGACCGAATTCTTCAAGGCGAGAAGAAATCTGATCCAGAGGAATGTTCACTGCATTCGTATAATGACCGCTTTCGAATTCCTGCGGAGTACGAACATCCACAACGAGTGCATTCCCGGAAATCCATTCTTCGACCTTATTTTTATCCGAAGCTTCTTTTGTCTTTGCACAGAAAATCTGAATGATCAATCCGATGATCAGAAAGGAAAGAATCGACTTCCGTTTTAACAAGAATCCTGTTCGATTTTTCATTTGATGGTTCATCACTTCCTTCCTTTCGCAATCACGCCATGTCGATTCGGGTTTTTCATTGTTTTATTAGAATCTAGTTTTCCCGGACCACGCAAAATGTCTTATCTAAAAATCGATGAAAACCGCTCTTTCCGATTCCCAAATCTATTTTTTGAAGAATTCTATCCACCAAGGAATCAACTCGGATTCTCCAAATGGAATTCCGGACAAGGATACGATCACTTTTCCTTTCCTTCCGGCGCGCTAATTTTTTGACAGCTCCGATGACCCGAATAATTTAGGGTTCATGGAAGAATCCAATTCTACTCAATGGGACGAACCCAGGAAAAATCTTTTTTCCATTCACAAACTGGATTACGCAAGAGGAAAAAGACCCGAAGTAGATTGTATTCTTTGCGGAATCTGTAGAAAAGATCCGGATGTTCCCAATCTTACCGTCTCCGAAACCGATCTCACGATCGTTTCCGTAAATTTATATCCTTACAATCCTGGACATCTGATGATCTTTCCCAAAAGACATATCCTCGCATACGAAGAGATGACCGCGCAGGAAGCTCTGGAAATTCACGAAGGCGCTTCCAAGGCGATTCGGATTCTTAAAAAACTTTGGAACGTACAAGGATTCAATCTGGGTTACAATATCGGGAAAAACGCGGGCGGTTCGATTCCGCATATCCACCAGCATATCGTCCCGAGGTTTCCGAACGAGGCCGGCTTTTTGGACGTATTAGCAAATTCAAGAATTGTAATCTACGAACCCTACGAAATGCAGAAGGAATGGATTCGGATCTGGAAAGAATTTTCGTAAGAATCGATTCTTTCCGTTAGACGACCGGCTTTTTCTGATAGATCGTGTGTCCTAAGAACTTGTAACTTTCCGAAATGCCGAATAACGTTTCCGAATGTCCTATGATCAAAAGTCCTCTGTCTTTCAGAACCTTTTCGAAGTTTTCGAATATTTTCTTCTGAGTCGGCTTGTCGAAGTAGATGATTACGTTTCTACAAAAAACGCAGTCCAGCTTATCCGGAATCGGATACGGAGTTTCCAAAAGATTCACCTTTCTAAAATCGATCAGAGTTTTGAGTTCCGGTTTCGCATGATAGGTAATCTCGTCTCGTTCGGAATCCCTGACCTTGATAAAATATTTGTTCTTTAACTTTTCGTCCACGGGGAGAAGGCGTTCCTCTCTATAGATTCCTTCTTTCGCCGTATTGATCACGTTGGTATCGATATCCGACGCGTAGATCTTGATATCCCATCCCGGTTTGAAGGCGAAGTATTCGAGACAAGTCATCGCGATCGTATACGGTTCTTCTCCCGTCGAACACGCGCTAGACCAAATTCTAAGGATTTTTTTCCCGTTCTTCGCGGCCTTCTCTTCGACAGACGGAAAAAAGGTATCTCTCAAAAATTCGAAGTGATGATTTTCCCGATAAAAGTCGGTCTTGTTCGTTGTGATTCTGTTGATGAGTTCCGTGAGTTCACTGCTAAAAAAGGCATGATCGGCGCGAAGTCTACCGATATAATCGGAAACCGTTTTTAAGCCGAAATGCCTCGCTCGTCCGTTGAGGCGGGACTGGACCATAATCTTCTTATGGTCAGCCAAAAAAATTCCTGTCTCTTTGTACATAAGAGATTTTACGAATTGAAAATCTTCATCGGAAATCGCGTTCAGGCCGGACTGAATATCTGTCATGGTAAAGATGTTTTATAGAGCACCGAAAACTCTGTCAAGAGATACAAGTTTCAAAATTTGCTTTAGACGATGAGAAACATGTACCGTTTCCACGTCGATTCCCAAACTACGAACCCGATTTACAAAGCTCAGCAACACTCCCAAGGCCACGGAAGAAATGACCTCTATATTGGAGAAGTCGAGAACGATGCAAGTTGGATTCTCTTTCAGAAAGGAATTGAGATAATTTCTTAGTTCCTCGTGTTCCAAAGTTAGGTCGTTCAATTTTAAAGATATGTAAACTTTCTCATTGAAAACCATTGATCAAATTAGACGATATAAAAAATAGAATTCAACCCTAATATTTTTGAGAGAAATATGGAACCCTTTGAAAGAGAACAAGACGATTCGGACGGATTTTCAGCCAGATTTGAGACCTCCGATCCGATTTTACTTTCGATCGTGAAATCGTTTTTGGACGCGAACGGGATCCACTACTTTGTCACCGGTGAGGAATTATTTTTCCTCGAAGGAGCGGCGGTTCCCGCGGCGTCCCACTGCGCGATCGTTTATCTGATGAATCAGGACTACCCGATCTTGAAAGAGTTTTTAGAAAGAGAGAATCATTGAAAATAGGAATCGTTAAACATCTAAATGCAAGACCCTTAACATGGGGTTTCGAAAAGGATTCAAAGAACCGAATCGTTCCCGATAACCCGGCACTACTCAAAGACTATTTATTGAAAGGCGAGATCGACTTAGGTTTAATTTCTTCGATAGAATGTATTCGAAATCGGGAAATCCTCAACGCGTATCAAACCACCGGAGTTTGCGCCAGAGAAAAGGTTCGATCCATTCTTTTCTTTAAGAATTTAAAGGAGGAATACCCTCCCAAGGTCATTCTTACCGATAACGGTTCCAAAACGAGCATGGCTTTGGTCCGAGTTTTGGTTCACGAGGAATCCGGAAAAATCCCGGATGTGATCCCGACCGATTCTAAAATCATTCAAGAACAAATCGAAAACGGAATCGGCTCGCATATGCTTTTTGGAGACAACGCTCTATTAGCAAAATGGAATGCAGAATTTTACGAAGTCCGCGACCTGGCCCAGTGGTGGAATCAGATCACGGATCTCGGTTTCATCTTCGCGCTCTGGGCGAGCAAAAAACCGCTCCAAGTAGAGGAATCACTTTTGATCCAATCTTTGGAATACGGAATCACTCATATCGAAGAAATCATTTCGCAAGAATCCCGACTTCCGGAAACGGTCGTGAGAGAATATCTGACAAGGGAACTTCATTACAGGGTAACGGAAGAAGATCGAAAAGGTTTTCT
Source organism: Leptospira stimsonii (assembly GCF_003545885.1). Classification (NCBI taxonomy): domain Bacteria; kingdom Pseudomonadati; phylum Spirochaetota; class Leptospiria; order Leptospirales; family Leptospiraceae; genus Leptospira; species Leptospira stimsonii. The sequence continues at coordinate 101,119 of NZ_QHCT01000006.1, forward strand.
TCTTTTTGGGGAAAAGTGCAAGGAACTCGATCTTTTGTAGAAAAGAAAGTGAAGTTCGATTTAAAAGCGACCGTTTCCTTTGGATAAAACTCCCGAGAGAAACTTAGGACCGAAAAAAAGTTCCATCGGAACAGAGATCAATGGGAAAAAATATTAGAAAAGAAGAATTTGATTTTTACCATGCCTTGAGAGTGCGTTACGCGGAATCCGATCTGCAAGGGATCGTCTTCAACGCGAATTATCTGACCTACTTCGACGTTGCGATCACAGAATACTTTCGATGGTGCGGACTTCCTTACGGAGAATTGAATTCTAAATTTCAAGCGGACTTTCACGTAATCCACTGTGAAATCGACTACAAGAGTCCGGCCCGTTTTGACGAAGAAATTCAAATCTACTTGAAGGGAAGCGTATCGGGTGTAAAAGTTTTTTGGGACCTCGCTATTTTTCGGGAAAGTGAACTACTCTGTTCCGGAAAACTCGTTTACGCTTGTGTAGATTCCAAATCGGGAAGCCTAAAAAAAGTCGATTCGAAACTTGCAACTTTTCTAAAGTGGTCTCCGAAAGTTTCTTCCTCACGGGAAACGTGATCTCCGGTTTACTTTTTGTCTTTGACTAGGTAGGAATTCCGAAGAGCGGATTTTTCCAAAAAAAGGTCGTGCCGGACTTGAAGTCCGTTTCGAAGTATCTTTTTTGTGGACGTGATTTTTCGGGACGGATTTCCGAGAAAGGAATCACCTCTTTTCTGGAGTTTCATGAATTCTTGAAAAAATACTTCCTATTTTCCTAATATTCTTTTCTATTCGATCTTTTCGAAAAGATTCCATTCTTCTTCCGTACGCGCTCCAAATTCTTCTTTTTCCCCGCGAATCCATTCATAGGCTTGGGCCTTATATTTCTTCGCTTCCGAATGATTTCCAATTCGATAGGAATTGATCGCAAGACCGGCCAGAAGGTTTTGCAGAAAACGTCTGCATTCTTCGGACATTCTCGCCCGGCATTGTTTGAGAAGAATTTTTCCGGTTTCGACCGCAAGAGAAGGATCCGGTTCGATTTCTTTCAAGTCGGGGTCGGCGAGCATATAAGAACTGATAAAATAATCCCTCCTTTCCATCTTTCCTATGGATTGGAGAATACATCGTTTCCAATCGGAGACGTTCGAAGTCCTTAAATACTCGCGAAGATCGGCGCGGAAGAGCGAAAAGAAATCGGGATAAGAATCGTCATACCAATTCTTAAGAGAAGCGAAATATCCGCTGACCCGAACCAAACAATGTTCCGGTCTTTTTTGAAGTCCTGCCTGAAGATTGGGAAGTAGGAATGGGATACAAAGAAGAAAGAAAAGAGAAAGATATGTATTTTTGAATATTCTCATTTACTAAAATTCCATTTGGAAGCTCCAATCCAAAATCAATCAAAAAAATATTTCTAAGAAACGATTCTTCGATTTTCTTCTTCCGGGTTTTGAAGAAGAACTCAAATGATTTTTGAGGATTTCGGAAATGCTTCCTCCATTTTCTAAAATAAAATAGGAGAAAAATGTATGGAACTTGTTTGCAAGATCAGATTTGAAGTTCGTTTTCCAGAATTTTTTTTTCGGGGTGATTTGTCGGTCCAATTTTTACGTTCTTCCGGATCTGGCAGAGAAACCTTAGGAAAAGTAGGAACTCACACTTTTAATAGATTACGGTGATTCTATAATCCCAAGAATTGTTTCCGGTCTTTTCAATCGTTTCGGCTAACGGAAGACGATAGCTCAATTTTCCGAGATTCACATCTCCCCGATTGGAACGACAAACCGAAGCGATCGGAAAATTCACCTTGAAAAGAATCGAACTCGTCCGAAGAAGCCGTAACGTTTCCGAATAAATTTTCTTTTCCCCGTCTTTTTTGAGAGTTTCGGGGCCTCTGCTTATGGTCGGAATTTCTCTCTTAACATAGATCGTATTCCCCTTTTTTCGAACCTGAACCTTCCCCAGCATCGCATCCTCGATCTGAGAAAGATCCTGAAATTCTACCTTGTAATAGACCTTGGCTTTTTCACGAAACAGACTCGGATCCGTTTCTGGAGTCACGATCTTTTGAAAAGAATAATCCTTGAGAACGATATTCTTAGAAAAAAAACCTTTGTTGAGGCGATTGGAAATCTCATCCTTTCGAGTCGGAAGAAATTTGATCAAGGATTCGTCGGAGTTTCTCCGGGTCGGAACAACATAAGAAACTTCTAATGTCCCCGTAAAATCGTGATTGATCGTGACCGTTTCCTCGTAATCAAAACAATTGATAAAAAATAAAAGGATAAAGGAGAAGAATAAAAACTTGGACAATCGGCCGTAAAAATGGCTCATGCATCAAATTTGAGACGGAAAAGGATTCCGTCAATGAAAAGAGATTTTAGGGAAAACCGATCGACGGAACTTCCCTCCCGTTTTCTCGTCCGGGGCATTTCGGGAAAATGTGGGAACTCTCACAAATAAAAAGAATCACTTCTTTGTAGGAAGAATTCTTCTTGAATTCTTCCGAAACACCTGCGTTCCGGAGTTCCGTCCACCTTCTCTCGAAGAAAGCCATTCTCCTTGGATTTCTGATCCTGGGCAAAATTCAAAACTAGAAACAAAAAAACGCCGAAAGAAAGAATTCTCCCGGCGTTTTCTAAGAAGAAGGTCCTTCTTATTCTTATTTGGAAATCGGGTAGGCTTCGTTCCCGTGTTCCAGAATATCCAAACCGGTGATCTCTTCGTCTTCGGAGACACGCAATCCGACGGTATATTTCAAGGCGAGAAAAATGATCGAACTCGCTCCAAAAGACCAAACGAACGCGATCCCAATTCCGGTAAGCTGAACCAAAACCACCGACAGTTCTCCTCCGAAGAATAGACCGTTGACCCCGCCATACGCTTCTTGAGCGAAAAGACCCGCGGCCAGAGTTCCCCAGGCTCCACAAACCCCGTGAACCGAAACCGCTCCCACAGGGTCGTCGATATGGATTCGATCGAAGAATAGAACGCTCAGAACCACAAGAATTCCCGCTACCAGACCGATGATCACCGCGGAAGAAATGCTCACATTCGCACAAGGAGAAGTAATCGCTACGAGACCTGCGAGAGCTCCATTCAGAGATAATCCGATGTCCGGCTTCTTGAACATAATCCAAGTCACGATCATCGCGGACAAGGCGCCCGCGGCCGCCGACATATTCGTCGTCACTGCAATCACCGCGAAGTTTCCACCGCTTACGGAAGTCGTAGAACCGGGGTTGAATCCGAACCAACCGAACCAAAGGATAAAAACTCCCAAGGCCGCCATAGACATGTTGTGTCCTAAGATCGGGAACAACTTTCCGTCCTGATACTTACCGATCCGAGGTCCGAGGATCAGAGCTCCCGCAAGACCCGCCCAACCTCCGACCGAGTGAACCACGGTAGAACCGGCAAAATCGATAAAGCCCATTTGTTCTAAGTATCCCTTACCGAGTCCCCAAAGTCCGGCCCAAGCAAGACTTCCGAACATTGGATAGATAAACGCGGTAATCAATGCAGAAAAGATAATATACGAAACGAATTTCGTTCTTTCCGCCATCGCACCGGATACGATCGTCGCCGCGGTCGCGGCAAAAACCATCTGGAAGATTAAGAATGCGAATCCCCATTTGTCAGGACTTCCTTCTTTTACGATCAGAGAATCCGCAAGGCCGGGAATTCCGATTCCAAAACCGGGGAAAATCTGAGGTCCGAACATAATGGAGAATCCGATCAGCCAGAAAAAGATCGAACCGAAACAGAAATCGATGAAGTTCTTCATCAAGATGTTCACTACGTTCTTAGCTCGAGTAAACCCCGCTTCCACGTAAGCAAAACCCGCTTGCATGAAAAAAACCAAAAACGCGGCGATACAAGTCCAGAGCCAATTGGTCTCGGACCTCAAGGTGGCCAGCTCGTCACTCACTGCTTTGATCGCAGGATCAGGGACGGCGGCCGCGGCTTCCGCTATAGGAGCGTCTTGGGCAAAAACTCCTGTAGACAGCAGAGCGAGGATTAATACAAAATACCAACGCATAGTATAACTTATCTCCTTTTTTTATTTAAATCATTCCAGTCAAACAGCCAGTTTTGTCTCGTCGTCATCTTCACCGAGAAGAGACGGATCTTCCTTTTTACGCATCAAGTCTTCCAACTTTTTGAGAGAAATTTTTAGATACTCGTTAGTAGGAGCGCTCTTGATTCCTTGTTGAAGAACCTTGATCGCCTTCGGACTTTGATTGTCCTTCAGATAACATCTTGCCAAGCGCAGACTCGCTTTCGAATACGTATGATCGATCGCGAGAGAACGTTTGAGGGACCGTTTGGCCTCGTGAACGTTTTCCGTTTCGTAATACGCTCTTCCGATCAGATAATGAATGTAAGCTGAATCTTCACCGGAAGTTTTTACGAACTTATCCAAGAACTGAATCGCCTTCGGAAAGTTGCGGTCTCTATAATACATTCTTCCGAGAAGAAGAAGGCTGTCCTTGATCGAATCGTCCAGAGAATAAACATCCAAAGCCTTATCGTAAGCAAGAGAATCGTTTTTCTCGCGAGCCGCGGTTTTCGCGACGTTCATCATGGACTTCGCTTTATTCAAAAGCGGATTACACTGAAGAGCCATGATGGAGATATCATCTCCGTTTCTTGCTTCTCCTTTGTATCTTTTGAATCTAGAAATCAAAGAATCGACCAAATCTCCCACGTAGATACGATCTCTTTGTTCTTCTAGGGTTTGTTTTTCCTGTCTCACCCAATCCAAAAACCTTGCGTTACCAAGCTCTTGACGTTCCGGATTTTTTTGTTCCACGATTCCGTCTGACGTAAGAATCAGGATGTCTCCAGGATTGATACGGCCTTGCTTCTCTTCAAAGTTGTTCCGATTCACTTCGAAAATTCCCATAGGAACCCCGTTCGAATCGAGTTCGTCGATCACTCCTGTATCGTTTCTAAAATGAATCAGCTTTTGATGCGCGCCGTTCACGTAAGAATAAGAATAGTCTCCGTAGATTCTTAAAATAAACGCGGTGAAGTATGTTCCTTCCGGAAGCTGAGGACGGATCGATTCTCCCAATTCCGTAAGAATTTCGGTAAGTCCGAGACCGAGAGAAGTACATCTTCTGAATTGATAGTGAATCGACATCGTAACAAGAGCCGCGGGAATTCCGTGTCCCGAAACGTCCGCGATGATCACCGTTACAGCATTCCCGTGTCGCACAACGTCGAAGTAATCTCCTGAAACTTCGGTCATCGGTTCGTAATACGTCCCGAAATGAATTCCGTTCCAAGGAGCGATGTTCGTGTTGATGATCTGACTCTGGACGTTGCGGCCCATCTTCATATCAAACTCGAGTTGTTTGAGAATTCCCGCTTCTCTCTGATTGGCTTCCACAAGACCTTCGATCAAACGAACGGAGGTAAGAGCAAGTGCCAGTTGAGAAGCCAATGCTTCTAGAATTTCGATATCGTCTTCGATGTAAAAAAAGCTGTGCTCCGATTCGACGGCGATCGTTCCGAGGACCTCGTCCTTATAAAGAATCGGAACGCACATAACGGAAAGAGTGGCTTCTCCTTCGTCGATATACTCCGGATGATACGAAAGATTCTGCACAAGAAGAGACGTTTTCGTTTTAAACGTATGACCGGAATAACCTTCGTTTACGGTGACGCTTCTGCGTGGAGGAGTCGTCTCTCGAAGATAACGAACGGGCACCAACATACCGTCCTTCCAGATTCTTAAAGTAGTGTTGTCACATTCGAAGATATCCTTACAAATGTTTGTTACCGAATTATAGAGTTCGTCGTGTTTATCAACCGATGCAAACTCCTTACTAATATAAAGGAGAATATCGATTTTATTTTTTTCGGTCAAACCACCTACGACCTTGTGGTTTCCCCGGAAACTGACTACCTTACGTTGACCAAGTTTTAGTTCTATCATATCCCGCACACTCCAAGGAAAGGATTCACTCCTTGAATTCGCTTCTCTTTGCATTTCTTTTGCAAGAAACGTACCAGGGGGAAATTAGGGATTTTTTGCCTTCTTTTTATAAATAACGAATACTAAAAAGGCCATCTGGAAAAATATGCCCATTAAATAGGCATGACATAATCCAGATTACGTAAAAGTACAGCAGAATTAAAGGGAGGAAGATTTGCGAAACCTGGAAAAGATCGAAAGAAAACCCTCTTTGATTTTATTTGCGAAACCTGGTTGAGACCGGGTTCCGTATTTGTGAAGAAAGGATTCTACGTATTGAAAGACGTCGTCGTCCGCGCGATCGCCCATCACAAGACAAGCGTGTCCGTAATCTTCCGAAGATCCGTTCGCCTTCGAGATCACTCTGAATTCTTTTTTCTTTGTCCCTGCGTTTTCGAATACGGAACGAACCGATTCCGGGGTCGCGATCACGTCTTTTTCTCCCGCAATAAAGAGAGAAGGAACATTGATTTTCTTTTGGAGACGAACGTAATCGTAAAAGCCGTTGAGAGAATGCATTTCTTTGGTTTCGATCCAACGCATAAATTGTTCGGTCACGCCGTCGCTGATGTTCTCGATCGCATTCTTCATGATCTTCTTTACCGTTCGTGAAGAAGTCACTTTCGGATTATAAAGAATTTCATCGATCGGAGTATAAAGTTCTCCGGCTAAAGGTGCGAGAATCGATGCGCCGAATTTTAGATCCAACATCTTTCTCGCTCTAGGAAACCTGGAAAGAAGACCGATCAGAGTAATTCCGATATGATTCAGATTTCCCGGTCCTCCCAAGGAAACAAAGGCACCGATGTCTTTTGTGTCCTTCGGCTCGGAAATACAAAAATGAGAATAAAGAATCATCGCTCCCATGGAATGACCCACGTAGGAAATGCGCTCCGCTCCCGTGATCTTCTTCACCTTATCGATCATCGCGGGAACATCGTATTTGACGATATCGTCGAAGGTAAAGTCTTCGTAACGGGTCGGACTTTCGTAATACGATCTTCCACAACCTCGAAGAGAAACAGCGAATACTTCGTAACCTCTGAGCTTTAGATAATAAGGAAGAGAATGTCTTCTGTCCAGATCGACAACATACTTGTTCGTCGCAATTCCGTGAACTACAAGAACCGGCGCAAGCTGACGATTCGGTTGAGGAGGAATGTGTCTGTGAAGCGCCAAATTCCAACCGTCTTTCGTCTTTGCAAAGTGAACCTCGTCCGCAATATCCTCTTGTCCGTACAACTTGCCGATCCAGTTCAAAAGCAGAGGATGGATAAGAAGAATTAAGATCAAAACCCCGGTAAAGATAAATGCGAGCGTGGAAGCGAGAAGTGCGAATAATAGAAGAATAAGAAAAGTGGTGGCTAAGTAGAATGGACTTCTACGATTCTTTAAGATCGCGAGCACAGGTTAAAAATAATCGAAATTCCGAATTGTCAAGAATTAGAAGCTGCTTGCCCGAAAATTCCAAGAAAAGATCTTGGTAGAATCCATCCGAGCTCTTCATGTCTCAAGTTCCAGAATACAAACTCTACAAATCGCCGAACGGCTGGTATTCCATGGTGGTTCCCGCCCACTGGGTACAAATGGTAATAGAAGGAATTCCTGCGTTTTTCGAAGAAAACGGAAGCGGCGCCCTTCAAGTCTACGCATTCGAAAACAAAGTGGGAAGTTATATTCTCAAGGAAGAATTGGAACGATATCTAAAAACTCACGAAATCGACTTCGAAGAAGACAAAGTCGCAGACTTTGAAAACGAAGAAGGAAGCAAGATCATGGCTTGCGAGTTCGTAAAAGAGGACAGATTTTGGATGGTTTATATGATCGCCAATAAAAAAAGAATGATTCTACTCACGTATAACAGCGATGAGGTGCCGGCTGAATATCTCGTAAAAGAGCTCACTACCGTTATCAGTTCGATTCGTTTCTCTCAATAGAAATCACTTTTTCCAGAGAAGAAATTCCGCGTTCTCGGTTGTACTCATCGATTGAATGACGTTCTCAAAATGAAAGCCTTCGTATTTTGAAACGATTTCATAGACTCGATTATAACCTTCGCAGGCGCTCGGAATCAAACAACCGCTATTTTTACCGATCAATGCCAGCCAAATATCCGGTGCAAACGGCCCCGCGTCCGTATTGATCAATCGAATCTCTTCGATCTCTTTCCAAGCGATCTGTTCCGTTTTTCTCCTCGGATGCTCCACTCTTACGGATTCTTCGTTGAGCGTCACAATAAATTCGTCTTCAGGATTTTTAGGTGGATTTGATTTTTTGAAGAGACAATTCAACCAACACATTTCAGAGATTCTTCCGTTCCTTTGTCAGATTTTCTTTCGAGCGCTTTGTATATCTTTGAAAAAGAATCATTCGTTTTCTAGATCCGATCCATGTCTGTAAAGTTTCCCAAAGTGTTCCCGCGTCCGATTCAGTAATTGGAATCGGAATCGGAGTAAATAGATTATTCTTTTCTAATATTCTTACAATTACCGAAATAGAAACCCCATTCTTACGCAAGAATCGATAAGTCCGCGTCTAAGAATAGATCTGTATCCAAGTCCTCACTCTTAGGATTACCTTTGGTCGCGAAGATTTGTGATACACATTTCGCAATCTGGTGGCTTGTGTCACCGATGGACGAAAGCCGAGTCCTCGAAAGAGCAGAACCTTACTCACCAGTTATCCGATTCAGACGAAAAGCTGTCGGAACTCCGACGCTCCACCGTGAAAGCCGCGCGCCCCTCCCAAATTTCGGGTGGTGGGGTGAGGTGGCGGGAAAATCGGGCGACTTTCCTATATCACAGAATCCTAATTTTGCAAGAAAAAAATCCCGTGTAGGAACTCCTACAAAATCCTTTCTTACTCACGATTCTCGTTGCAGTTCCTCACAATTTTCCCGTTAGGTTATAAACTCGGAATCTTTTTTCTTTCTTCTCCCAAGAAGAAATTTCGGAGGTGAGGTCGTGATTTACGATTAAAAATAAAGAACGAAGATCACACCGAAGGGGAGAAAACCTTTCCGAAGAGGCAAGGAAGTAACTCCCTCTCGAGAAGACAAAATTCTTCATTTTATTTCGAAAGTTTGAAAACCTTATCTTGTCGAATATCGGGTCTTCCAAATCGAACTCCCTCCGAAAAATTTCCCTTCGGATAAACGATGCGCCGTACGCAAAGCAATCGGATCGAAAAATCCTACTCGATCGAAAGCGTCGCAGAGACCGCCTTTTTCCAACGTTGCAATTTTTGAGTTCGTCTTTCCGGATCCATCTTCGGTTCGAAGGTCTTGTATCCTTTTTGTAAGGATTTGAGTTCTTCTGTGTCCTTCCAGAATCCGACCGCGAGACCGGCAAGATACGCCGCACCGGTCGCGGTCATATCCGGCTCAGGAGCACGATTGACTCTCATATTAGAAAAGTCTGCAAGACATTGAAGAAGGATATCGGATTGAGAAACACCGCCGTCGACTTTGATTTCTTTGATCTTCACTTTTGTATCTTTTTGAATTCCTTCTAAAACTTCAAAGAGACTCAGAGCGATTCCTTCCAGGACGGCTCTTGCAATATGTCTTCTGTGAGTCGCGAGAGAAAGGCCACTGATAGAAGCCTTCGCCTTCGGATTAAAATACGGAAAACGAGCGCCCGTTGGATACGGAATAAAGACGACACCTTCCGTATCGTCCGCTTGTGCGGCGAGTTCGTTCAAGACCTTCGGCGTATCGGAAAGTCCGATTCCCTTTCCAAGCCAATCGATCAGAGTTCCCGCGGTTGCGACAAAACCTTCTAACATATATGTCGTTTGACCATTGAGTCTCCAAGCGATCATCGGGAAGAGTCCCCTCTTGGAAAGTTTCGCCTTGGGTCCGATGTTGATATCGACAAAGGCACCGGAGCCCTGGGAGATTTTTACTTCTCCCGGTTCGAAACAACACTGACCAAAAAGGGCGGCCATCTGATCCCCGATCGAAGCGCGGATCGGAACGGAGTTTCCGCCGAGAAACTCGGGAAGACAATGACCAAAATCTCCGTTACTATCCTTTACTTCCGGAAAGAGATTCGCGGGAATTCCGAAAATGGAAAAGATCGGCTTGTTCCAGATCAACTGAAACGGATTGAACATTCCCGTAGCGACGGCGTTAGACGAATCGGTAAGGTGATTCTTACCGCCGGTGAGTTTATAAATAAACCAAGTGTCCAAGGTTCCGAAAAGAACCTCTCCCTTTTTACAACGTGCTTTGAGTTCCGGATTCTCATCTAAAACCCATTTCAGACGACAGGTCGCGTGATCGGTCGTAAACTTAAGCATCGAGGTCGCAATCATCATCGGATGATTGGTAAGATTCCCGATCACAGTAGAAACAAGACGAATCAAACGCCAGATAAAATTCTGATTCATCTCATCTGCGGTTTTATAAGAACGGACATCGGCCCAACTGATCAGTGGTGTGAGCGGTTTTCCGGAAGATTTTTCCCAGAGAAGAAATGAACCTCGTTGATTACAAATTCCTAATACTGCAATTTCCTTTGCGAGTTCTTTCTTTTTTTGAATTTTCTTCAGAAGTGAAAGAAGCGCTTTCCAGAGGACTTCCGGATCGTGTTCGAGGGCCCCGGGGGCCGGAATATTGGGAGGAGTTTTTTCATACTGTCTTTCGACGATTTTTCCCTTGCGATCGAGTAAAAAGGCTCGAATCCCGCTTCCCCCGCTGTCGATGGAAAGAACGTATTTTCCTTTTGAATTAATCATTCAATTCTCCGAAATATTCTTATTGGATAAAAAAGAAGAATCCGTATCTCTCAAAAAAAAGAAGAAATCGAGGAGATAAAACGAAATCAAAAAAATAGATAATCGAAACGAGATGATTCTGTCTATGTTTTTTGCGAAAATAAAAGGACAAAGAACTAGGATTTCGAACTCACAAAAAAGAAGCGTCAGACAAACAAGAAGAAGACGGTTCCAAAAAACCGATCTAAAACTTATAAATCGCGTAAACGCAAACTCGACCGATCTTAAGAATCGAATCCTCCATTCTTAAGATCGAAATCGGATTCAAAAAAAGGAAAGAAAAACTTTCTAAACTAAGATTCCTTTCAGGTGAGAGAGAATACCACGATTATCGGATGTCGCGAGATCCTTCGCCATCTTATGAAAGATCATGGACTGAGATTGACGATCCAACTTATCCATAAGCATCCCGAGAAAACGAGGTTCGGAAACAAGGACAAGGCTGAGAAAACGATTGGACTTTCTACCTTGGGAAATTCTTTCCGAGATCTGACTCGCGAAGGTTTCTGCAACCCTACGTTTCGGTTCTTGAACGGATTCGGAATCGAAAGCAACTCTTTGCGCCTTTGCACTTTTTCCGGGACCGGAAGCTTGGAGAATGAGCTCCCGATTTTTCATTCTTCCTTTCGGATTTTCAATGCTTTCCAAAAGTTCAAGACCGTTTCGCGAACCTTTGTATTCATAAATTTTTGCTTCGGATCGATTTGCGACTACAACCCATTTGTATTTCATACACAACTCCTATCGAGCGACCCATAGGGAGCGAGATAGCCAAAAGCCGCGAGGCGTTGGCTCTTTGCGAAGCAAAGATGAGCGACAGCAAACCGCTTCACAGCAAATCTATCTCGAAGAACTTCCTCAAATCACTCAAACATCATAGCAAACAAAATAAAGCCAAGCCAAAAGCCGCGAAGCAAAGCGTTGGCTTTTTGCGAAGCAAAGATGAGCGACAACAAACTGCTTCACAGCAAATCTATCTCGAAGAACTTCCTCAAATCACTCAAACATCATAGCAAACTAAATAAAGCCAAGCCAACGAAAAGCAGTGAAAGTGAATCTCATAAGAATCGAAATGTATATAAGAAACCCAGAACCACGAAAGTGGATTTGTTCTATACGAGATGTTCGGAAAGTTCAATCTCTTTTTCTTTTTCCAAAAACGAAGTTGGACGTTGTATAACAAACGTTCAAGTTTAAGAGAAGGATCGGCTATTACTGGAAGAACAAATCCAAAACTTGATTTCGGTTTAAAAAAGAGGGCAAAAAAAACGCTTTCGAGTTGAGTAGAGTTCTTCGGCAGAACACACATGCTGACTTTATAATATAGAATTCCTTTCGAACCGCTAAGATTGAAATATATTTCGTAGAACAAGTTATAGAAAAAAATCGACGCAGTATGCAAAGCTCAGCGTGCGCCATCTTAAAAAATATGTCATTCAGACAGGGCTTTTAAGATGGATTCGAACGAGAATTTAGAGAAAGACTCCGGCAAAAAAGGAAAAAATTATTTTACCGGAAAGCCTCAAAAAAAGACGTATAAAAAAGGAATATTTGCTTAGAAATCCAAAGAAAATGGAAAAGCGGCAGTTCAATGCTTATTGTAAAACGTATAAGAATTGAATTCAACTTCTTCTTATCTTTGCCATAATCCTATCCATTTCTGGACTTCTTTGCTACGAACTTCACTTCGCTTAACAATTTGTGACTCTAAATTATCATATACGAAAAACATTTATGGATAGAGAAGAATAACGTAATTCAGAATCCTTCTTCAATTTATATACTGAAAGGATTTTTGCTCTGAATACTTGTAAGTTTATCAAAGAAATCTAAGTTCTTTCCATTCATTCTCAAACAAAGATAAGTAGAATGAATTTTAAGGAACGAAGGTTTTGTTTTTTATAAAGTAAACTTATTCTTTTTAAAAAGCGATGAAGAGGAAGCTTTCTCTGCGTCTCAAAACTCAGGAGCAGAGGAAAGCGAAAGACAAGAACAGGAGTGTTACGATGGGTTTTTTTCCAGATTTGGATTTATTAAATTACCTAGGTTCCTTAAACAATGGGATCAATCGGTATTTAGAATATTTTTATTCGGCGAGCATCGCAATTAGCTTTTTAACTGGAATTTCCGGCATTTATAAAGCGAAATCGGATCGTTTGAATTTAGTTCGAGGAATCTTTTTATTGAGTGTTTTCTTCTGTATCGTAGGTCAAGGAAGGGCTTTTTCCTATGTTACCCAACCGATCGGAACCCTACTCAACAACGAACACAGAATATTTTATTCGTATTTTTTTGGCTTTGCGATTTGTGCGAGCTTTTCCTCCGCATTCTATGTTTTACATATCTTAGGATATCTAAAAGACCCCCTTCGGTATAGCCTATTCGCCTTTCTCGGTTTCCCAACGATTTTGATTCTTTCTTCTTTTGTAGAAAATTTGCATTCTCTCATTTACATCGGAAAAATTCTCATCACCCTTTTACAGGTGTCTTTCGGAATTTCAATCGCTTCTTACATACGAAAAAATCGAATGAAGGCGATCTATTACAATTACCCGATGCAATATTTCGGCGTGGCGCTAGCCATCGTTGCACATACCATCGGTCTTTGGATCGGATCTAAAACATTGGTTCTCGTTTCCGTTTCCGTTCCTGGATTCTTCGTGGTTTATTTTTTCATACTCGAATACAATTTTCCGGAATTTTGGCGAAGGAATTTGCCAGTCGATCTGATCCCAAAAGAAGAATCGGACCTGGATTCCGAAATTCTTAGACAAGAAACCCAAAGCCTCACTCAAATCAGTTCCAGAAATTTAATCGAAGGAATGGATATCGGAATTATAGAATCGAAAATCGAAAGATTTGTATTGAACCGAGAATTCTTGGACGAAGAAATTCGATTACCGGATTTTTCCGCCTATGTCGGATTGTCCGTTCATCAAGCTTCCTACTATTTGAACAACTATAAGAAGTTAAGCTTTTCCGATTTTCTGAACTATCATCGATTGCAAGCCGCAAAGGAAATGATTTTGATGAATCAAGAGATGAATCTTTTGGAAATCGCTTTGGCTTGTGGATTCAATTCTCCTTCTTCTTTTCGCCGAGCCTGCTTAAAATTTGAAGAGAATTCTCCTAAAGAACTGAGATTTAAATTACTTCAAGAAAGAAGACCAATACAAACTTTAGAATTGCAAGCTCAACTTTGAGCTCGTTTTTTTCCGTTTCGAACAGAAAGAATCCACTTCAAAAGTGATTCTAAAACAAATTCTATTCCGAATCGATCTGCGTTCTTTGAATTCAGATCGAATTCGAATTTCCCAGAAATCACGAAATTTATTCTTTGTTCAAACATTTCGATATCAAAAATATCTTCCGTTCCTAAGAAATTATTTCCTTAGAAGTCCTTCCCTAGAAGGCAATCTTCCACTCCCATTTACAATGAATTCATAATATAACCTGAAATCTTTATTCTGAAAATATGACTTCTCAAGATTGTAATTCATAAGCAAAAGAGATAATTCTAAAATTCTACGCAAACCTTTCGCGAGTTTTTAAGAATTCAAATTGTTCCTTTCCGTTTGAGGGTTTCTTATGTTTCAAGTTTTGATTTTAGGTCTGATTCTTTCCATACAACTTGCATGTGTGCGGCCTCCGGAAAAACCGGATCCTCCGTACGCAATGCTCCAATACTTAACAAAATTAAATTCTTCGAATACTACGAACGACTCAGGAAACTCGAATTCAAGTCCTAACGTTTGTCCTGGACCGGCTTTCGTATTCAATCCGGGAGGTATTATCGATACGGGACAAACAGGTTGCTGGAATACTACCGGAATTGGAATTGCCTGTTTAGGAACCGGATTGGACGGCGCCTTTAATAATATTCCCAATGCAAGATCTTTCTCTGCCCCCACACAACACTGCGTCTATTCAAACGATTATACAACACTGGATCAATTTCACGGGCTGACTTGGAAAAGTTGTCCGGAAGGTCGATCGGGGGCAACTTGTGGGACGGGCGCTTCGACCCAGCTTACATGGACAACGGCAACTACAGCTCCTTTTCCTTCCGGAAGCTGTGGGGCCTTAAATGCATTGAACGGAGGAAATGGTTATGCGGGTAGAACCGACTGGAGACTGCCAACTGTCAAAGAATTGGCTTCCCTTCTCCATTATTCGAACGCTCCTCAAGTCGATGTAGCGTCCTTTCCAAATACTTCTGTAGGCTTCAATTATATGACGAATTCTGCGGATTCCGGAAACGCCGCCAATATTTGGACCGTCAACTTTAGCAACGTCATTGGAATGAATGTTACCTCCTCTTCAAAAGCGACCGCATTGAATATTCGTTGTGTGGCAGGAAACGCAACACCTTCCCTCGCCTTTGTGGATAATGGAAACGGTTCGATAACCGATCAGAACACCGGACTCATTTGGCAGAAATGTTCAAACGGACAAGCTCCCACGACATGTGGATTCTTAGCGGTTACCAACGATATGAATGGCGCGATCGGAGCCTGCGGCGCTTTGAACGGAGCGAATTTTGCTGGAAGAAACGACTGGAGATTGCCGAACGTCAACGAGCTTTTAAGTATTGTCGATTATTCTACGACTTCCCCTAGTATTTCTGCTTCCTTTCCCAATACGGTAAATGGGCTGTATTGGAGCTCGACTAGCTACTCGAATCTTTTATCCAGCGGAATCGTAGTTTCCTTTCTCGATGGCACAATGACGACTCAAGACAAACAAAGTAGTATTAACATCCGTTGTGTTGCAAATTGAGAACAAGCCGAAGGGAAAGTTTTTAGATCGTTGAACGGTTTTAAAAAACCAAGATTCATTTCTTCTTTTGAAAATGGAACCTTGCCGTTAAAACAGCACTACAATTTATATCCGATCTCCGGTGTCAAAGGAATCGTGCTCTTCGCGAAGTTTCCGATTCCTCTTCCGATCTCTCTTCCCTTTTCATCCATAAGAATCGATTCCGCTATGATCTGATGGGTCGCATTTTGAATCACGGATCCTTTCGCGGTCAAGACTCCGGACTGAATTGGCCTAAGTAATGTTAGGTGGAAAGTGGAAGTTAGAACGAAGTTTCCTTTTACCAGGGAATTCGCGGCGAAAAATGCCGCGTCATCCGCCGCCTTGAAATAGACGACTCCGTGCGTGGATCCTGCCGCGTGAAAAAAGTCCTCTCGGATTTCTATTTTGAGTTCCGCGGTTCCTTTTCCGATCGTCAAAAGAGGTTTAAAATAAGAGTTCACCGGAGCGCCGTTGTACATGTTCTCCAGTTTGCGATAGTGTTCCGTCGAGGTTTGGTTTGTTGCTTCTGTCATAGCCTCCAGAGAAGCAGAAAACACTCTGAGAAGTGAACTCTTTTTTAGTGGAGATGAGTGTCGAATTTGAAATCCGGAACGATTCGATCCTTCTTTCTTCTCATTAGTTTTGTATTGAAACTATTAAAAGGAAATGAGAATCGAATTAGAGAATACGGATTTGTTTGTTTTGATTCCACAAGCCGGACTCAACTTTGATTCTCATTCATTTTGAAAGAAAGTATGATTCGAAATGACGGAAAACTTACCGAAACTTCTCTCTGTATTCGCTCGGTGTGATTCCTTCTTCTTCTTTGAAGGCTCGTAAAAAACTCGTTTTCGAGTTAAAACCCGCGTCCAAACCGACTCTCAAAACGGGATGATCCGTTTCTTTGAGAAGCTTCTGCGCCTTTCGAATTCTGTATTCTCTGCAGAGTTCCAAAAAACTTTTTTGGAAATATCGACCGATTACCTGCGAGACCGTATGAGTGGAAATTCCGAGATCTTTGGCTAATCTTCCGAGATCGAATTCCGGATCGAGATAGGATTCTTTGGAATTGAGATTCTGAAAAACTTTCTGACCGATTTCCCGAACCGCCTCTTCGCTTAACAATGATTTCTTGTATTTGGATTCTTCCTTTCCGCTCGAATCCGTTTTTTCAGTTTCAAAATTCTCCGCATAGACTCGAAACCAAGCAAACCCTATCACCCAAAAAGAAAGAGCGGCATTCGATACGGTTTCAGCTCTAAAACGAGAATCAATGAAGAATAATATAAAGGAAATACAAAGTAGAAACACACAAAGCATCACAAACTTTCGAAAAACAAATATTTCCCTAAAAACCGAAGCTGGGAATTCCTTCCCGAGTTGTCCAAGGCGAAGATATATTCTTCCGAAAATTACAATGTTGGAAGAAAGAGTCACTAAACTCATTCGAATACATTCGGTATGAGGAGAGATTCTATCTTCTAAGATATATTTTAATTTCTCTTCGGGGCTTAGAAGATAATGAGGTATCGAATACAAAAAGAGAATCAGAGGTATTAAAAAAGAAAGGCGAGTCCAGATTTTATCTTTGGGATATCCGAAATACTTCTGCAGTGCAACTGCGAAGATCGGCGCCGCAAGCGCTCCAAGGGGAAATCCGATTCTTGAAAGATGAGGAAACTCGAGAGCCCAACCGTTATGAAATCCCAAACCGATCATAAACAACAAGGACAAATGAAGAAAAGCCCATCCAAGATATCGGCTCTCGCTTCCCTTCTGTTTTAAGCTAAAAAAGAATAAGGAGAGAAGAATGGATTGGAGCAGTCCCCCGCCTATCACAAAGGATCCGAAATCCAGATTCATTTTTTTCTCCTAAAAAAACGGGTTCCACCCCATGGGGCGGGGCGACTGGAACTTGATTCTAAGGTAAATTATTTTCCATTCGGAGGAAACCTTATGTCAAGGATCGTAATCAGAACCCTAATTTTCATCTTCTTTTTATCCCGTCTCTCCGCATTGAGCGCGGAAGGTGTCTCTCTTCAAGGGGGGCTTTCGCAACCAATCCTGGGAGGTTGGAATCTCGCGGGGACTTATTATGGGAAGAGATTTGTGTTTGAATATTCTCATGGCTCCAACCTCAACTTAGACGCCGCAGGGGGAGCGGGCTTAAATGAAAGTGAGAGAAAGCAAGATCTCAGAGTGAATCTTCCCTATACGACCGGCTTCGGGATCGGTTATCTCTTCACTCCCAACTTTGATATCCGTCTCGAGGTCAAAGAACACTACTATCGAGTTCATTCCAATGTTGAGCCGGATGAACTCTATCTTTCTCAGGCTTTGGGAATTCGATCCGATCTTCCGATTCAAGGGACCGGTTTTCAGAATTGGGTTCCCCCATACGCTTCTACAAATAATTTTCTGGATCTCACTGTGCAAAAGGCGATCGAATCAGAATTCCTCTATGGGGCTAAATATGTCACGCCTGGATCCACACATCATTATAGAACCCGCTCCGTTGGATTCGGGCTTTATTATCGTTTTTTTCCGTTTGGCGGCGGGGAAGGTCTGATGATCGAACCTTCTCTTCGTTTTTGGCCGAACGTCTGGACGGATTCTCCGAATCCGGTCGCCTTTGAAAATCAATACGGGTTATTAGGTCTTCACAGGGCTCACGAACAAGGCCTTTTCGCGAATGTTTCCCTGGGTTACTATAAGAGGATTGAATGAGTATATTTGAATATTCTGTAATGATGATACTTTTTTTTTCGAATTACGGAAAGCGATTCCAATAATCTCGCATCCACTTCGCAAGCAAATATTTTCCGGTTCCATGTCACTGCAGAGATGTTGTTGTATATTAGAAGAATTTTATTACGATGAGATACTCACCGAGATATGCTCACTTTTTTTAACGTGTAGCGATCTTTAACTCCAGAACTCAATAAACTCGCATGTAGGAATTTTCGAAACCAGGCCTGCATGCATTTTTATGACGGCTGATTATCGGAGTCATTTGAAATTTTTAAGATTTTTCACTCACACATTTTTATAACGTTCAGATTTTTAACTTCGTATCAAGAATCAAAAAAATTCTTTTTGAAGCATATGTGTAAAAAGTGAGAAGTGAAAATGAGGGATAATGGAAAACAAATAAAACCTCTTAAGGCATTCTCGGAGGAAACTTAAGATTCAAGATTTCCCGCATTGCATTCTCCAATTCCACACGAAGAGACTTTTCGGTTTCCGAGACATACGCTTCAAATAAGGAAGGAAGACTTTCCGGGTCGTTGATCGTTCGTATCGTTACGACTGCTTCCAATCTCAGATTCAACTTTTCTCGCTGATTTCTTGCAAGGACGAGTAACGCAGGCACGGCATTCTTATCTTTGAGTTCCCCCAAAGAATGAATCAGTTGCCATTTTACCATGTTCTCTTTTTCTTCGGAAAGAATTTTCGTGAGTTCCGCAGAACTTGTATTCGCGCCTAACTTTCCCACGGCGTAAGCGGCCTTGGTTCTCAGTTCGGTTTCTTCTCCGTTTGTTAAAACGGCGAGAATTCCCTGACCTCCTCCGTTGTTTCCGAGATCCAGCAAAAGATCGATCATCCGCGCTTTGAGAAAGTGAGTATCTTCTTTTGTCAATTGTTCGGAGATCGCCTTTGCCCCTTGTTTGTCTTGAAAGATGAGAAGCGCTTCCAAAGAAACTCTTCTTATATCCGGATTGGCGTCGTTCAAACCCTTGTAAAAGAGAGAGATGTTCTGACGGTTTCTTTTGTTTTTGAGAATTTCAAGCGCCACAAGTCGAACGTCGTCGTCAGGATCACTCGTCGCAGATTTCTGAAACTGAGAAAATTTTTCGTTCATCCCGAGACGATTGATCGCGATGAGATATTTTTTTCTCACGCCCGCGCTTTCGTCGTTTACCAGTTTATGAATTTGATTCTGAATTCTTTCGTCTTTTATGATCAGGGAAGATTCTAAAAAGTACAACCTCTGAACCGGATCCTTGGAAAGAGACATGTCCAAAAGAATCGGCAAAGCGCGATCGTCTTTCAAAAGTTGCATGAGTTTGTAACTCAAAAGCCTCACTTCGGTTTCCGGATCGGTAAACGCCGCAATCACCGAATAGATCAATCTTTTCTCTTTTTTCTTTTCAGCTAAAAGAAGAATTTCTTTTTTCAGAGTTACGTTAGTCGTCTTTTGAAAGGCAGAATCTAAAACATTGACCCAGTTTTGAGCAAGACCGTCCAGATCATCCAGTTCCCCGAATAACTTCAATATTGCGAGTTGAACTTTCTCCTCCGTGGATTCGTTCTGAAAGATCGGAAGTAATTCTTTAACGAGATCCAATCGATTGCGAAAGCGTATTTCGGAAATCGCATTCGCTTGTGCCTTACCCGGACTCAATACTTTTTCTTTGAATTCGTCTTTAGGTGTTTCCGCCGCTAAGATCGGAATGGTGAGAATAAAAGCAAAAAAGACCTTTGTGAAGAGATTCCTCAGAAAAATCCCTCCCTTCGAGTGGATTCTTCCAACGCCGCGGACGCCGCGCGTTTGTTTTCATACGCTTCGGAAAGAGAAGGATCCAAGTCGATCGAACTCTGAAACGAGCGCACAGCCCTTTTGTATTCCCCGTTTTTATAATAACAGATTCCGAGATAGTTATAGGCCGTCGCGGCTGTCTTCGGTCTTACGTCCGAACGAACGATCGCGGTCAATTCGTCAATCGCCTTTTCACGATCCAAAATCGAATTTGAGTCTATTAGAATTTTTGCAAGTACGAGACGACCTTCCATATCTTCCGGATCCATGTGAGCGGAACGAAACGCTTCGTCCTTCGCTCGATTTTTGAGATCCGGATCCTTGGATTTATTATAAAGAAGAGCGAGTTTTTTATGGGCGTTTTTCAGATCGCTTCCATCCCTCGAAGTATTCAAAACTTTTAATAGGATTTTCTCAGCATTGGAATCGTCCTGCATTCCCATGTAGGCTTCCGCCATCTTGAGATAAACCTTATACGCGTCGTCTTTGTGCTTTACCACGCCAATGTATTCTTCCACCGCTTCTCGGAAGAATTTATTCTCCAGAAGATAATCCCCCAGAGCTTCTCTGCTTTGCACGTTCTCCGGTTCAAGTGCCGTAGACCTTCTCCAATTTTCGATCGCAAGAGTTCCGTTTCCAGAATGTTTATAAACAAGACCGAGAGTATGATACGCCTTTGCATTTTTCGGATTGAGCTCGAGCACTCGATTCAGAGCCGTGATCGCTTCTCCATAACGTTCCATCTGATCCAGAACCACGCCTAAGTTGATCAACGCAGTTTCCGTAAAACTATCACCCGGAGTGGAAGACACGATTCTTCTGTATGTTTCTTCCGCCGAAAGAAGATCGCCTTTGTTATAGTAAGCCTCCGCGAGTTGAAAGAGAGAATCCAAATCGGTCGGATTGTATTTCAAACTCTTCTGAAGCGCGGAGATCGACATTTCCCCTTGATTCAAATTGGAAAATCCTTCGGCGATCAGACGATAGATTTCAGGATCGTTCGCACCCGCGTCTCTCGCGAGTTCCAGATATTTCAGTGCTTCTTCTTTTTTTCCGTTCTTCTGAAGAACGACCGCGAGGTTGTAGAGATATTTGGCTTCGTTCGGAGAAAGCGCGCTCGCCTGACGGAAATGATATTCCGCGCTCGGATAATCCTGTTTGTTGTAGGCGATGTTCCCAAGATAAGAATGAGAGAGAGCGGCCAATCTCCCCGAAGGAGACTTCATTACGACTTTCTTAAATTCTTCTTCGGCTTGGGGAATCTCGCCTTTTTTAAAATAACTCACCGCAAGATTGTAAGTGAGATACATATCGTCCGGAGATTGCGAAAGCCCTTCTTTATAGGCGTCGATCGCCGCGTCGGGATCGTTTAATTCGTTAAAAAGATTTCCGGCGAGCAAGGAGATTCTCGGATCGTTCGGCGCGATTTCTTTCGCTTTGAGTGCGGCCATTCTCGCGTCGGCAAAT
The DNA here is from genome assembly GCF_003545885.1 of Leptospira stimsonii. Lineage (NCBI taxonomy): Bacteria > Pseudomonadati > Spirochaetota > Leptospiria > Leptospirales > Leptospiraceae > Leptospira > Leptospira stimsonii. The sequence continues at coordinate 122,705 of NZ_QHCT01000006.1, forward strand.
CTTCCGGCGTGTTTGTAGGCGAGAGTGAGATTATAGTAAGCGTAAAAATTCTTCGGATCAAATTGAACCGCTTTTTGAAGACGTTCGATCGCTTGCGGATAACGCCCGCTCTCGTCGTGAATCACACCTAAAACGGTGAGTGCGATGGATTTTTCTTCCTGAGTTCCGGTAGAATCTAAGAATTCATTACAATAATCGAATGCTTGTCTCGTGAATCGTTCCTTATAAAGGTTGATACACTTTGTGAGTTGTGGATTCGCGTTTCCGTCCGGAAGATACGGTCTTTCCAAAAGACGATTGATATCGGATTTATTCTGAACGAGATCTTTGTTAAATCCGCCGGCAAATTCGGAACCGGGAGAAGGAGAACGGAAGAATTGGTAGTAAACCGCGAACCCGAGTCCGCCTAAGACGACGGCTCCGAGAAGAATCCAAAATATTAGAAGTTTATTGTATGATCTGCGAATCCGAACAGGCTCTCTGTCTTCGGGGAAATAGAGTTCTTTTTCCTCGATTCCCTCTAGGAACAGCCTGTTTTTTCGGATTTCTTTTTCATCCATCGGATTTGATTTCGTTTTTGAGAATTGCGTCTAAGATTCCATTTACAAACCGCGCGGATTCTTCACTTTCGAATTCTTTCGTAAGCTCCACCGCTTCGTCGATCGTAACTTTCTTCGGAACTTCCCAAGTGTACAATAATGCATACACGGACAAACGAAGAATCGCTTTATTCACGACGCTGATCCTGGAAAAGTCCCAGTTCTTGGAATACTTCTTTATCAGAGTATCGATCTGTTCCTGATTTTTCACAACCCCATTTACGATGGAAATGGCAAAATCCCTTTCTTCTTGTTCTGTTTTTTTATCATACCACTTGAACTTCAAAACGTCCTTGAGCGGAGGTTTTGTAAGTTCCAATTGGTAAAGTGCCATTACGGCGATTTCGCGGGAAGTACGTCTGGCTGACATTTAAAGAAGGGAGAGGAGGTTGACCATTTCAATCGCCGTGGTCGCGGATTCCGCGCCCTTATTTCCGGCTTTGGTCCCTGCTCTTTCGATCGCCTGTTCAATCGTGTCCGTTGTCAAAACTCCGAACACAACCGGAATGGAATACTGAACTCCGATCGAACCGATTTTTGCGGATTCTCCCGCTACGAAATCAAAGTGAGCGGTCGCGCCGCGGATCACCGCGCCCAAACAGATGATCGAGTTGTATTTTTTGGAAGCGGCCGCCTTCGCGACAACCACGGGCATTTCGTAGGCGCCCGGAACTCGTACTACGGTGATATCTTCTTCTTTGACTCCGTGCATCCGGAAGGATTCAAGAGCGCCTTTCAAAAGGCTTTCGGTGATGAATTCATTAAAGCGGGAAACAATCACGCAGTGTTTTTGTCCCTTGCCGTTTAGATCTGCTTTCAGTTCTTGGATCATAGATTCCTGATTGATTCTATTGTTGAGAAATCACATGTTACCTATTGTGGCAAATCAAAAAGTCCTCTCAAGATCGTTTTTCTCCCTTTCCATACGTTTCCTCTTATTTTCTTCCCTGATTCTAACGTTGACCGATTGTTCCGTCTATAGAAGAATTTTTCAAAAGGAAGACGTCTTTTTAAAATCGTTAAATCTTCCGGAATGGGTTTTAGAATCTTCGATCAAACTCAGAGTTTTGTCCGGCCTTTTGGACGTTCCCAATCCGGAGGATTCTCTTCCGGAAGATGAGATCGCAACGTTCGAAAACGGAGCCAGAAGAATTCTCGCGACTTCCCCCCAAGCGATGAAAGATCTTTTTGAAGCTACGGGTTGTGTCGACGGTTCGAAACTCGCGGGAATCCGCGCCAACCGGATTACGGAAAGAGAGGAAGACGTCTGGTATGGAATCTGCCAAAACGGAAAGGAAGATGCGATCATCTTTCGATTGTTCCAGATGGGGAATGTGGATCTTTATAGAAGGTATGAAAAAGAAACCGTTCCCGCTTGGGAAGAAGCCAGAAAACTCGCGGCCAACAATCCAGACAAAGCGGTGCGTCTTGCCAATCAAGTCATAGAGTTAGAACCAGCTCATCCAGGAGCCAGAAAACTTCTTGGCAATCTCTATCTCAAAGGCGGCTATTGCAAAGGTTCCGTTCGCAATTATAGAATCTACTTACGCGTTATGCCTCTCGCAGGTGACAAGTGGAAAGTCCACGAACGTCTTCAAGAAAAATGTCCGGACTTTTTAAAACCCGAACCAAAAAAAGAAGAAGTTGAACTTCCGGAAACCGATCCGGATTCTTTTTAACCTTCTTCGATTCTCAGTATATGATATTTATAGAATATAAAGAATACATGAATTTACAAATATAGACCGCAGATCGCTTGCGACCAATTATTAAACTGAAAACTTAGCACGTTCATAAAACGAAGATCTGACCGAGCGGTAAATTCCCCTATTTAAACTTTTCATTTCCTTTTTTTCTTACGAATTCCTTTCCTTCCTGGAAAGATTTAGTTTCTTTTATAAATTAACAATATAACATTTTTTTCATTTTCTAAAAAAAATTCAAAATGATCTCGAAATCCGTCTTCTTTCGGCGCCACCCGAGAACCGTTCCGGTTAAGAGGTAAAAAATTATGCTTGAGCAGACTTCGATCAAAGAGCAATCTACTCCTATGATTTGGGTAAATAAAATTCCGAATAAATTGGAAGAAATTCTCGGTTTGGATGGTTCTCTACAATTCCGTAAATTTCTAAATTCGACTCTAAACGAGTTTCGAAACGAAGTCCTTGGTTTTTCTTCCAACCGTTTTGAAAGAAGGCTTCAGAAGGAAACTTATTTTTTTAAGGAAGAGATCAAGGAACTTCGAGAAGATGTTCGTGGTATGCGACTTCAAACCAAAGAGGAAATTCATCTTCTTCGGGATGAAATGAGTCAGTGGAAACTGGATACGACCCGAGAATTTTACTTATTTCGTTCCGAGATTCAGGATTCTCAGAGTAAATTTCGAGAGGAAGTATCGCATCAACACAATCGGCTTCGAACCGATTTTAACGATCTTAGGGTGGAAATAAAAACCGAAATTACGGAAATTCACAAAACGATCTCGACTCAGACTCGCTGGATTTTGGTGGGAATGTTAGGAGTTGGTAGTTTTCTTCTTGGATTGGCAAAGCTTGTCTAACTTTGCTTTTCCTTTCCGACGCGGATCACGAGTGTGATCTTTCCGTCGGGTTTTTCCACAACTTCAAAACCCTCTTCTCGGAGAGTTTTTTTAATCTTATAAAGTCCAAAGTTCACCACTTTGGACTGAGCAACCGCTTTCGGAGTAGATCCTTCCATCTCTAAGAGTATCGGAATGAGTCGGAGTCGATCTTAAACCCAGGCGGAGCTTTTCTTTTGATCCAGAAGGTTTCCTTGACAAAGTCGGGCGAAAAAACTGTCATGAATCCGAATGACATTTCGAACGGTCTTTTTCTCGGTTCTCCTTCTTTTTCTTTCCGGACTGGCTATCGCCGCCTATGACCCGGATTTGTTTCAATGGGAGACCCTCGAATGGATCTATGAAAAGAGGACTTTTTTTCTTTTTTCCGGGATTTTCATCGTTTCTATCATCCTCATTTATCTGATTTATTTTAAAGCGAAGAAGGGAATTCTTCATTCCAAAGAACGAACGTTAGCACATCTCCAAGAATCGTTAAACGAAGTCATCCAAGACAACCAATCTCTTTTTTCCTTTTTAAAAACGGCAAAGGAAGCGCTCGAAAAACAGTTAGAATCTTCTAAGACAAAATTATCTCCGGAATTCTTTTCTTCCTGTTGGGCAGAATATCGAAAACTCACGATGGAATTCGATTCTTCCTCGGAAATTTTTAGCGGGATTCCGTTAGGACCGGAGGAAGAAGAAAAGAAGAAAAACGGAAAAGACTTTAAAATATCTGAATATTCTGATTTGATCAATCGCCACCGAAAGCTTTCCAGATCTTTGGAAAAGTTAAGAGAAGATCTGACTCGTCTCAGAGAGAAGGTTTCGAACGTATGAGTGTTTCCTTTCCGAGGTCGCTTCTTGCTCTTATTTTCGTGTTATCCGCCTGCGCCTCCGTCGAAAAAGTTCCCACCTTTACTCCGGGAAAAAATTCGATTCTTCCATTCCTCACTTTAGGATTGGATCAAGATTCTTTAAATTCCATTGGAAAAAAACGTTGGTCCTTTCGAGTAAAATCGATTCTACTTCATCATACGAATTCCCTCAGGGCGGAAGAATACTTGGAGAAGAGTAAATCTTCCGGTTGGATGGTTCACTTTCTCGTTTTGGAAAACGGTGCAGTGTATGGAGTTGAAGAACCCGGCAAAATTCTTTATCGAGCCGCGCCGGGTATGGACGATTTTGCGATCCACGTTTCCTGGGAAGGTTCAGGAGAATCCGTCCTCAAAAACGAAGCTCAGCTCAAAGCTCTGACCGAACTAATTCAAAATCTTTCCAAAGAATATTCCATTCCTCTAAATAACTTCGACATCGCTTCGGGAAAAGGGGTCTTTACACATTCTCAGAGCAAAAAAAAATTCGGAAGATTTATCGATACGAGTGATTGTGGTGGCGAAAAAATTCTCTCCACGGTATTTTCCCGCATCCAAGGAAAATTCTATCCCGAAACCGAATGGAAGGATCGTTTTATCCAAGGTTGGGTCATCCGAAAAGAAAAGTTCGTCGATTCGACGGGAAAAAAAATCGTCCAATCATATTCTCATGGAAGAGGAATTTCTCCAGCTCCTTTGATCGAACTGAACTCCATTGAAAAGACCGCGGATGGAAAATCTTTCGAGGACAAAAGATTGCGATACAATCATCGTGGAACGATCCGACCCGACTGTATCGTTCTACATTATACTGCGATTCCGGATTATCAAAAGACTTTAGAAGTATTAGAAAAACGGAATCTATCCGCGACTTTCTTAGCGGATAAAGACGGCAAAATCCATCAACTTTTGGATTCGATTTTTGACACCGCGGCCGCGGCTACAGGGACAAATGCGAATTGTTTTCAGGTGGAAATCGTCGGTAAGGATACGGAGATGCTTCTCGCAAACAAAGAACAAACGGAGGCCGTAGTCCGTCTTGTTAAAGAACTTTCCGAAAAATTTAAAATCCCTCTCAGCAACGAAAAAGTTGAATCCTTGAGAGGAGTCTATTCTCATACGCAGGCGAAAAAAAAATGGGGTGGATCGATTCATTTGGACGGTAAGGATTTTGATCCCGGCGAACCATACATGAAAGCCGTCTTAGAGCTCGCTGGCGGATCTTTTTTTCCGGAAGAGACTTGGCATGAAAGGATGAGTAACGATTGGATTCTTCTCTTTAGCTCCTTTCAACCGTAAGCGTTTTTTTGCCATCATAAAGTCACTTTTAGAGTTATAATTTCGTTCTTTTAGATCCTCCTCCGGGCCGCTATTCCCAATTTATAATTAAGCGCTCCGCTTCATTACAATCTTGACACGTTATACAGCGTCGATTGGAAAAAATTCCGATATATAATACACCACCTAACAAATTTTTTCGGTAGGTCGAATTAATCATTGATCGTAAGATCCTCCCCATTTTTTTCCATATTAGGGAGAGGAAAAAGAACTCCTCTCGATTCGTTTAACAAAAAATCCTTTGTCCGGTTTTTTGGAAGAATCTCTTTCAAAAATGCGACTAACGGATCGGAACTCAGGTTCCAATCACTTCATCTATGAATCGAATGTGATTCGCTCCCTTTCTATACGATACGAGTGATTTAAAAAATTAAAAAGTGTTCTTCCCCAGTACAAGAGTCTTCTCTTTTTAGATGCGACTTCAGGTTATTGGCGAAGATCAAACAGTTAGAATTTATGAAACATACCAAAAACCATTTGAAAAACAAGTTTCCTTTCCTCATTCTATTCATGGGAATCCAATTACCTGTCTTTGCGGATTCACCGGCGCAAGAACTTTCCAAATCGGCGGATCCGATCTGGCTGATTATCTGTGCGGCCTTAGTCTTTTTTATGCAGGCGGGTTTTTTGATGTTGGAAACTGGTCTTTCCAGACTCAAGAATACGATCAACGTCGCAGTAAAAAATCTGATGGATTATATCGTCGGCACGGTCGCTTTTTTTTGTATTGGCTTCGGGCTTATGTTCGGCTATTCGAACGACGGTTGGATCGGAACCAATCATTTCTTTTTGGAAGGTCTTAAATCCGGGAAAGAATTCGCCTTTTTTCTTTTTCAAGTCGCGTTTATGGGAACGGCGGCGACGATCGTTTCGGGCGCCGTTGCGGAGCGTATTAAATTTTCTGCATATTTAGTCGTTTCCGTTTTGGTATCTATCTTTATTTATCCGACGTTCGGCCACTGGACTTGGGGCGGGGGCTGGATCGCCAAACTAGGATTTGTCGACTTTGCCGGGTCGACCGTAGTACATTCCTTAGGCGGTTGGATTTCTCTTGCAGGTGTGATCGTACTCGGAGCGAGAAAGGATAAATTTAAGGACGACGGATCTCCGAGAAAAATTCACGGGCACAATCTTACTTTTTCGGTCTTGGGAGTATTTATCCTCTGGTTTGGTTGGTTCGGCTTTAACGGAGGAAGTACACTTTCTTTTTCAGAGGACGTCCCCCTAATCATTCTAAATACGAGTCTTGCGGCAAGCGCGGGAGGAATTCTTGCCATCTCCGTTTCTTGGATCTTTTATAAGGTGGCTTCCGTAGAGGATTGTATGAACGGTGTTCTCGGTGGTCTCGTCGCCATCACCGCCGGTTGTCACGCCCTCGCCCCTTCCGCTTCTCTTCTTCTCGGTGCGATCGCTGGAGTTTCGGTCGTACTCGCCGCTTGGTTTTTGGAAAAAATCCTAAAGCTTGACGACGTGGTGGGAGCCTTTCCGGTTCACGGAGTTTGCGGAATCATCGGAACCTTGCTTCTTCCGGTTCTATCAGAAAATCAAGATATTCGAATATTTCCTCAGTTGATAGGAGTTGTAACTTGCGCACTCTGGGCATTCGGCCTCGGTTTATTCCTTTTTTGGATCTTAAAAATTTCCATCGGGATTCGGGTCAGCGGAGACTTTGAAGAAAAAGGTTTGAATATCAGCGAACACGGTTCCGGTTCCAGTTGGATCGATCTGATCCATTCACTAAAAGACCTTTCCAAAGGTGGAGGCGATCTTACCCGTAAAATTCATGTGGACTCCGGAACCGAAGCGGGAGCGATCGCATTCTTAATGAACCGTTATCTTTCCAATCTCGGAGAAATGATTTTCACGATCAAAGAGAAATCGGGAGAACTCGAGAATTCCGCTTCGGAGATTTCATCCGCCTGGGGAAATATGAGCCAAAATATTCAGGAACAAGCCGCCAGTCTCGAGGAAGTAACCGCCATCTTTGATTCATTCCGTGACTCGTTTCATAAAATTTCAAACTCTGCCACCGAACAAAAAACGATCGAAGCAAAAGCAAAACGAATGTTAAACGAATTGGTTTTCGGTTTTCAACAATTCGATCAGGATCTCAAAGTGAGTTCCGAAAGATCGGAACGTTCCGTCCAGAACATCGATCTGAGCACGAAAGAGCTGAATCATCTCGAATCCGACATCAACGATATCGGAACTTCGGCAAAGAAAGTGGAAAGTCTCGTTAAATTGTTAAACGACATTTCCGCCAAACTTGGAATGCTTTCCATCAACGCATCGATCGAAGCCGCAAGGTCAGGCGAGTCCGGAAAAGGTTTCGGGGTCGTCGCCGAAGAAATAAACAAACTTGCATCCAGTACGCAGGAAAGTACAAAGAAAGCGTCCGAAGTTTTGGGAGAGATTCAATCCGCAGTATATCGAGGAAGATCCACAGTTTCAACCACCGTTGACTTCTTTCAAAATTTAACGGAAGAATTTAGAACACTCGCACAAACTCAAATTACGATTCGAGAAAAGAGCGCTCACTATTCCAACCTCATAGAAAGTCTAAATCGACTCAACGCCTCCGTTGCGGATCAAAGCGAGATCATCTTAAGCAATATCGTCGATCGTTCGACCGAAATCAGAGGACTTTACGAATCTATTGAATTCGTGAGCACTGCATTTCACGAAATTTCGGCCCAATCAGAGGAATTGACAGCCACCGGAGACTTTCTAAAACAACTTGCCGCGATTCTAAACTCTCTTGTTAGAAACTTTAGAGTCGAAAAGGAAGTGGTTCCCGATCTAATAGCGGGCTGAAGATTTTTTTTCTTCTTTCGCATTTCATCCTCGAACACTCCGATTGAAAAGAATCAGATGCGTTCACTTACTTAGGAAAGTTGATTCAATTTTTTGAAAGATCTTTGTTGTCTGTATATGATGAAACAGTGGTCGATCGATCGGATTCAGGAAGCGTGGGAATTGGCTTCCCGCTTACACGACGGACAAAAATACGGCGGCTCGCGACCAAACGAAAAAGTGGAATATCTAAATCATATCGGGAGCGTCGTACTGGAGATTTCGAACGCGCTCCAGTTCGATAATACGATCGACGCAGAGCTGACGATGCTTTGTGCAATCCTTCACGATACGATCGAAGATACGGGGCTAAAATACGAGGAAGTAAAAACGAAATTCGGAAAGAACGTCGCTGACGGCGTTTTGGCTCTTTCAAAAGACGAAACCATTCCGGATAAAGAAACGAAAATGCTCGACAGCATCGAAAGAATCAAAAAACAACCGAGCGAAATTTGGATCGTAAAGATGGCGGATCGAATTACCAATCTATTCTCTCCTCCGTTTTACTGGGATAACGAAAAGAAAAGAGCGTATCAAAGAGAAGCGCTTTTCATTTATGACCAGCTCAAAGAAGCGGATCCAATGTTGGCCACACGGCTGAAAAGAAAAATCGACGAATACGATCGTTTTATTGAGAACGAGAAACATTGATGCCACGAAGAATCTTTTGGATTTCCACACTTCGGTTCTTGTTAATTTCCAGTTTGTTACCGTTCAATTCCTGCATCTGATTGACTTCGGATACGCAATAAATTCCTCTCAAGGAAAAAATTTTCCAGTCCGACGAAGGTATCGTTTATAAACCTATCTTGATCCGAATTTACCATAGACATCTTCAAGAAGCCTCTATCTTAGAGAAGGGAAAATTAATTTACTATAATTATTCCACCCGAAGTTCAGGATACGGTCTCGGATGGATGTTCAACGTCTTTTCGCTCGGTTTCATACGTTTATACTCCACGATCTCCGCAGGTGCCCGCTTTCGAAGACAAATCGATAGTCAAAGACAATAAAAGACCATACGTTATGCGCTATCGAGGAGGGTTGGAAAAATCGATTTGGAACTATTTTATTTGGCCAATTTGGATATTCAAACCGAATGAAGAATTTGATTCGGAAACCCTTTTTCCGATCCGAATGAAACGATCGGGCTTGATGATCATAAACAGGTATCAGCGAGACAGACCTTGATCGTCAATTTTTTGGAAAACCGTTTGATTGATCGAAAATCATTCCCGTAGATATCAAACGTTTCGATCGACCGAAGTTGGTTCGGAATTCATAGAAGATACGATCGTCTCAAAAATTGGGTTTCCGAAAAATGCGGAATCCGAGTTCGGAAAATGTCCCATTCTATTTACTTCCATACTTGAACTTGGAAAGGAAGTATAAAGAATATCGAATGAACTTCGATCAAGTCCGTAAACACCCTTGTGAATCAGGTGTGCAGAGAAGACGAGCAAATCCCCGGGTTTGTGCGGAACTCTTATTGAGTTCGGTAGCTCCTCAAAATTTCGTCTCCCGTTTAATTCCAATCTCGTATTTCTCTCCAAATCTGTATCCCACCGAAGATGAGAGCCCGGAATAAAATCCATCCCTGGATCTTCTTGAAACGGAATTCTAAAATGCAATACCGCATCTTCTTTGATGATGTCCTTCTGCTTTTCCTCTTCAATGCCCATATACTGAATGTCGCGATGCCAATACGGCTTTTTTGAAACGGATATGGGATTGTAAAAAAGCTGAGTATTCAAAAAGAAAACTTTGGATTGTATCAAAGTTTCAGCGATGGCGACCAGTCTGCGATCGGAAATAAATTCAAATAGTCGTTCTCGATTCTGAAATCCGGGCAGAAACGTATCGCTCGTTAAATACGCGCTGTTTACGTTTTCCGGGACGTCGTTTTTCTCGCGCCAATTACGATTTGCTTCGAGGACGATTTTAGAAACGACTGAAAGTTCCTCTTTCGAAAAATAATTCCGAAAAAGATAATAACCGTTTTTTTTAAACTCACCCAAGTAAACCACATTGCAAAGTGAAATCCGAGCAAGTTTTGTAAATAAAAATCCTACGCAAACTTAAATTGAGAAAGAATCGAATTCAATTCGTTTGCTTGGTGCTGAATTTTATCCGCGACCATAGACACCTCGTCCGAATTTGTCGCGATCGCTTGCGATTCCGTCGTAATCAGTTGAATCGTATCAGCGATTTGATCGGTAGAAAGTTTCTGTTCCTTCGTCGCCGTTTCAATCTGTAAGGATTCCGAAGAAACTTCCAGGATCGTATCGGCGATCTTATCGATTCGAATCGTATTCTCTTTGACGTTGTTAACAAGATCAACGACCTCTTGTTGATAACGATTCGTATTTTCTATGAGTTCTAAAAGAAATGTGACGACCGTATTTACGTTGTTAGATCCTTTTGTTACGGCTTCGTGGGTATTCGATACGAGTCGTTCGATATCACGCACGCTCGCTACCGACCGTTCTGCGAGTTTCGAAATTTCCTCCGCGACGACGGCGAATCCTCTTCCCGCGTCACCTGCTCTTGCGGCCTCTATCGCGGCATTCAAAGATAACAAATTTGTTTGATCTGAAATTCCAGTGATCAACGAAGTAATCGAGTTGATCTGCATTGCCATCTCTCTGATTTCGTCGATCGCTTTTGTTGCTTGGAGAATTGTGTCTTTCCCTTCCACAGCGGCGGTTGCCGTCCTCCGAACAGAATCGCTCAGACTTACGAGCTTTTCGCCGGCGAGTCCCATGGAAGTCTTTAGTTCGCCGGACCGGACGGTCAGATCTTGCGCATCTCGAGCTTCACCTTCAACCGATTGTAAAACATTTTGCAAGGACGCGGCGATCTCTTCCAGAGCGGCGGAAGATTCTTCAGTTCCTGCCGCTTGCGACTGAGCTGATTGATTTAAGTTTCGTATAGAGTCTGTTAGCTGACTTACGATTTGATTCGAATTTTGAGCCATTTTAGAAAGATTCTGAAACAAAGACGCGAGATAATTTAGGAATTCGTTCGCCGTAACGGTGATTTCACCGATCTCATTCTGATACACCGCATCGATCTGAATCGTAAGATCTCTTTCTCCCATCGCTTGTTTTAATCCGAGTGTGATCTTGTGAACCGGATCAATGATGGAACGTATCACAATATAACAAAAGATCGTCGTAATTAGAAGAAGAATAAACAATCCTGAAAGCGCGAACACGATTCTCAAACGATCCGCTTTCAACCTTTCTTCAAGCAATTCCTGAGTTGTTAAAAGAAGATCTCTTTCGAGCACCTTATATTCTTCCACGAAAGCGATCATACGTTTCAAAAAAACATCGGGAGTTTCGACGGATTCTCCGGTAAAAGTTTTTTTACAAAGATCCAGATTGAGTTTTACGCTTTTGTCTAAGTTTGTGATTCTTTCTTCGAATTTACTTTTGATGATTCCGTTTTGATTGACGGATCTTTTGAGAAGAGCGGTGACTTCCTTTTGATTGCTTTCGATATGATGAATTTTATTCAGAATCTGAATCGCTTCCTTGGAATTAAAGTTCGGTTTCTTTTGATCCAGAAGTTGGTAACCCGTTCCTCGAATGATCGCCATATCGCTTATGATATTCGGTATATATAGGATGTTAACCGAAAGAACGTAAAAAGTTTCAGGATGAGAATCCAAAATCAAATTCGAATCCTGCGCGATATAATCCTGGTATTCCATCAATGATTTGAAAATCGGTTCGTGCGATTTAAGAACCACGTCTATATCCAAATCGGCTTCCGGAATCTTAAGAAGTTGATTCCATTCTTTTCTCAAAATCGATAGAAACTCGGGAGAACGCTCCATAAAGCCGATCTCTTTTTCGAGATTCTCCAATTTGGTAAGCTGGTCCTCCATTGCTTGATTACTTTTTTTTAATACTTCAATGGAAGTTTTTCCTTTCATAGAATAGAAAAAATCCTTCCTCCGATCCACAAGTTTTGAATAGAGTTCGATCGCTCCGAAAAAGAAATCGATTCCCCCGACTTCTCGTTTCGTAAATTCGCTCTTGTCCAAAAACTCTTTTAAAAAGAAAAAACTGGCTAAGAGAAGAGGGATAAGAGTAGGGAGAATCACCAAAGTGAGCTTTTTAAGAAGGGAAAGATTGTAGATTTTCTGTATCACGATTCCTATTCCTTGAGGAAGAAGAGTGGAACCAGTTTTACTTCTTTTTCAAGAATTTATTTCTTAAAAAATAATGCGAAACGAAGAATTTCGTGCCTGGTTAGTCCTGAACTCGTAAAAGGATGAGACTTTGCTAAAGTACGAATTATTACTTCAAGTCCGAATTCTAAGTTTAGAATTCTCTAAAAAAGGAAAGATTGATGTTAAAATAAAGAAAGGGCATATCCGCGGAACGAATATCCCCTTTTTTGATTTCAATTTAAACCGAAATCAAGTTTATCGAACTTCCAGCATACTCCGTAGCATCCATGCGGTTTTTTCGTGTACTTCCAACCGTTGTGTAAGAAGATCCAAAGTTACTTCGTCTCCACCTTCGTCTGCAATCGGTAAGAGCGCTCTTGCCGTTCTGATTACGGTCTCATGTCCCGATACGAGATGACGGATCATATCTTCGGCATTCGGGACTCCCCCTTCCTCATGGATCGAAGTCAACTTTCCGAGCTGATTCGAAGAACTTGGAGCGAAAAAACCCAAGGAACGAATCCTTTCCGCAATCAGATCGATGGATAACCAGAGTTCATTGTACTGTGTTTGAAACATGAGATGAAGCGTGTTGAATTGCGGCCCGGTCACATTCCAGTGATAACTGTGAGTTTTAAAGTAAAGAATGTAAGTATCTGCTAAGAGCTTTTGCAATCCCGCATTGATCGAATCTCGATTTTTTTCCGTAATTCCTATATCTATATTCATTTTCAGATCCCCCTATTTTATATTAGACCGTATACAAGAAAGGACAAGAAAAATCCGCGGAAATCTTTGGTATTCTGTCCTACTTTTAAGATGCGGGAATCTTAAGACTCCGTATTTGAATGACAACCGTTTTTTGAGAGGAACAAAGGAGCGGAGAGTCCCGCTCCCTCAAGATATGGAAATTATTTTTTTCGAGAATTATATTCTCGAATCGCTACAAAAACTTCCTCCAGCTCTTCGTCTTTCATGTAAGGAAAAAGAGGATAGTTGAGAACGGAAGCGCAGATTCTTCCCGTTAAATGTTTTTCTCCGAATTTGCCTTTGATATAAGGTTTCGCTCCGGGTTGATCGCTCATCGCTCCAGGATAAATATTTCCGAAGCCGATTCCCTTTTCCTTGAGAACTTCTTGAATATTCGGCCTTTCCTCCGGAGTGGAAAGAGTCACGTTGCAATAGCCGTTTTCTTCGTAGTCTTTAGGAGGATGAATTACCTGAATTCCAAGGCTCGGTAGTATTTCATAATATTTTTGTGTAGCATTCCGACGCGATTTGATTCTCGCTTCGAGATGTTTCAGACTGATGTTTAGGAACGCCGCTTGTAGCGTATCCAGTCTCGAATTCCAGCCGACGTCTCCGTAAGCGTAATGGGAAATTCTTCCGTGATTGGAAAGCATTCTTACCTTATTCGCTAATTCTTCGTCATTCGTAAAAACAGCGCCGCCATCGCCCGCACCGCCTAACACCTTCGCCGGATAAAAGGAAGTTGTGCTGATCACCGCGTCCTTATAAATGGATTCGCCTTTGTATTTCACTCCGAAACACTGAGCGCCGTCTTCCAAAAGAGGAATCCCTTTCGATTTACAGAGTTTACGAAAATCTTCGATCCGGGAAGAACCCCAACCGTAGAGGTGAACGATCATCGCCGCCTTCGGTTTTACTTTTTCGACCGCTCTTTCAAATTCCGTAAAATCCATCTGGAGATCGTCCGGATTCGTATCGACCGTATAAGGATCGGCCCCGACATTCACGACCGCTTCAAAAGTCGCCCAAAATGTGGAATCCGGAAGTAAAACCGCGTCACCCTTCCCCACTCCTAATGCTCTCAGTGCCAACTGTAGCGCATCGGTTCCGTTCGCACAGGCGATGGAATACTTTGTTTGAGCGTATGTCGCAAGATTCTTTTCAAGGAGGGAAACTTCCTCACCTCCGATAAAACTCGCGTTTTTACTGAGAACCTTTACTTTTTCTTCCCATTCTTCCAGTAACCCCGGTTCAAACCTCTTGATATCGATAAATGGAACGCCCATTAGGCCTCCTGTTTTTTTAATTTATATTTAAGAATATTCTAAAATACTATTTCTTCTTTTGTTTGCCGACGGACTTCTTCTTTGGGGAAGAATTTTTTAATGCGACCTTCTTTTTCTTCACCGTTTTGCGCACTGGAGATTTTTTCGACTTCGGCGCGTTTTCGAGCGAAGGATTTGTCTTCGGGAGAATCTTTTCGTCGAACATCAACTTAGCCACTTCCTCGAATCTGCTTACCGGAAAGAAGGACATTCCTTTCTTTACGTATTCCGGAATTTCTTCCAGATGCTGAAGGTTGTCTTTCGGATAGATGATCTTATGAACGCCGACTCGTTTTGCGGCGACGATCTTTTCACGAAGTCCTCCGATCGCGAGAACTTCGCCCGTAAGCGTTATTTCTCCCGTCATTCCAAAACCGGGTTTGACTCGAGTATTGAGGGCCAGAGAAAGAATGGCCGTCGCCATCGTAATTCCTGCGGACGGTCCGTCTTTCGGAGTCGCTCCGTCGGGAACGTGCAAGTGAACCGTTTTGTTCGCAAAAAGATCGTCTCTATTTAAGAAATTTTGAATATAGCTTAGAGCGATACTCGAAGATTCTTCCATAGTTTTTCCTATCATCCCGGTAAGAAGAATCCCACCTTTTCCTTTGATAAAGAGCGCTTCGATCAAAAGGGTTGCTCCTCCAACCGAAGTCCAAGCGAGTCCTAGCGCGGTTCCCGGCACAAGAGCCTTCACCATTCTTTCGTCCGTAAACTTAGGAACTCCTAAAAATGTTTCGAGATCCTTCTCGTGAATCACTTTCGGAAACGATTCCTTTTTGACGATTCTCATGGCGATTTTTCGAACGAGTTTGTCCGTAACCTTTTCCAAACCGCGAACTCCGGATTCGCGGGAATAAGAATCGATCAACGCGACGATCGCCTTTTTATCAAAATCGATTCCGTACGGTGCGACTCCGTTTTTTGTGAGAACTTTTTTCCAGAGATACTTCTGAAAAATCTGGACCTTTTCATCCGTGATATAACCGGAGAGATTGATGACTTCCATTCTATCCAAAAGAATTCTGGAAATGGAATCTAACGTATTCGCGGTCGCAATAAAAAACACATTCGAAATATCGAATGGAAGATCGAGATAATGGTCCCTAAAATTTTTGTTCTGTTCCGGATCCAATACTTCCAAAAGAGCGGAAGCGGGATCTCCTTGGATTCCCACGGCGAGTTTGTCGATCTCGTCCAAGAGAATCACACAGTCTTTCTCTTTTGTTATGCGAAGTCCAGAAATGATCTTTCCTGGCATGGAGCCGATATATGTTCTTCTGTGTCCTTTGATCTCCGCCTCGTCCCTCATACCGCCGACCGAAAAACGGAAGAATTTTCTTCCCATCGCCTCGGCGATCGACTTTGCGATCGAAGTTTTCCCGACTCCCGGAGGGCCTACGAGAAGAAGAATCGTACCTTTTTCGTCCGCCTTCAACTTCTTAACCGCGAGGAATTCTAAGATTCTATCTTTTACGTCTTCGAGTTTGTAGTGATCTCTGTCCAGAGTACGTTTGGCCTTGTCGAGATCGATTTCCCTTGTGGGAGCGGATTCCCAAGGAAGGGATTCTAAGATGTCCAAGTAATTTCGGATAACGTTGTAATCGCCCGTGTTCGGATCTGCATAAGAGAATTTATCCAGTTCTCTCGTGACTTCTTCGATGACTTCCGGATCCGCGTTGATTGATTTGAGGCGTTCCAGGAACTTTTCGTATTTCTTTTCGAACTTATCGTCTTTGATTCCAAGTTCGTTCTGAATCGCTTTGAGTTGTTCCCTAAGAAAAAATTGTCTCTGTTGTTTATCGATCTTGTCTTGGATCTGATCCGAGATTTCGCGTTGGATCGATACAAGTTCGATTTCTTTTTTTAGGAAGAGAAGAACCTTTTCGATTCTTTCCTTTAAGACATTGGATTCGATGACAGACTGATATTCCTCTTTTTCGAGATTGAGGATGGAACAGACAAAATCAGCCATCTTTCCGGGCTCGTTTACGTTGAGCATCGTAAGTTTCATCTCTTCCGTAAAAAGAGGGTTGTTCTGAGCGAGTTCACGCGTCATCACGAGAAGGGTTCTCATCATCGCCTTGATCGTGTTCTTCGGCGCACCCGGTTCTTCCTCGGGATACGTTACCTTTGCGATCAGAGGATCGTTGCTCGTATAAGAATTAATTTTAAAACGACGTACTGTATTGATAAGGATATTGACTGCACCGTCCGGTAGATGCACTTTTTTTAATATCTTTGCGACCACTCCGAACTGAAAGATGTTTTCCGAAGTTTCTTTTTCGTTCTCTTCGTCCTTAAGAAGAACAAGACCGAGAAAGGAATTGCCTTTGAGAGATTCTTCCACTGCCTTCGCAAACTTTCCGCTGGGGACGATCAAGGGAGTGATGATTCCCGGGAAGACGGGGCGCGACTTGATAGGAATTAAAAATAGTTCCGGCGGTAAGATCGAATCCAACGGGACGATCAGGTTCTCTTCGATTCCGGATAAATCCTCTAATGGTTCCAAAAGGTCTCCTATTTCCTAAAAAGTTCCGACAAAGGCCGGATTTGTCCAGGTTCCTACAGAGGAAAGGATTCTCAAATAAAATCCGAGCCATTCTCCTCCTAAAATCGTTGAGCGAATGAGACAGAGGTGTCTCTTTTTTGAGAAAGGGTTGGGAAATTCGGGGGAGTTCCCGCATTCAAAAATGGGAAAAAGCAAGGATCGGAATCGAAGGCTCCGAAAAGAAGGAGTTCCTACTTTTTAAGAAAGTCCACCAACATTGAATGTGAATTTCAAGTCTCTTCAAAACGTGTTCTGTTCTTCAAATGTGGGAATTCTTTCTCTTTCAGTGTTGCGTTTGTCTTGAGTCGTAAAGGGATATTCGCGATCGCTCCTACAGAGTTTTGTATTTTGTTCCCTCTTTACACTTTAAAAAAAGGTTTCATCGATTGAAAATGCGGGAGTTCCCGCATTCCAGGTTTTTCAAGGCAAGATTTGATTCTTCTAAATTCTCATAGGAGTTCCCGCACGCAAAGTTTTCAAGACAAGATTCGATTCTTCAAAATTCTCATAGGAGTTCCCACACGCCAAGTTTTCAAGACAAGATTTTATTCTTCAAAATTCTCATAGGAGTTCCCACATTCAAAAGATTCATCGCAAGATCCGATTCTTCAAAATTCTTATAGGAGTTCCCACATTCCAGGCGTTCGGATCAAGATCTGATTCTTCTAAAAGAAATTCACGAACCGGAGATTCTCTTTTTCAAATGAGAAAAATTGAAAAGAATGAAAGGAAACCGAAAGGATCGATTTCTTTGGATGGACAAAGAGAAGCAAACCAGGATTCTTTTGCCGTAAAATGTTCGAATCGCTCTCACGACAAGACGATCCATTCGTAAAGAGAGCCCGCAAAAAAGGAGAAAACTATGGCGACTGCAAAGAAGAAAACAAGTTCAAAAAAACCAAAAACCGGCGGAACAAAAATCGAGTTTGTGAGTGCTCCGTCTCACACAATCACACCGTTTCTCATGTTCAACGCGAATACCGAGGAAGCCGCGAAATTCTATGTTTCGATCTTTAAGAAATCCAAAATCATCCAGGCGAGTCCGATGCGCGCGGAATTCATCCTGAACGGCCAAAAATTTTACGCTTACAATGGAGGGCCTGAATTTCAGTTCAATTGGGGGGTCTCCTTCATGATCAGCCTAGAGACGCAAAAAGAAGTCGATTATTATTGGAACGCTCTTCTCGCAGACGGAGGTAAAGAAAGTATGTGCGGTTGGCTTCAAGACAAATACGGCTTATGGTGGCAAGTGACTCCAAAAATTCTCATTCAACTCATTTCACATAAAGATCCGTCGAAGGCCGAACGAGCTATGCAAGCGATGTTGAAAATGCAGAAAATTGATATTGCGGCGCTCCAGCTTGCAGTTCGTTAATGCGACTTCAGTTTCTTGCCCTGAACAAACGTCTTCCAATAAAGAATCTGCAAACAAATTCAGGTTCTTCGAAGAATTGGACGGAAGTTCATTCTTAAGAAACGAATCAAGTGCCTTGAAACGATATACGAAGGATTTCTTCATCTTTGAGTTAAGAAATCCTCGCATTGAAACGATTTCAGAATGAAAAAGAATCGTTTTGGAATGAATCAACAATAGAACCAAGACTCTCCGCCTTTGTTTTTCTCGGTATCGGTTGACTTTCCTTCCCATCTACTTTATACTTGGCCAGTCAAAAAAATAAGAACGAGTGAAGGAATAGGAGTTCAAAAGATGAATCAAAAGATTCTATGGACCATGGCAATTTGTCTTGTTTTCACTTTCGGTGCATGCAAGAATAACGACGATAAGGATGAAGATAAGAAAATCTTAGGTTTGGTTGTAGCAAACTTTCTCTACAACCCTTACGAAAAGATCACACCCACTGCGGGAACGATTACGGTCTCCGGCGCCAATTATACGAATCGGACCTTCAATCCTTCTTGCACGGGAGCCGAAGGAAACACAACGTTTTCTTTATATAGAAAAAAAGTTACGACTTCGAATAAGAAGCTCCTCATCAACTTTATGGGTGGCGGAGCGTGTTGGAGCGGATACAACTGTTTCGGAACCAATACCACGACTTACTTCAATTCTCTCAATGCGGTACCGGATCTCTTCGTAAAGGTTGCATTCCAAGGAGTGATGAATTCCGGAAACGCATCCAATCCCTTCAAAGATTACGACGTCGTTTTCATCCCGTATTGTACGGGAGATTTGCATTTCGGTTCTAAAGATATGACTTACACGAATCCGAATAACGGCACGGCTACGGTGGTCAAACACAGGGGATACGATAACGTCCTTGCCACGTTAAAATTTATTCAGACCGAATACCCGGGAGTGGAGAATGTGTTCGTGACAGGTCAGAGCGCGGGAGGATACGGTGCGCTCCTAAATTACCCGATCGTAAGAGAAACGGTAAGAGGTCTCAACGCATCAGTAAAAGTGAATATGCTCGCCGACGCATCCAATGGAATTGTTCCTGCGGGATTCTTCGCAAACCTAAGCACACAATGGGGAGCCGACCCGAATATCCCGACTTGGGTAACGGGAATCGCGGCGAATTATCTCACGGCGGGAGGTCCGTCCATCCAAGATTTTTTCACGAAAGTTTCCACGTTCTATGCGACGGACAAGACGGGACAGTATACGGCCTTGTTTGACGGGAATCAGAGGTTCTTCTATAAGGTCATGAACATCATCAACGCGGCACCGACCTATTCGGATGCAAAGACTACGGATCCATATGATTCTTCCAAAACCTATTCCGCGTTATTCGGAGATACGGACGGAAGTACTGTCCCGGACGGAACTCCGGCTTCGACGGATGGAGCGACCTGCGGTTGGTCCCAACAAGCAGTCACATCGATGAACGGGATCTCCGGAGGTGCGACCAACTATTCCTACTATATCGCTCCCGGTGACGTTCATACGATCACGACTTCGGAAGACATGTATGGAGTGAGCGCGGGAGGAACCAATTTTGTAACCTGGCTAACGACTCTTGCCTCAGGAACCAAACCCGGAAATACGAAATGTTCGAATAACGGAGGCAATTGTGTGAACTCCAACTTCAACAAGAGTAGAATCAATCTCGGGCTCGGAGTGGCGACTTCGGATCAATCGTACGGAAACGCAAAAGATCTCCTTACAACCTGTGGAACGATCACAGGACTCTAAATAAAAAAATCCGCGCGAATCGAAAAGATCGGCGCGGATTTCTTTTTTCAATTTCGAAAAACGAAAAATCAGTTCGGCGTTACCGTCAGACGAGCGGCGGTGGTGGAAATGGAAGCTTTCAAGCCTTGGCAGGAAAAGGGAGACGAGGAAGCGATTCCGTTCACGGTAAGCGTATATTGACTGTTAGCCGAAGCGTTGATGTCCAAAGTTGCGCCGGTTGCGGAACTCGTAAGAATCAAAGTGTTTCCCGGATCTTTTACGGTGATCGAAAAATCAGTGTAGTTCGAGTTACACTTACTGGAACTGTGAGTTTGAGATCCGTTGAAAGCAGTAAGCTTATAACTTCCTGCTTGTGCGAATGTCAAAGTGGGAGCTCCGTTTTGATCGGCACAAATGGCAATACTTTGACCGGCAGGAACGTTGATGTTCGTCGGGCTCAAACTAAAACGGGTTGCGCCGTTACAAGGATTGAGGAGAATGCTGGCAAAGATGAGATTCTGAAAAAGTTCGTCTGACTTTTCTTCGTCGGTCTGTTTCGGCTTACAGGAAACAGCGAAGATAAGGATCAAAAGACTCAAGAATAAATTTCTAAAAATTTTAAAAATCCCGAACGAACCTCCTTGAAACGAATTTGAACGATTTACCGGATGAATTTCCTTCATTTGTATTTTCCTAAAAGTATGTTTAACATTTGTTATTCTGAACCAGATGAAGTTCGGTCAGAACCTCCAAAAAAAAATCGAATTTTGAAAAAAAATTTAAATTAAGGATTTGGAATATGAATTAGGGCGGCGGACGGGCTCTCCGCTTCAGTCAATTTATTGAACATCTACCGAAAAAGGAAAATCGTATGATTTGCAATAAATTGACTCCGCATCGATCCCTGCCGCAGGTCTTCTTAAATAGAATCTATACTAGTTTAAGAGAATTAATATCCGCACTCAGAAGCCGCTTTACATGATGAAAGTGTATTGTAGCAAAATGTTGAATTCGTACAACTGAATGGGGCACTTGGATTAGCGCATCCTCCTCCAGCACCGACATTGCTACAGGTGAGCGAGCCTGCTGCGAAAATATTAACTGTTGTTGCCCCCGTGATCGTATAAGGGGTTGAATTATTTGGTGTAATCGTAACCGCATAATTAACCGTCAACGCACCCTGCGCAGTAGGGGTTCCAACGATTGAGCCGCTAAAGGAATCAGACCGAGCTGAAAAAGTTAAACCTGCTGGCAATGCGGAGGTTGCAGTGAAATTGCTAAACTTGCAATTCTTATTAGCGGTGATTGTGGAATCGTTAGTTAATCCAGGAGCTGTATAATAAATTCTCGAAGAATTAATCGCTGTTCCAACCTGCCCATTTAACGAGGCAGAAACAAGAGAAATGTTTGCCGGACATTGTTGTGCGACTTGAGATTGATACAATCCGAGTAATTGAATTAATAAAGGAGTTGCATCATCTTCTTTTTTCTTTCCATCATCACAAGAGCCGAGAGCCAAAGAGAAAAGTAAAAACAATAGAAAAGTTTTTTTCACCGTAAGATCCTATCTAAAAACGTATTATTTACCATTGCTATTCCTTCATACCGAAAAGACGGTCATCCAAAGATGAAAAAAAAGTAGAAATTATTTTTTTATAAAGGAAATCGTCTAACGGATCCAATGTGATAAACGTTCAAAAAAAGAACAGGAGTCCAGAATCCATTTGAAGGATCGAAATAAGAATTGTAAGAATGCAGGAAAAGTTCAATCTAAAGAAAGGACGTAATCTTGAAACTTAAAATAGATTCTATGTCGATCCCTGCCGCGTCGAAAAAATAATTAGATATCTTTGATAATCAAGTCCATCAAACGGATAAAAATCTTACGGATATCGTCTCGCGCTTCCTCGGAAGGAAGAACCTTGTGATTCCAGATTTTGAGTCCGAAACGGATGAAAAAATTATCCAAAAATTCGGATTCGACGTGGGTTTTTAGAAGGGTTTTTCCCGAATCCCGATTCCAGGAAAGAGCTACTTTGGTTCCCTTATCTCCGTTCGCGTGAACGAGGGTTTCCGTAAATTCGTGGATGATCGATTCCAAGTTTCCGGGAATGACTAAATTGATCGCCCAGGCAGGAATCACGTAAGAAAACCCGCCCGAAACCTCGAACTTTTCGATCTTTGTGATCTTAAAAGAAAGGGAAGCGCTTTCGGGATGATTTACTAAAAGACCCGAAAGAAGAATCTCAGGATTTTCGAGTAAAAGTCCGTAGAGATTCGCTTCCAGGGAAACCCGGACCTGAAACGGAAAATGGTTCAAGGATGAGATCAAAAAGGAATCGTCCGGAAATAAATTTCCCTTCGAATCATACGGAAGAATCTTTCCGTGTTTCGTGATAAATTTAAACGATATGTCCGGTGTTTTCGAATTGAGACGAATTTCTGCCAACGTTTTTCCTTTCGGATTTTCCAATTTGATGTTTACCCAGCCCAGATATTTAATGGAATCGAGATAATCGCCTAACTCCTCATAATCGTCCGAAACATTTCTCGAGACGAAGCCCTTAAAATAAAACTTCGTGATCGAACCTTCTCCGTTTGTTTTGTCTTCGCTCAAAACCAAAAGCGATTCCAAACCGAAATAATAGTTTAAGAATTTCGCCAGATCCGGAAAGGATTTGGACAAGTCGTTTAACACTTTTCGAGCTTCCGGATGATTCACTTTTTTGAATATAAGAGTCGCCGGTGCATCGATCTGTTTCACATTCTGGGGATCCAAAAACTTGAGTGAGGATTCCATCGCCATCAAGGCGTGTTTATGCGTAAAAGGACCTAAGTGAGTCATCAGATCCAAGTTACCGGAATAGGAAGTTCCGCTATAAAGCGGTTTCGGATTGTGTCTCAAATCGAATTCGGCGCTAAAATCTCCGAAGGAAGGAACCGAGATCATTTTCATCCTTTTTTCCTCAAGGCTTACCTTATAACCTTCTGGCGAAAATTTTCCCTTATAACTCACCCAATGAGTGCCGTCCTCATCCTTCTGAAGAAATTCCGAGTTATAGAGTTTCTTCAACTCGAACTTCTCCAAAGACGCCTCGATATAATTATGAAATTCTAATGCTCTTCCGTCATACTGAACCTTCTTAGCAACTCCCCTTAAAAACCCGAGAAACTGTTTTGAGATTTCTCTTCCATCCGGCCCGATCGAATGAGGAATATCCTTCAAGGAGAATGCGCCTAAGACCGGCAATACGAGAAGGACGGAAATAAGAGCCGAACCGGGAAGAAAGAGTTTCCGAATCAGAGTTTTCACAAAATCACCTTTATATAACGAATGATATATATTACGAAAGAATTCTCCCTACCCTAAATCCCAATTTTTAAAAAGCAAGATTTTTATAACGATCGCTACAGAAATGAAGAACTCCCCGCAGTTCCGGCAAAATAGGAGTTCCCACTTTCCATGCAAAGAATTCACGATAAAACAGACTCTCGCGATTCAAACCAATCCTACTGGAAAAAAGGTTGCGAATATCAGAATAAATTCTCCTTTTTATTTGACTTTTATTTGTTATACTAGATTTATTATCCGTTATAACGAAATAAATTCTTCGGAGGACAAAAACAATGTCTGGATTAGTACAAGAAGTGGAATCTGCAAATGCACAGTATTCCAAGGATTTTGGTGAAAAAGGAAACTTGTCGCTTCCACCGGCGAGAAGATTTGCCATTCTCACTTGTATGGATGCCCGTTTGGATCCGGCAAAATACGCCGGCCTCTCCGAGGGCGACGCTCACGTAATTCGAAACGCCGGCGGAAGAGCATCCGACGACGCAATTCGTTCCCTTGTGATTTCCTACAAACTGCTGGGAACAAAAGAATGGTTCGTGATCCATCATACGAATTGTGGAATGGCGCTTTTCACAGACGTCCTCATTCGTAATCTTCTCTCCAATAGCCTGGAAACCGCTCAACTTACGGAAGCAGGATGGAAAGATGTGGGGAAAGGTCCCGGTTCCAAAGAAGCGGAATTTGTAGACTGGCTTACGTTTCCCGACGAATTCTCAAGCGTAATCGACGACGTAAAACGGATTCGAAATCATCCTCTGGTTCCTCAGAACATTCCGATCTACGGATATGTCTACGACGTCAAAACCGGAAAGCTGATTCCGGTAAAGGAAGCGATCGAAATCGGAAAGGTTGCCGCCTAACGCGCATTAACGGAAACTCGATCCATTTTTAAAATTCGAATTCTCAAAATTTAAGAATGGGTCGAACTGATTGTTTTCTTTATTAAACCGAACTCGATTACGCGACGAAGAAACGATCCTTAACTCGGTTCGATGATAAATCGGATCGGATTCCCCTTTCTTTCATCCAAAGCCTCCAGACATTCATTCAAATCTTCTAATGGATGATGCGAAGTGATCGAATGTGTCAAATTGATCTTTCCTTTCAAATATAAATCGATCAACTCCGGAATCGCTCTTCTGTCCGAACCATAGGATCCGGAAACCGATATCATCTTTTCGATGAGTATAAACGGGATTTGAAATTTTAACGGTTGTCTTCCGATTCCAACGAGTACGATTCTTCCTCCGGGATTCATCGCCCGCAACGATTCTTCGACATTGGACATATAACCGGAAAAGTCCGCGAGAAGATCCACTCCCTGACTCACTTCTTTCAATGCCTTTCCCGGATTTCTCACTTCTTTGAGATTGATCACTTCGTCCGCGCCGTATTTCGCGGCGTTCTCAAGCGGTCCTTTGTCGACGTCGAGCGCGATCACTTTTCCACTCGTAAGAGCCCTTGCCACAGCGACCGCGTGAATTCCCAAACCGCCGCATCCGAAAATGGCAACCGTATCTCCGTCTACGATATTCCCCCGATATCGAATCGCGTGATAGGGAGTTGAGACAGCATCCGCAAGAATCGCACCTTGATCGAAGGGAATCGCATCCGGCAACGCATAAAGATAACGCTCCTCGACTACGTTGTATTCGGCGAAACTTCCATCCCGGTCAAAGCCGAATACCCCCAATTCTTTACAAAGATTTTCATGTCCGGCTTTGCAATAAGCGCAAACACCGCAGGAAGTTCCTGCCGCGATCACAACTCGGTCTCCTTTTTTAAAGCGACTTACATTCTCACCCACTTCTTCGATCACTCCGGAGGATTCATGACCGGGAACTCTCGGAAAGTGTTTGCACTTAAGCGTTCCATGCACGACGAGATGAACGTCGGAGCCGCAGATTCCGCACGCTTTGATTTTTACTTTTACTTGTCCCGGCCCCACGCTTGGCACCGAGATGTCTCGGATCTCTAAGCTTCGTTTTCCGGATTCTAAGATTGCGGCTTTCATAAAAATTCTCCCTTGATAAAACGCAACGTAGATTAAGATCCCAAATCTCTCAGTCAAGGTGAATTGAAAAAGAATGAAAATTCTAATCCAAATGAATTCGAGTCCATAGAAACGAACGTTTAGGAACTCCGAAATTTTCGCGCTTTTCTCACTTGAATCCATACCCTCGAATTTTTTCATGGAAGAAGAACGTTTTCTTTGTTCGTGGACTACGAAGGTAAGAATCGAAACTTCTTCCGGAGGAAAATAATGGAACCTGAGACAATCTACCGGGAGATCAGAGCCAGTCAGAACGGTCAAGACTGGCATCATAAAAACTGTTTTGGTTGTGGTCCGGATAATCCGAAAGGAATCCACGCGAGTTTTCCCTTTCACGAAGAAAGTGGAGAAGTTCGATTCCCGTTTAAGATAGAAAAATCGTTCGAAGGCGCGCCCGGTTACGCACACGGTGGAGTGCTCGCGACTCTTCTTGATGAAGCGCAAGGTGTTCTTTGTTTTCATCTCGGGCATTTCGTTATGACCGATCAACTGTATATGCGTTATCACAAAGCGGTTCCTCTTCAGGAAGAAGTCGAAGTCCGTTGTTGGGTGACGATGGTTCGAAGAAGAAGACTTTATACGAAAGCGAGCATTCATCTTTCCAAAACTGGGGAACTTTTAGTTTCTTCCAAAGCTCGTTGGTACGATATGTCCGAAAGAACGATGCGTAGAATGTTCCAAGGAACCGTCTTCCCCATCGACGTTCTTCTCCAAGTCTTGGAAGTCAACCAGAAGCGAGGGAAAGAAATCCGGAAGCGTCTGAAACGTCAAAAAGCAAACGCCGAACTCAAAGAATCGTAAAAAAACAAAACCCTCTCTTTGTTTCCAAACCTTTTCTCCGCAACGAAACGGTTCGATTCTTTTCGATTTCGATTTCGATCGAAAAATTATAATTGAATCCTGGAAATCTACGTTCCTCTCAAGATTTATTCCCGGATCGGCCCCGCCTTTCGAGTCCAAAGAGAAATGATCCATTCATTTTATAGAATATTCTTATTTTAGAATGTTCTATAAAACTAAGTTTTTAGAATCAAGATTCCGAGACGAGGAATTTAAGACCGAATACGGAAAGAATCAATGTGGATAGAAAAAAACCTCTCCAGAAGTCCAAAGGTTCCCCGTGAAGAACAACCCCGACGATTACCGTTCCTACCGCGCCCAATCCGGTCCACACCGCGTAGCCCGTTCCGATAGGAATCGTTTGAATCGCTTTGTTTAAGAATACGAGACTCAAGACCGCCGAAATTCCGAAACCGACGGTCCAAATCGGCTTTGAAAAATTCTCGGAAAGTTTCAGACAAGTAGTAAAACCGATTTCAAAAGCGGAAGCAACGATGAGATAGATCCAAGCCATAAATCCAATGTTTAAAAGAAGGCCTCGCTTACAAGTTCATTGTTACTTGAACGGTTTCTAAAGGGAAATCGGACATTTCAAAATTCTTCTTCTCACAAATTGTAACTTTTTTGGATACAACCTGACTTAAGAAAGTCTAACTAAAATAATCAGTACGGATTTCCGGAAACAAAAGGAGAAAGTCATTGATAGAATTATATACGGCGTCGACCCCGAATGGAAGGAAAGCTTCCATCATGTTAGAAGAATTAGGAATTCCTTATACAGTTCACCCGATCGATTTCGGCAAATTGGAACAGAAGGAAGAATGGTTTTTAAAGATCAATCCGAACGGAAGAATCCCGGCGATCATCGATAAAGACAACGGGGACTTTCCTGTTTTTGAATCCGGAGCAATTCTTCTCTACTTGGCTGAAAAGACGGGAAAGCTCTTACCAAAAGATCCGAAGGAAAGAAGCGTCGCGATCCAGTGGTTGATGTTTCAAATGGGCGGCGTCGGCCCGATGCAAGGTCAGGCCGGAGTATTCTTAAAATACGCTCCCGAAAAAATTCCTTTTGCGATCGCGAGATATCAAAATGAAACCAAACGTCTTTATTCCGTTCTAGATCGCAGATTAGGTGAGGCGAAATACCTCGGAGGAAACGAACTTTCCATCGCGGACATTGCGACCTGGCCTTGGGTGAACGTTCACGACTATATTGAAATTTCTCTGGATGAATTTCCGAATCTAAAACGCTGGGATGAGGAATTGGCAAAACGTCCCGCTTTTATTAAAGGAAAAGATATTCCGAATAAAGTGGAATACAAAAAAGACGAGGAAGAACTCAGAAAGAAAGGCCAAGCTATATTAGGAAAATAGAATTCTACTCAGAATCGGACCTTTGGTTCGAAATCGGCAATACCACAAAAAAAGTGGTCCCGTGTTTTGAAGTTTCGAAGGAGATCTTCCCGTTATGATCTTCTATGATTCTTCTACAAATATCCAGACCGAGTCCTGTTCCCGCGCCGGAAGGTTTTGTGGTAAAAAAAGGTTCGAAGATACGATCACGAATCGTGTCTTCGATTCCTCCTCCGCTATCCGAAATCGATACGACCCAAGTCTTCGGAGTTTCTTTACAAGATATCTTCAGTTTCCCTTTGTAATTCATCGCATAAAGCGCGTTACCGATGATGTTCGTCCATACCTGGGTGAGAGCTTCGGCGTTTCCCCATACCATGGATATTTCTGGCATATCCCTTTCGACTTCCACTTCCGTCTTGTATTTAGAATAATAAAGAGTAAGAACCGTTTCCAGTTGTTTTCGAATGTCTACGAAAGTCATCACAGTTCCGGAACGATCCTTATACGCGTATTCCTTCAACGCCTGAATCACTAGGGAAGCTTTTTCGGCGGCTTTTTCGATCGTAAAACTCGCCCTAGCAAGACTCGAAAGTGAAAGCGCATTCTGTGCGATCAAAAGAAGATTGTCTTCTTTGTTTATATTTTTCGAAATTTCCGCTACGTCTTCGGGACTCATACCCAAGTCCGTAAGGATATCCGCGATACGCAACGCCTCCCCGATTCCCTGTTCGCTTAACAAAATGGAGATTTTTTTCCTTTTACTTCTTTCCTCTTTCGTATCGTAAAATTCCCTGGGAGCGATTCCTTTTGCGAACAAGATTTCCCATATCGATTTTTCGGACTCCGTAAAACCCGAATAATCTCGAAGTAATCCTTCCCAGGAATTGTACAGGACCGAACGAATTCCTTCATTGGAAGAAACGATCGCACCCAATGGGGTGTTGAGTTCGTGGGCGATGCCCGCTACCAATTGTCCGAGCACGGCCATTTTTTCGGAACGAATCAATTGCGCCTGTGCGTTTCTCAATTCTTCCATCGCTTTGAGAACTTGGTCGTTTTTTGAGATGAGATATTGATTTACGGTTCTTAATTCTTCC
Source organism: Leptospira stimsonii (assembly GCF_003545885.1). Taxonomy (NCBI): domain Bacteria; kingdom Pseudomonadati; phylum Spirochaetota; class Leptospiria; order Leptospirales; family Leptospiraceae; genus Leptospira; species Leptospira stimsonii. The sequence goes on from NZ_QHCT01000006.1 coordinate 151,588, forward strand.
GTTCTTTTTGCGACGATTCCTTCCAAATCTTCGTTGATGGATCGGATTTTTTGTTCCGTCTCCGTCATCTCGCTTACGAGAAAACTTTGTCTCACACTCGCAATCACAACCACGATCGTGGTTCCGGTCCAAGCCACGATTCTCACGCCTTGCGGAAATCCTGGAAGAGTTCCCGCGAGTACGATCGTGATCGAACTCGCCACGACTTCAAACAAAGGAAGGAGCCTTAGAGCCGCTTCGTATCTTCTTTCCCAAACCGGACTTTCGTTGAATCTAGGAAACCAAGTCAAAGATCCGTAGCCCATCACGAGTGCGGAAATCGAAAAACAGGCGTTGAGCAAAGTTCCGTCCGGAGGAATCTCGGATATAAATAGAGCGTTCCACACCAACCAACAAAAACCGGTGCCCCAGGTTCCTAATAAAAATAAAAACCAATAACGATCCGGTTGAAGACGAAGAAGCGGGATCAAAAGAAGTCCTAACGCGGCGGCGGTCAAAAACGAAACGGGATGATTGATCAACGGAAGAAGTTGGGGAATACTCACACCTTCCCTCTGCGGCAGATACAATGCCAGAGAAAGTGTAAGAATCGCAGTGGTCAATCCGAGCGCGTCGAGTACAACCGCTCGTATTTTCTCCTTATTACATTCAATAACTATAATGGAATAACCGATCACAAAACAGGGAGCAACCAGAGGAAAAAGATAATCGCTCGGAGTGGGCGTAACGTAGTAATCTAAATAAACTTGAATCGCCCAGGAAAGTTGTCCGAGTGCGTTTGCGGAAAGACCAAGAGCAAACCAAAGTCGAAAACGATGAATCCCTCCTTCCGCGGCGATGTAGCCGATCCACGCGAGAACCGCCGCACAAACGTAGGAAATCGTCCAATGAATATTATCGATCAGCCTATCCGTGTTTCGTTCTTCATAGTGGTAATTTCCTAAAAAGGAAACGAATACAAGGATCGAACTCATCCAAAATATCCAAATTCCGACTTTGGGTATCGAAGTCCGAGAATGACTTTGTTGTATTGGCATCAGTCGCTCACAAACGACGAACAGTATGAATGTGAATCATTCTTTCCGTCGATCCATTTTCTCATAGATAGGACTTTCAAAAAAATAATTCTAACTCAAAAAGTTAAGAAAATAAACTAAAAGAGAGTACGATCGCTTTTTTCGAAGAGATGAGGAACTCCGTTGATCGAAACAGGAAGATACTTTCCTCTCACCCAACGAAACGTGCTGACGGAAGTATTCCAAATCCAAGGCATCCAGGCGAAACAATCCTCATCCTGACGCAAAAGCCGATTCAATACTAAAGATATAGGAGTCCCCGATGTGAAGATAAAACTTCGTTCCTTATCGGAAGGCGAAAACCAAACATTAGAAGAATGGAATACTCTTTTCTCGAAAGCGGAAAAAGTCTCGATCCCTTCCGGAGTGTCCTTTCCTTCTTTCCAGATTTTGAGAATTTCCTCGGTCAATTTAAAGAACAAAGCCGCGGATCGAATTCCTCCCTTGAGTCGAACCTTGCCGAACTGGAGGAGGGTCTTTTCGAAGTCGGTTCGCCGAGACGCGATCAATTTGGAATAAGAACCCCAGAGTTCCGGTGCGAATTCGTTCCAACCTGAATCTCTATGCAAAAAGGATTCGATGGAGAATTTTTCCTGTTGCCCCACGACCGACTTCACTCCTTCCAAAAACGATTCTCCGGTTTCTAAATGTCTACGCATGGTTCCGGTGATGATTCGATCCGGAATTTCTCCGTTAGTCGCCATATGACGACCCAGAGCGAAGGCCTGTTTTTTTCCGTGAGAAGTGAGAAGATCGTAGTCCGATCCTTGAGAATTGGCCTGACCATGACGAACAAGATAAACGACGGACATGAATTCTTTCTTAACTTTCCGTAGTGAATCTAGGATTGGTCACTTCTACCTTTTCTCTCACCGTCTCCTTAACGTGATTCCAATATTCGGAATCCTCGATGGATAACTTTTCCTTTCTGATTCTATCGCGAAGCTCTAAGTTCCATGTATTTGCGAGATTCTTTTTTTCGTTGAGAGTGGAAGGGAACGAAGTTGCCTTTTTTAAGAGTTTGGAAAGTCTGAGAAGTTCTTTGTCGAGCGACTCTTCTCCGGAACGGATTTCTCTGGAGATCACCCCTAACATATTCCAACTTACTAATGTTTTATAGGATAAAAGATCCTTATCCTTAAACTGCGGAAGAACTTCCTTCATTAGGAAATCCTGAATCGCTTCCAGAAGATCCGTCGAGCTCGGCTTATCTTGCATTTTCTATGATCCTCATCGCTTCGTATTCCATTTCGCACGCCCTTCTTCCGATTGCGGCCAATTCGATTCCTTTATCTTTTCCGGAAAGATGTCTTTCCGATTGACCGATACAACCGATCGCCCATCTAAGATTTCCCATCACTTCCCAATAGGTAATCATTGAAGGATCCAGAGTCACGCCCGAGGCTTTTTCATACGCTTCGTAGAATTCAGAACGATCGGCGAAACCTCCCGCTTCCTTATTCAATTTTCCGAATCTCCAGTCCCTCATACAAAGCCAAGTGAGATCTTCGTGACGATCCCCCCAGTGCGCGAATTCCCAGTCTACGATTCCTTGGAGACCGTCCGGAGTGACCATAAAATTCCCTGTCCTAAAGTCTCCATGGATAAGAACGACGTTGTCCGAAGGCTTGGCGTTTTTCTCAAGCCAGTTGAGAATCATCTCCATAGCGGGATAACTTTCCGTCTTTTTTTCCAATTCCAAACGAAGAGAATGAATCGATCCGGTAGCGACGGTCTTATCTTTCGAATCTTGTCCCATCCAAAGAACTTTTTTTAACTTCTCGTCCTTACAGCTCTCCGGTTTTACGGAATGAATCTTCGCGAGATTTTCCGCAAGGTCCAACGTGAGTTGTTTACGAATTTTGTTAAGCGAAGGGTCCTTTACGATATATCTTCCGGTCGCCTTACCGGAGATTTTCTGCATAAAATAAAACGGACTTCCGGTTACGGATCGATCGGTTTCAAGCCAAAAAGGTCGCGGAGTTTTGACTCCGGCTTTGTAAGCGAGATCACAAACCCCGAATTCGTCTTCACGACTCAGGGAAGCCAATAAAGCCGCGCCCTTGTCCGTTCGAAATACGGTTTCATACGATCCCTTTTCCGGTCCGTCCTCGACCTTGAGTTCCGCCAAAAAATTTTCCTGGCAGGCTCCCCCGCTCAAAGAGACCATCGCCTGAATCTCCGTCTTTCCCTTCAATCGTCCGGAAAGATATACTTCCAAAACGTTTTTTAATTCTGTATCGTTCATATTTTTAGTAAATTCTAATATTCTAAAATTCGTGTTTGCCGCTGACCAGATTTCGTCCGATCACCATCTTATGAACCTCGCTCGGTCCATCGGCGATTCTTGCGGCTCTCGCGTCCCGGTAAAAAAGCTCCAACTTCATATCTCGTCCGTAACCGTGGGACCCGCAGATCTGAATCGCTCGATCGATCACTTTGCAAAGGGTTTCTGACACGCTCCATTTCGCCATCGAGATGATTAGTCTTGCGTCTTCTCCCGCTCTGAGAGTATGGGCGGCCTTGAGAGTCAGCATATATCCCGATTCTATTTCAAGCGCGGATTCAGCGAACATCCATTGAATTCCCTGGTGATCCGCGATTCTTTGCCCAAAGACCTGTCTTTTGAGCGCGTATTCTCTTGCGATTTCTATGGATCTTCTCGCGAGTCCGAGCCATCGCATACAGTGCGTTAGACGAGCGGGACCCAAACGTTCTTGGGACCATTTAAAACCTTCGCCAACTCTTCCGAGAATCGCAGACTCTGGAACTCTTACGTTTTCGAATTTTAATTCGCAATGACCGCCGGGCCCGTGAGAACCCATCACTCCGATTTCCCGAACCATCGTATAACCCGGAGTATCCGTCGGAACCAAGAACATCGTGGTTCTTCTAAAAGAATCGGCCACCTTGGACATTACGATCAAAAACGAAGCGCCGTTTGCACCCGTACAATACCATTTGTGTCCGTTGATCACGTATTCGTTTCCGTCTTTGACGGCGTTTGTAAAAAGGGTTTGAGGATCGGCCCCTGCGCCGGGAGGAGGTTCGGTCATCGCAAATGCGGAACGAATTTTTCCCTGAGTTAAAGGATAATAATATTTCTCTTTTTGTTCTTTGTTCGCGGCGATATGCAGAAGATGCATGTTCCCTTCGTCGGGTGCGTCGCAGTTGCAGAGATACGGTGCGATCGGAGATCTTCCGAGTTCGGAGAAGATGATGGCGGTTCCCACCATGTCCAAGCCGAGTCCGCCTTCCGACTTAGGAAGATGCGGAGTCCAGAGTCCGAGTTCTTTTACTTTTTTACGGAGATCTTCCGTGATTTTTTCCGGCATTCTTCCGTGATCGTAATCGTAATGATCCTCGGCGGGAATCGCGTAGTTTTCCACGAAATCGCGAACTCTCTTTTTAACCTCTTCCACTTCCGGCGGTATTGTAAAATCCATCCTTCCTCCCCTTTGATATCGGCGACTTATATATTTATATGTTCACACTCATCGACATATCGCAAATTTTTTAGGCTTCTAAAAATTTTACAACTTCTTTTAGAGTATCTACGATCAACGTCTTATCAACGGAGTAATAGATTTCTTTTCCTTCCTTCCTGGATGAAACAAGATTTAGAAGTTTCATCTTGTTTAGATGATGAGAGATCGTCGTTCTAGAAATATCGAATTCTTTTGCGATATCTCCGGCTTTAACCTCGCGATGACAGGAAAGAATTTTAGCGATTTTGAGTTTTACCGGGTCGGAAATCGCGGACATCAGCTGAAGGGTCGCCTCGGTTTCGAAAGGAAATTTCTTTTTTTTCTTCATTCTTATTTCTTGATGGAATCTTCTCCGCAATCTCTCTCAACTACGGGTTCAATTTGTATTTTCCGATTCGATCATTGTGAAGACTCCCTAAATAGAGAAAACCATTTTTATATTTTACGGAAGTGATCGCTTTCAAATGTTTTCCACTGGGTTCTTGAAAACTACGAAGCGGCGTACCGTTTTCATCCAAAAGAAGAACGAATCCGTACGGTTGCGCTTTGGGCCAGAGAAATTTCGGAAGTTTTGCGATGAATGTTTTCAAACCCGGACGAGGATGCAGAATGGAATCCATCAATGAATTTCGAACCGTAAAAAGCGCCAGATAAAAAGTTCCGTTTCCATCGGAGGAAATGTTGTCCGGAAAACCCGGAAGATTTTCGATAAAAAAATCGTTCTGACCCGCTTTCGGTCCTTTTAACCAGTAACGTCGAATTCGATAACGATACGTTTCATTCACCAGAACGAAATCCTCGTTTTGGGAAAGAGCGACTCCATTCGCAAAGTATAATTCTTTTAACAAAACCTCCGTTCTTCCGGTGGATGGATCGTATCGTAAGAGTCTTCCGTTCGGTCTCGCTTCCATCAAGTCGTAGAGATATTCCTGACTCCCGTATTTATCGGAGGCGTCCGAAAAGTAAACGGTCCCATCCTTTGCGACGTCGAGATCGTCCGTAAAACGAAACGGAACACCTTCCGCTTCCGTGGTGAGAACTTTAATCTCCCCTTTCCTTCCAATCTCCAGAAGACCTTTGTCCGCATCGGCGACGATCAAACGCCCGTCCGAAAGAAGTTTGTTACCCAAGGGTCTTCCTCCGGTGGCCGCGTAGGCTTTGACGTTTCCTTCGGGAGAAATATGTACGATCTTTCCGTTTTCACAAGAAGTAAAGACGTTTCCATGATCATCCACTTCCATGTCCTCCGGACCTTGAAGTTTTCCCGGCGCGATCAGTTCCGCGTTCACTAACAACTGGTTAGGTGCAAACGCGCCTTCCATCAAAGGAGGAATAGGAGGATCGTAAGCAACGGGGTCGATTGGAGAAGGTGTAAAAAACGAATACCCGATTCCGGATAAGATAAGAATTGAAAAAACGGCAAGAATCCGAGTCCGGTTCATGCTTCCTCCCTTGTCGCTTGAAAGACCCCAAAGAAATAACGGAGACAAAAGAAGAGTCAACTTGATTTTACTTAATTATAAGTTTCTATTCATTCTATGATTCGCCAAAAAAATCAAAGAAGAGTCAAAAGAAGAATCTTCGCTTTTATCTCTGAAAATAGAAACGTAGATTTTGATTGATTCTGGTTCCACGCCCTACCAAGCTGGTGCAGACCTCACGAAAGAATTTATGAATTTCTCTAAAAACAAAATTCTTATCAGATTATAAATAAGGTCCGCAAAGAACTATGAAAATATCCGAATCCATGGTCCATAAACTGGGCGTTGAATACAAAGAATCCGACATTATCTTTGAAGAGAATCAGGATGCGGAAGTAATGTATCTGATCGTGAAGGGAAAAGTAGGCATTCACAAAAAAGTAAAGGAAGCTTATAAACTCCTCGTAGAATTAAAAGAGGGAGATATGTTCGGCGAAATGGCACTGATCGACAAAACTCCTCGGAGCGCGAGAGCGGTCGCAAGAACGGATGTTTCGCTCATCGCGATCAACGAAGGCGCTTTTTTTAATCTTATACAAACCAATCCCGGTTTTTCGATGAAGGTCGTAAAAATACTTTCTTCCCGATTGAGAGAAACCAATAAAACAATCGCATCCTTATTGAAGGCGGATAAAAAGAATCTTGTCACTTCCGCCCTGATCAACTTTTCGCAAACGCACGGAGAACAAGACGGAACCTCCTATAGAATTCATCTCAATCATTTTATGAAATGGGCGATATTAAGAGTAGGCTTGGAGCATCAGGATTTGGTACATTCCATCAGCCTATTAGTAAAAGACAAAATGGTCGAACAACCGAAAGAAGATCCTTCCAGTTTGATCATCAGAGAAGCCCTTTTTAAATATACGGTGGATGCTTGAACTCGAAGCCATTCTTAGAAGTAAAAGAAAAACACAAAAAAAGACTCTTTTACTTAGACAATCTCCGTTCCTTTGCCCTTTTGCTCGGACTTGTATTTCACGTAGCGATCGTCTACGCGGCGGAAATCAAATACCCGCTTCGTAACGAGGAACGATCCGAAGTCTTCGACGTATTCGGAGAATGGGTGCACGTTTTTAGAATGCCCTTATTCTTCTTTCTTTCCGGATATTTCACGGAAGTCATCTTTCGATCCAAGTCTCTCAAAGAATTTCTAAAGATGCGGATCTTTCGAATATTCATTCCCACCGTTATCGGAATTTTACTCTTCGCACCGATGCAATCCTTCGTCTCCCTTTTGCAGGCTGGTGAAAAACCTTCCTACTTGGATTTCTATTTTAGAATTTTCTTAAATGGGAATATACGCCCTTCCCACCTTTGGTTTCTTTACTTCTTAATCCTATTCACGGTCTTACATCTTCTGATCCGAAAAATCACCCTTCCTCTTTCCTCGTTTCTAAAAAGAGAACCCGAGCAAAAGACATTCTATCAAGAATTCAAAACGATCTCGATCTTCACTTTGATCAGCGTCGTAGGAACTTGCTTGATCAATCTTTTTTATATGAAAGACGATTCCTGGTACGCGATCGAACCGGTGAACTTCGTTTACAACTATACCTTTTTTCTTTGCGGAAGCCTTCTCATTTCCAAGGAGAATCTACTTTTGGAACCGCAATCCGATAAATTTTGGATCTGGGGAACTCTCGCTTTGTTAAGCTTCTGGGGTTTTTATGAGATCAGTAGAATCGATCCTTTTTGGTCTTACTTCGGTTATACGGGAAATTGGAGAAGAGTCCTTCATATCTTTTTGAAGTGTGCGACGGGTTGGCTCTTCATCCGACTTTTGATCGGAATTTTCCAAAAATTTTTCGACTTTAAGAACACATATACGGAATATATGAGAACCGCGAGTTTGCCGATTTATTTAGTACATCATCCTGTTTCTTTGCTCGCGGGATTTTACGTGGTTCATAGTTCCTTAGGAATCGCCGGAAAATTCCTACTTCACTTGTTTCTGGTCCTTTCCATCACATTAGCATTCTATCATTTTCTAATACGTCCTTTCCGATGGATCAATCTAATTCTCGGAAATCAAATTCCACAAAAAAAGAAACCGTTCCCAGGAGTGTCCAGTGAACTCAAAGTTTAAGAAGCCGCTTTTCAAATCGAAAACGTTTCTACTCATCCCCATCTTTCTCTTTCTTGTCTGTTGCGAGAGCGGGAATTCCTCTTTAATTTCGTCTCCGTCCAATCGCGAGAAAAGCGGAACCACCTCCGTCAAGTTCAGCATCCATCCTTACAAAGGAACGGTCGTAAAAACGGGGGAAGAAATTCTTCCTTTTAAAGTTTTGGAAACGGATAAGAATATCGCGCTTGTCGAGATGGAAGTTCCCGTTTACAAGGACGAAAAGGGAATCGAGTTAAAACTTTCCTCTCCCGGTTTTCAAAATTCTTCTTATTATGCGAAGAGCGCGGCGGACTTAAGCGAAAAACTCATCGCCTTGGACAAAGAAGGCGTAACGCATCGTTTTACGATGCGCTTAAAAACGGGAATGCAACCTAAGAGTGTACGTTTTATCGATAACACGAGACTTGCGATTCCACTCTTAGAAGACGAAGGAATGGACGTCCTTGACATCAAAACGGGAGAAACGGTTCGTCTCGCTCCTCCGGAAAAATACAAAAAGAAACTCGGCTTTGTCGAAACGATCTCAATTCCCGAACACAACGAACTCTGGGTAAGCCAGATGCAGGCGAACGCGGTTCACGTATTCGATTTAAAAACTCTCGCGTACAAAGCGACAGTGGATCTTACCGGGAAATGGTCCAAAATTCTTCTCTACGACCCTACGAGAGATCTCGTCTATTGTTCCAATTGGATCAGCGAAGACATTTCCGTGATCGATAGAAAGACAAAAACCGAAATCCGAAAGACGGACAAGATCGGACTTCCGAGAGGACTTCTTCTTTCCAAAGATGGAAAGGAATTGTATATCGCGCAGTTCTCCGCAAGCAATCAGGAATCGAGCGGAGGAAGACTCGGGATCTACTCGATGGAAAAGGAAAAGCTCATCGATACGATCGGGCCGCCCGGAAACAAAAGACATATCGTTCCCGGTCCGGTGGAAAACAAAATCTACGTTTCCGATATGTGTTGTAGCAAAATCGAAGTCTATGATCTCAAAGAAAAGAAGGTTCAGAAGACGATTCCCGTATTCGATAAACCGAATACGATTGCACTTTCTCCCGATGGAAAGTATCTCTACGTTTCCTGCCGAGGCCCGAACAATCCGACGGAAGGTTATCTCAAAAAAGGTCTTGTTCTAGGAAGGGTTTACGTCATCGATACAGCAACGGATACGGTAAAAGAATTTTGGGAAGCGGGAAATCAACCGACCGGCCTCGATGTTTCACCCGATAATCGATATCTTGTAATTTCGGATTTCTTAGATCATCAGATCCGAGTTTATCGGAGAGACGGATTCTAGTTTGAAAACCGAGAACGTTTTTTTCTTAAAAAACTGTTGCTTTTGAGAACTCAATTAAAAACATGTCTCTTACCGGGCCTGTAGCTCAGCTGGTTAGAGCACACGCTTGATAAGCGTGGGGTCATGTGTTCAAATCACATCAGGCCCATCCGGTATTTGATAAGGGGCTTTAGCTCAGCTGGGAGAGCATCTGATTTGCATTCAGAAGGTCGTCGGTTCGATCCCGACAAGCTCCATACCGAATTTTCCCTCAAAATTCGGCAATTTTCCCCCTTCTCACTTTTAGATTAGAATCCGAATTCCGGCAACGAAGGAATATTCTTTTTTTTGAATATGTCCTCCCGAGATCGGGAAACGAGGGTGTTTCCACTTTTTCTTTCTAAAGAATCGAGTCCGTTGAAATCCGAAAACCTTCGATGAAGGTTCCAACAAAGTCCTTTCTGAAAAAAACCGCTTGATACGGACTTAAAGCCCGTCTAAGGATAAAATTAGGAATGGACTACGTTCATCAATGAAAGAAGAAGCCGAATCTTCTTCCTTCCTGAATTTGAGCCCAAATCAAAGTTTGGTCAAACGGAACAATATATTAGAAATATCTAATTTATTTCGATTCCTACACGCCGGATCATAAAAAGACCTTGTAACTTTTTGAAAGTAAGATAGAATCTTATACAGAACCGATCGTCGACTTTTACTTGTGTTCAGAACAGAATCCGATCTCCGGAAATAGAAAGGCAAAGCAATGAAGATGCAAATTCCTCTCCTCTCCCGTTATTTTTCTTGGTTGCACAACAACGCCCCCGAAGGTCCGGTCGAAGTCTATCCGGAAATAAACGATTCCTTCGAGAGTTCGGTTCCCGGAATTCGGGTGATCGGCGATTTGACCGGCCTTCCCCTTCTTAAATTCGCTGTCGAAAGCGGATACAAAGTTGTCCAGGAAATCAAACAGAGAAGGCAAATTCCGAAACAGTCCGGAAAAAAGGATAATCCCGTCTATGACGTTCTGATCGTAGGTGCCGGCCCCGCTGGCGTTTCGGCAGGGATCGAGCTCAAAAAATTAAATTATAATTTTATTATATTAGAATCCAATGATTTATTTCATACAATCAAAAGTTATCCGAAAGGAAAACCGATTTTTGCGGAACCGGAAGATCTGGAAACAAATTCCGAAATTCATATTCTAAACGGAACTAAGGAAAGTCTTTTAGAGGATCTTCAATCTTCCCTCAAAAAATGGAATCTTCCGATAGAAATCGGAGCGAGAGTGACTCAGATTCAAAAAGAAGAAGTCGGCTTTTCCGTGGGATGCGAGGACGGGACTATCTTTCGTACTATGGAAATCATTCTTGCAATCGGGAAAAGCGGGGACGCAAGAAATCTCCAGGTCCCTGGAGAAGAATTACCGAAAGTCTTTCATCGTTTGATCGATCCGAAAGATTTCTCAAAAGAGGACGTCCTTGTCGTCGGCGGCGGGGATTCCGCGATCGAAGCGGCCATCGCAATCAGTGATTATGCGAACTCCACACGTCTTTCTTATCGAGGAATAGAATTAGTCCGACCTAAACCGGAGAATAAGGAAAAATTAGAATCTCTTGTTCAAAGAGGAAAGATAGAATTCCTAGGCGGGAGCCAGGTCGAAGAGATAGGCGAAAGAGAAGTCAAACTTCGGAATACGGATCCAAACAACGCTAGTCCGAACGTTCAAAGCGTTCCTAATTCGAGCGTCTTAGTTCAAATCGGTTCGAGCGCACCGATAGAATTTCTAAAAAAAGTCGGACTACGGATCCAAAATCAAAAACGCTTTTGGGATTGGATCGGCTTTATAGAAATGATTCTTTTCGCGAACGTTGTCTATTTCGGTAAAGCCTCCTTCTACGGAAGCAAAACCTATTCGTCGATAGCACTCGGATCCTTAGTCGCTTTTTTTGTCCTGGGAATACCTTTTGGAATTCACCTCTTTAAAAAAAGAAAGGAATTGTTTTCGAATTCCTGGAATACATTCAAGAACGTTTATATCCTTTCAGCCGCTACGTATTTTGTTACGGTCTATATCGGAAGTAAATATTTGGATTTTTTGTTTTTGGGAAAACAACCCGGATTTCATTATACACTTTTGTATTCGCTCACCATTCTCACTTTCGGTTTGAGAAGAATGAAGGCAAGACCCACAAAGTATATTCGAAAACAAACGTGGACCTTGATTCTGATTCAAGTATTTCCACTTTTTCTTTTACCGGAGATCGTCCTTCCCTTCCTTGGACAACATGGTTTATTAGGCGATCCGAACGGATTTCTACTAACGCAGGTTTTCCCTTACGGCGCTTATTGGAATGCTTACGGTTTGATTCTTGCGTGGCCTTTGAATATGGGAATTTTTTACAATTCGGGGATAACCACCTTTTGGCTATTATACGGACTCGCGCAAACATTCGTAATCATTCCGTATCTTGTATACCGTTTCGGAAAAGGCGCTTACTGCGGATGGATTTGTTCCTGTGGAGGTCTTGCCGAGACCTTAGGCGACGAGACAAGAACCAAGATGCCACACGGTAAACTTGCGAACCGTTTGGAAAACGCGGGTCAATGGATTCTTCTTTTTGCGACCGTGATAACGATTCTGAAATTGAGTGAAATTTTTCTTTCTTCTTGGTTTCCTTTTACCCACGTGTTGGGAAGCATCGGAGACAGCGGAAAGAAGGTGTATGACGTGGTCGTAGACTTGATGTTAGCTGGTGTTGTCGGTGTCGGCGCATACTTTTTTCTGAGCGGTCGAGTTTGGTGCAGATTCTTTTGTCCTCTGTCCGCGCTCATGCATATCTACGCAAGGTTCAGTCGATTTAGAATTTTCTCCGAAAAGAAAAAATGTATCTCTTGCAATATCTGTACAAAGGTCTGTCATCAGGGAATCGACGTGATGAGCTACGCCAATAAGGGAATCCCGATGGACAACGTTCAGTGCGTCCGTTGTTCGGCTTGTGTAGTCAACTGTCCGACAAATGTTTTGTCTTTTGGGGAATTGAAGTAGGATTGTTAAACGACATTAGGACAAGGTTATCCATTATTTAGAATATTGATACACAGATTAGGCCATCTTGTCGCTCTTCTACAAAAACTTATCCAGTCAGAATGTAAATTATTGACCAAAAACATCTTTGACAAAAAGTTACTCAAACTACGATTTTTAGGAGATTTCATGCGTTCAATAAAGTTTGGGGGAGTATTGTTTCCCATATTTTTGTTTGTAAATTGTGTATCATATCACGTTGGATCGGGGGCCTTTGCCGGAGACCACCTTTATCTTGTAGCTCATAAAGACACAGGGAATCCGATGGATGTTAACCGCTATTCAAGTCAACTTCTTCTTTGCCATATAGAAACAGACGATTCACTAAATTGCAAACCAGCTACCATCAAAGGAATCAAATAAGATGAAAAAAAGTATCTGCAAAATTCTCGTTCTAACAAGTTTATTTTTCTCTTTTTCACAATGTGTTACGCATATCGCAAAAGTACAAGTTTTTGATAAAGATAAAATTACGGTTTACAAAAATTACTGTCCAATGCGCGCTTTTGCAACGACCTTTTATGCAGTTTGTAATCCATACGCCTACTATGTAGAAGATTACATGTGTGTTGTAGAAAAGACAGGGGAATTAAGTTGCAATGACGTAACTGAGAAATATAAAAACCCTAGTACAAAGCTTTAAAATCAAGGATCTTTTAATGAAAATATCATACAAACTTTCTTTCACATTCATTGCACTTCTCTCGACAGTTAATTGCATAAAAGTAGCCAGTTCTGAAATCGTAAAAACTCCAAAAGGCTTTTACAGATTTTATAAAACTTCAGAGTTTAGATCCAACTCTAAAGTAGAGTTTTGCTCAGTTGATCAGAATACAAACGCAATCACTTGTAAGAATGTTACTGTCAATTTAGGATTCTAATAATCAATCTAATTCAATAAGGAGCGGTTATTTGAAGCAAGCCTCCTTATTGAATTTATAATCATAAAAAATAGTAAATGAATAAATACAGTCTTACAATTTTTATTACTCTTGCTTTCAGCATTGCTAACTGTCAAAAAGATAATTCGTATGCCGCTAAATCGTCTCCGTTACGAAAAATCAATCTACAAACTTTTCTAAATTCCGTTGATTCGAAAAAATTCTCCATCGAATTAGCAAAGGGAAAAATCGATGTGAACGTTCTAAACGTTCCTAAACTTCCGCGCCAAATCAATCTCGTACTTAGACAAGATGACTGCGCTTATTATGTAATTCGCGGAAATTTAGAATTGAAACTTATGGAAAAAGAACCTCTACTTATTGAGAAAGAAGAAGTGCTATTTATCCCAGCTGGCGTTGTTCATTCAATTTCTTCCTCGACAACAAATTCGAAAATTCTTATGATCAAAAGCTCCAACAAATCTGAAATCGAATATTTGGATTAATGAAAAGATAATTTTATAAATTTTTTCTTCTAACGGTTACAACTTAGTGTAGAAGAATTCGACAATTCTAAACAACGAAAAGACCGCAAGAGTAAAAATCAAAGAATCGAAACGATCTAAAATCCCTCCGTGTCCTGGAAGGAGATCGGAATAGTCTTTGATGTTTGCCTTTCTTTTCAACCAACTGGCGATCAAATCCCCGCTCAAACCCAAGATTGCAACTCCGAAAGAAAGGAAAAAAACTTCTAACAGACTTTTCTCTCCGCTCCAAAAAAAGAAAATTCCAAACAAAGTAGAAAAAAAGAAACCTCCTGCAAATCCTTCCCAAGTTTTGTTAGGACTGATTTGAGGAGCCATTTTGGTTCTCCCTAAACTCTGTCCGGTCAGTTGACTAAACGCGTCGAAGACAGCGACACTCAGATATGTGAAGACTAAAACTCGATTTGAAAAGAAAAACCCGCTTCCGCAAAAAAGCGGAAAAATCAAAAGAACCGCCATAACAACCGGGATCCGAACGGTTCCGGAAAGCTTGAAGATCGTTTTTCCGACTTCTACAATCGCTCCGACGGAAAGAAGCAGGCAAAAGACGAACCAATACATTCCGCCTAACGTTGCTAAAAGCGTCGTTCCGATAACGATTCCTGCGTAAGACCAGTATTTTGCCCCTCTTCTTCTCTTTTCTTCCCGATCCTTCTTTCTTCCGGAAATAAAAAACCAGAGACCGCCGATAGAAAATCCGAAAAGAATAAAAACAAAGATCGATCTCAATTCTCTATCCAAGAGAGTGAATCCTGAGTGCCTTAGGAAGGACTCGCATACTAAACTCCATTACATTTCCGTAAATTTCTCCATCCACCATCAAAAGACCCGGGATTTCGAATTCTATTTGCGCGGAGGTCGCCTTGAGTCGATTAGGCGGATCGTAAAAATACGTCTTACTCAAAATGGAAAGATTATGAACGGTTTGTTTCAAACTCCCTGCGTCCAGCTCCGCGACGTCGAACTTCCCGTCCGATAGATCCGCGTCCGGAAAGGCGACAAAGTTTGCAACGTGTTTGCTATTGTTAAGAATTCCTCCGGTTAGAATTTTCCTCTCCGAAGAAAACTGATCGTAAGAAATCAGATACGATTCTCGAGTATTCACAAAGGAACCAAGACCGGCCGCGATTGGATAACAGAATTTACGAAACCGTTTGAAAGATCGATTCGCCATTTCCGTTACTTTCGCGGGAAAGCCGAAACAAACGGTACTGGCGGAAACGCAGGAGAAACATTCTTCGGTTGTCTTAACTTCTAAACTCATTAGATCGATCGTGAGTTCTTTTCCCCAGATCAATTTACTCAAAGATGTCTTCCAACTTCCAAGACCAAGGTCTCTTGCGAGAGAATTGCCGGTCCCTGCCGGCACTAAACGAATTTTCGGAAACGGAAAATGCAAAGAAGAAAGAATTTCATGTAAGGTCCCGTCACCGCCGATTACGATAATTTCCGAAACGCCGGACTGTTTTCTCGCGATCTCTTTCGCGTGTCCCGGAAAATCCGTCTCTTCAAAAGGAATTCCGTTTCCTTCCAAATAGGTTCTTAAACTTAGATTATCCGATTGATTCTTGGAACCGCTCTTACCGTTTAAGATTGCAAAACGTTTCTGTCTTCTTTCCATATCCAATACATCCCTCGAACGTTTGGCTTTAGTTCCTCTAAGTAGAATAAAATTACGATCTCCTCAACATAGGCGAATGAACAGAAAAAGAAGGCGACATACAAAAGAGGGCTCCAAGGCCCGAGCCAAAATAGCGTCATAAAGAGAATCCCAAGCGAGTAAGCGGCGATCCTACTAGCATACGTATGAAAACTCGAAATGGAGGAGAATTTTATCAAAGAAAAGATCATCTCGAAAAAATATAAACCAAGAACAAAACAGATCCAAACCAGATAATTCGATACAAAAGAAGGTTCGAATATTAGAATTCCATAAATTCCGGACACAAAGGTTAGAAGGTCCGCGATTGAATCTGCCTTTGCCCCAAATTCGGATTGAACCTTCAGAATTCTTGCAAAAAGGCCGTCGAAAATGTCGGATAACAACGCGAAGAAAAAGACCCAGGAAAAAACGATCCTTTCCTCGCAAAAGATCAAATACACTAATAACGGGAAAAGTAGAATTCTAAAAAAAGTGATTGTGTTAGGAACATTTCTTATCCAGGTATGATCGGACATATTTCGATTTCCTTATTTTCAAAAAACGTTATGCGAACTCAGAATTTTCCACTTTCTTAAGAGATTCCAGTCAAATTACAAGGCTTTTTTGGAATCTGCTCAAAGTCTGAGAATGGTGCCTCCGATCTAAATATTCCCTAAGAAATTTTAGAAACACAAATTTTCTTTTAAACAAACCCAATGTGTATATCCATTCCTTTCGAAAGAACGGACATGGAATTCTAAAAGTGAATTTTTTACGATTCGTAATGTATATATTTCGAATTCGACCAAATGCCAACGATACAATTTCGAATCATCATCGTCTTTACTCTTCTCTTTAAACCGAACGATAACGAAATCCAAGACAAACTTGGATCCGCGTGATGCGTTTCATGATTTCCGATACCGAACCCCATTGGAAAGAAAAACGTATTACTCTCCAAGTCCGTTCGAATCCCAGTATGTTCGCACCAATGCCTCAAGGAACCCCATACGTTCGCAAATAAAAAAGATCCAAGGATAAACCAGGGATTCGGATTCAATTTTATATACAGAAGAATGGAAATCGAAAACGAAAACCCGATGAAAAAGATCGAGTGAATTCGAGAATGCATAGCGGGCGACGAGGATCGTTTTTTTTTCTCACCGCGACCGCGGTTGGAAAACAAGATCGCCGCTACGTTTGAAAAAAAGGGGATCAGCTCTACGAAAATATAAAATCTTCGATTCTTTAGAAAAAGATTTCTTTTCCATTTCGGCCAAAGAGGATCATCCGCGTGGTTGGTATGTGCGTGATGATACAGATGAATCTTTCGAAACGGTTCTCCATAAAAAGGAAGAAAAACAAAAGCGCTCGCGAGATTTAAAATCCAGCGATCCGCAAAGGAACGCGTAAGGTTTCGATGCGTACCCTCGTGGACCAAAAGAATCATCCAGGAATGCAAAACCAATCCGGAGAAAGGAAGAACGAAGTAGAGACCGTCTTGAAACAACTGATGAAAAAAGATCATTCCCCCGTACAAACCAAACGCGGAAATTAAACTTAGGAGTGGCACCAAGCCTTTTCTCTTTCTGAGTTTTCTTTCAAGAATTCTTTCCCAATCGTCTTTCGGGAATGGGATCGAAGAAAGTTCGTTTTGATACTTCATATAAACTGAATATTCCTAGTTTCCCTTCTCTTTACTAAAGAATTCGATGACCCTTTGTTTCTGAGCTTCATTACTCGAACCGGTGTGCCCTTGACCCGGGCATAACATACAAAGCGACCTGCGGGACTTCCGAAGATTTAAATTTGAAAGAACGATCCCGCTTACATGATCGTTTTCACGATTGGAATCGAATCCGTTTTCCCATTCTTCCCGGATTTGCTTGTTGATTGCATTGGATTTTTGAGGACGATTCAACGTCTCAACGAAGATTCCGTTTTTCAAATCCGTCGATAAACATTCATACTTCATCTTACTACCCGCCCCGGAAAAAAAGAAAACAGGCGGCGATCTTAATTCGATGAAATTCGGATGCAAGAAGAATTCGTATCCAATCCGAACGAAGCGAACTCCGATCGGATAAATCTTATCTCACCGATTCCAATTCGGGAATTTGGCGATTTCCTCTTGAGCGATCGAGTCATGCGCGGGAATTACATGGATCTCCGGTTTATGAACAATCAAATCGTGAACCCGTGCCAACTCCCGCCCGAGAGTTTCCGGATCCTTATCGGCGATTCTTCTCGAAAGCCTCGGCTTATGCGCCGGTAACGAAAAACCTTCCTTAGACCAACTGATGTCACCGGTGAAAAAATATCTTTGCTTCGGAGAAAGATTGATAAAAAGTCCGATCGATCCTCCGCCATGACCGGCCATTGGAACAAACACGATGCTTCCGTCTTGAAACAGGTCCAGACTTCGAGAATACGTTTCGTAAGGAACGTCTTGAAATTTTACATTCTCCCATCGGATTTGATCTCCGTCGAATTGTCTCTGAATATAACCGTGTCTCGTATCGGAAGCAAAGGCGCCGGAACGCTCTTCTTCAGTTGTCAAAACTTTTGCCCAGGGGAAATCCTTTACGCCGCTCGCGTGGTCCCAGTGCATGTGAGAAAGAAAAACTTTTTCGATTTGTCTCGGATCGTATCCTTCTTTTTTGAGAAGTTCAACGGCGGGAATATGATCCTTATATGCCATAAGAATTCTTAGATGGATCGGTTTTAAAGCGAATTGTTCTTTTATATCGGTCCCCAACCCGGTATCAAATAAAAATTTTCCTTTCGGATGTTCCACGAGCAAAGCGGAATGAGAGATAATTCTTTTCTTAAAAAGATTTCCACCTTCATACAGAAATGCCTCCGAAGTATCCGCAGTCGCCGTTCTTAAAAACGAAAAACGGACTCCCGGATTCACAAACGAGACCGGATTCGGGTTTCGCTGTCCAACCAAAAAAGAATCATCGATCACTAATTTAGGATATCCTAATGCGAACAAAATCCCCATAAGCACAATCCCGATAACTCCAAAATAAAACCAATAACGTTTCATTCCGATTCTCCTTGTTGAATCAATATCTTTGCGGTTTTGGCCGCAGACTTCATCGGATACGAACTCCGATTCGTTCGAGAAAGCAAAATGGCGCCCTCAAGCAAACAAAGAATCGAAATGGCCAGTTCAGAAGCTTTTTTTCTTTCCCAACCCGTTCTTATAAAAAATTCCTCGAGTTCTTCCTTCCACTCCGCGAAGACCGTTTTACACGCCTCGCTTACCGGATTAGAATGAGACGCGGTTTCCGATGCGGTCGTCGCGACCGGACATCCTTGGCTAAAATCCGTTTCGATCAACTTACGTTCCAGCGCTTTGAAGATCGCTCCGATTCCGCTCGCAGTCGTTTTAGAAGACTCTAATAGACTTCTTAACATCGCACCCAACTCTCTTCCGGAAGTAGTGATCGCCTGCGCCGCTAAATCCTCTTTTCCTCCGGGAAAATGGAAATAAATGGACCCTTTGGGGGATTTCGACAATGCAACGATTTCGTTTAACCCGGTTCCGTTATAACCTCGAGTCTCTAACGATAAAGCCATCGCTCGAACCATTCTTTCTTTGGATACCGTTCCCTTTTCGCTCATTCCTCAAATAAAATCATATATAAATAGACCGGTCAACATATTTTTTATCACCTAAAGAATTTTGCATTGCGAAGAATACAGTAAACCAACCGCACCTCTGAATGCCACGTTCTACAAGAAGTGGAATAAAAGAGATGCAAGGAGCGATTTCAAAATTCGATCCATTGCCGAAAAGGAAAAACCGAAAGAAGAGAAATCTTGGATATCCAAGATACTAAAGATTTGAAGCGTGAATTTAGCTTTGATATAGGAAAGAATTCTAAATTTTTTTATTGGAGTAGACTTGCGAATAAATCTTGATTCGAAAATTCTAAAACAGCTTTGGAGCCGTATTCGTTCGAGTCGAATCGAAAATTTCCTTTTAACTGTTGCGTCATTATGGAAATCAGAGTAAAGCCAGTCGTTTTCGGTTGAGTCCAAGTCGATTCCATTTGAATTCCCGGTCCGCTGTCCAAAACCGTAAGAAAGTAGCGATGATTTGCAAAATGTAATTCAACTACGATTCTATTTTCCCGATTCTCTTGTCGAGAATGACGAACCGCATTATTTAAAAGTTCGTACACGATCATCGCGAAAGGAACTGAGATTTCTATACTCAAAGGAGCCGCGTTCTTACTTTGAATCAATTCTATCGGAGGACCGTTTTGAATTCTTACCAAACCGACGATTTCGATGAGAACCTTATTGAGGTCGATCTCGTAATCCGTTTCGGATTTGTAGATCGCATCGTGAATTTTGGACAACATTAGAATTCTTTCATTAAAACTTTCTAACTGTTTATCTCCGCCTTTAACTCCGTTGTTTTGATGTAAGTTCGCAAATCCGCTTAGAATTTGGAGGTTGTTTTTAACACGATGATGAATTTCCCGAATAAAAACCTCTTTTTCCTTCTTATGACTCGTAAGAACTCGGACGGTGATGATTGCCAGCGTGCAAAAGAGGATAAATTTCAGAATCGTATCGAAAATAAAGGCGGAACTCAATTCTCCCTTTCCCCAATATTGATACATTCGAATGGCCATTAATATTCCCGTATAACAAGAAACGGCGATCGTAAGCTTACTATTGGAGAAATGTAAGAATAATATGATAATCGTCGCCATTGAAAAATAGATGTTTCCGTTTTGCATACCGAAGAAGATTCCAAAAGTCAACGCGGTAAGGCTCAAATAAAGTATGGAATAAATGGCAACTTCCAAACGATTGATCAGCAGAAAAACAATGGAAACGAACGCGGATACTGCAAAAATCAAAAAACCGACTCGGACTCCTTGACGGATATAAAGAAGACATGCGACGATTGAAACGATAAAGATCACGAGATCGGTAACAAAGAGGTGATACGCTTTTTTGCGGGTAAGATAATCTCTTCTTCCGTATATTTGATTTATTTTTTTGAAAAACATGACGCTTAACAATATTTCCGGATGAAAACGGATCCAGAAACGTGGGACATCATTCTCGATTGTCGGACAAAATACAAATGTTTTTCGGAAACGGAATCTACTTTTGCCTTAGGGCAAAGCATGTTTTCCGTCTTTCAAAATCGACATCGGCGTTAGGAAAGCTTCTTCTGTTTTGAAAGTAAGCAAATTGCGACGAATCAAAGATGATACAATCATAAATGGAATTCAAAAAGACACTGTATACTCCCGAAGAAAATGAAAAGCGGCCTCTGCTTTTTAAGCCGAATCCCTTTCTGTCCGGGAATGGTCTCACGAAGAATATCATATTTTTATAATGTTTTTAAGTTATCCTAAGAAACGACACGGAGACTCCTTTTCTATCAGAGATCAATCCTCAAGAAAGGATGTCAATTCCGACCGAGTATGCAATACGAGCCGTTCGTCAAATACGGCTCGACTTCGAACCTTCCTAAAAAGCAACGAAGTTGCGATTTCGGCCCCTTTCAAGAAAGTTCGGACTAAAATATTCATATTTCCTAATTTACTTTGAAGTAAAAAAGGAAGAACCGATCACAAAGAAAGAAGATTCAGTTCATCCAGAAAAGCCACGGCAAAACTTCCGGTTCCCTTTGAATCGCGAGCGGCCCTGGCGCCAGCTACCGCAAAGACGGCCGAAGCGGAAACTGCGGCCCGTAACGGATCCTTTTGAATTCCTAAAAAGGAAGCCATTAAGGCGCCGAGAGAACAACCGACTCCCGTCACTTTCGTCATCATTGCATGACCACCCGGTACCGCGATCGTTTGATTTCCATTCGTGATATAATCGATTTCTCCGCTCACCGCGACTACCGCGCCGAGCTTTTCAGAGAGTTCTATTGCGAAAGGCAAGGCTTCGGAAGAGCTTGCGATCGAGTCCACTCCTTTTCCTCCTCCCGCGGTTCCGGCTAACGCAAGAATTTCGGAAGCGTTCCCGCGAATTACACTCGGCTTTTGCTGAAGCAATTCCTGTACAACCTCGGTTCTAAACCGAAGAGCGCCAGCGGCGACCGGATCGAGAACCCAAGGGGTCCCCGCTTTGTTTGCGGCGGTGGCCGCAAGCCTCATCACCTTTGCGTCCGTACTCGTAACGGTGCCTACATTGATGAGGAGTCCGCTCGCAATCGAAGCAAAGTCGGCGACTTCTTCCTCGGCAATCACCATCGCGGGAGAAGCACCGATCGCAAGTAGAACGTTGGCGGTCCAATTGGTAACGACGATATTCGTTATAACGTGTGTTAGGGGGGAAATTTTTCTAAGTGCAGAAAGATCCTCTACGATCTCCGGCGAGGGCCAAATTTTTTCAATCATTGCGTGTTTCACATCCGATTTACGACTTATTCAATTCCTATTTCAAGAAACGAATCTGTAAAGGAAATTCACAATTCGAAACGACTAAAAGTATCTCGTCGATTTACGCTGAAAAAAACTCTCTCTCCAGTGAAAAAGAAATGTGAATCCGGAAAATAAAACCTTCTTTGTGAAATGCGCAAAGGAGAACGGAAAACGTTTCGGACCCTGCAAAATTTTAGAAGGAAACCCTATTCCCCAAGAAGAGATAAAACGAAACCAACGGGATAACGAAGAGGTCAAAGCCCATGTCGATCGAAACTCACGTAAAATCGAACGAATCACTTGGAGTAACGGAATGAATCTTCTGAAGACCGCTTTGATTGTTGGACTCTGTTTCCTTCCTTTGTTAAGCGAATACGCACAACCGAACGGCGCCCACAGAGACAACTGTAGAGCCGAAAGAGAAACCTATTGTAAGGATGTAAGACCGGGACCGGAAGGACATCGTTGTCTGAAGGAAAACGAATCCAAACTTTCCGCTTCGTGCAAATCTCATCTCGCGGAGATGGAAACAAGACACAAGGCCATGAAAGAAGCCTGCGCGGTCGACGAGGAAAAGTTCTGCAAGGATTCCACTCGCGAAAACGGCGGACCGATGCGTTGTCTTAGATCACACGAATCGGAACTGAGCGCGAAGTGCAGAGACGCACTCCCACCGCCGCCCCCGGACAAACGATAAAAATTTGGGCATTCCCCGCTTGCAAAAAGTTTCGTAATCAATGATGAAAAAGAAAACGCAAGCGGGTCGGGCTACTCCAAGTTCGTCGCAAAGCGACTCATCTCGAACGGCTCGCAAAAAAAACCAAAACCCGCCCCAAGAGGTTCGAGACGCTTCGCGCTTTTCGTATCCCTAATGCGTTCTCTAAAACATGAAATTACTTGACTAAAAGAATGTGAATTCGAAAATCACACTGCCTCGTAACCTCGGAAAACACAATGCAACTCAAAACGATCCTTTTGCTCTTTTACATCCTTCAAATTCTTTTTACCTTGACGATGAAATATTTATCCTATGAAGGAAACAACTCACCGCAACTACATGAAGAAATTCTAAAATACTTTACGGAAACCGATATACAGAAGGGAATTGAATACGCCAGAAGCGGATTCTTCGCCTCCGTTCTATCCGATCTTCTGGACTTTGTCGTAGCGGGAATTTTTGTCTTCTCTCCTCTTTCCGTAAGATTGGAATCCTATTTGGAAAAAAGGTCCGGAAATCGTTTTTATCTTACCGTATTGTTCTTCTTTTTGATCTTTAGCGCCGTTCAATTTTTGATATCGATTCCGTTTCAATATTATTTTGGATTCGTTTTGGAACACCAATTCGGTTTTTCTAAAATGACTTTTTTAGATTGGGTTGTCTATACGGGTAAATCCTTAGGAATCGCCGCGTTAGGCGGAAGCGTCGCTGTAATCGGAATCGCATTCATACTGAAAAAATTTCAAAAGATATGGATGTATTTGGTTCCGATGGTTTCCTTAATTTTCGGACTTCTACTTTCTATTTTGTTCCCGATCATCATTACTCCTCTTTTTTACGAATACAAACCCATCGAAGAAGGAAGCCTCAAAACGAAAATCATCGCCCTCTGCGAAAAGGCGCAGATTCAGGTCGAGAACGTATATGTAATCAATGAAAGTAAATATTCGGTTCATACGAACGCGTATTTTACCGGTTGGGGAGAAAACAGAAAGATCTTTCTTTACGATACACTGATTCAAAATCACACCGAAGAAGAAATCATCAGCGTTTTGGGTCATGAGATCGGACATTGGACGCACAATCATCAGATCAAAGACATCGCCATCAGCACCGTCGAAACCTTATTTTTATGTTTTCTTTTGGCCTACCTTTTTAAGAAATTCAAAGAGGAAGGTTCCGTTTCTTTGAGACAATTCTATTCCCCATCGACGCTTCCGTTTCTGTTTTTGCTTCTTTCTCTTTTCGGATCGCTTACGAGACCGGTTTGGAGTACATTCAGTAGAACGCAGGAAACAGAGGCTGACATAGAAGCGCTCGTATTAACGAAGGACAAGAAGTCGTTTATCAATACGGAGATCAAGTTAGCCAAAGACAACCAGGGAAGGCTCAATCCACATCCGGCGGAAGTTTTCTTTTACCACTCGCATCCAACGACCTTGGAAAGAATCCATTTGGCGGAGGAATGGAAAAACTAACCGTTACTTACGGATTTGTCTTTCGTTTGAAAGACGCTTGTTACCGAGAATTCATATAAACTTCTTTTTTATGGTTTCCAATTTCTGATTTTTTATGGAAACATAATACCGCAGAAGGAAAGCCGCATTCTCTTATGCGAAGGGTAACAAAATGATTACGATCGACTCCGAAAGTCTCGAACTCAAGACAAAGACCCTGGGGATGCGAATTTTCCAGGAAGACGAAAGCCAATCCTCTCGTTATCTTTCCAAACATTTCTGGATAAAAAAATTTCTCGGACTCTCTTTTCGTTTTCCAAAACTGAAGATCGAAATGTTCCGTTTTGTGGACGTTCTCCCTTCTTTACGCACAAAAAAAGAGATCACGGAACACTTCGTCTTATACATATTAAACGAAAATACGGAGACGCAAAACTGGATACGGTCTTTGTTGCGTTTTTTTCTTCGTATCCCTCCGATTCCTTTTTTTTTCGGAATCGGAATTCAAGCCGCGATTCTGAAAACATCGGGAACCTTTATCGCGGGTAAAAATTTTCAAAAAGCCGAAAAACGACTCCGAACCATAAGAAAGAAGAATTCAGTTTTTACGCTCGACGTTTTGGGAGAAGCCGCACTTTCGGAAAAAGAAGCGGACGGATATCAAAAACAATATCTTGAAATTCTCGAAAGCGTGGATTCCTTCGCTGGAGCGGAAACTACCGGGTATGGAGTTTGCCCTTTCGTAAACGTATCCATCAAATGTTCGAGTTTGTTTTCTCAAATCTCATCGTTGGCAAAGGAAGAGTCCGTCGCGATTCTCAAGGAAAAGCTTCGTCCCATTCTACGACTCGCGAAAAGAAAACAGTATTTCGTAAATCTCGACGCGGAACAGTACGATTATAAAGAAATTCTAATCACTCTCGCGAAAGAAATTTTTTCAGAACCGGAATTCGAAGACTACCCGCACTTTGGAATCGTGATCCAAGCATATCTAAAGGAATCAAAAGAGGATCTCATTCGTATTTTAGAATATTCTAAAAATAGAAAAGCACCTTTGACGGTTCGACTCGTAAAAGGCGCATATTGGGAATACGAGGTGATCAAGGCAAAAGAAAAAGGCTGGGATGTCCCGGTTTTCGAAAATAAAAACGAAACGGATTTCAACTACGAAGAATGCGCGAAAATTCTTCTGGATTCCCATCCTATTATTCTTTCCGCGTTCGCTTCGCATAACATTCGAAGTCTATCCGCGATTCTTACGTATGCCGAGAGCAGAGGTATTCCAAAGAGGGATTTCGAAATTCAGATGTTATACGGGATGGGGGATTCTTACAAAGTCGTATTAAAAAAAATGGGATATCGAATCCGCGAATACACTCCGTTAGGCGATATTCTTCCCGGAATGGCTTATTTGGTAAGACGACTTCTGGAAAACACTTCCAATCAGGGCTTTCTCCAGAACTTTCTCTCTGGAAGAATGGATTACTCGCACCTTTTAAAAAATCCCAAGGAATCGATTATCGATGCAAAACTTTTATAACGAGCCGATCCGAAATTTTTCCAAAGAAGAAAACCGAAGTTGGATTTTTCCTACGATTCAAAAAATACGGAGCGGTTTTCCGATTTTTGTACCCGCAATCGTGAACGGCGTAGAGATTCGAAATCTTGCCAAACAAAAACACACGAATCCCGCTAAAAAAAAAGAAATCACGACGGAATATTCTCTGAGCGATCTTTCGACTTTGGAAAACGCGATTCGGATTTCTAAAAAACATTTTTATCGTTGGAGCGAACTCGATCCTAAAGAAAGAATTTCGATTCTTTGGAATGTGGGAACGATGATCCTGGAAAAAAGGGATGAACTCAGCGCATTGATTCTATTAGAAACGGGAAAAACGATTCCCGAGGCCGAAGCGGACATCGTCGAGGCGATCGACTTTTGTAGATATTATGCGAAAGAATACGAAGGAATTTGCAAAGGCAAAAGAGTCGATCTTCCCGGAGAAGAAAACTTCTACACTTATAAACCGAAAGGAATCGTCGGAGTCATCGCACCTTGGAATTTCCCGGCGGCGATCCTAACCGGAATGTGCGCGGGACCTTTGGTCTGTGGAAACGCGGTTCTCTTAAAACCCGCAGAACAATCCTCCGCAACGGCACTTTTTCTATATCGCCTCTTCTTAAAAGCGGGAGTTCCAAACGAAGTATTTCATTTTCTACCGGGAAAAGGAGAAGAGATCGGCGCCGCGATCGTAAAACATCCGGAAGTTGCCGTGATCAACTTCACCGGATCAAGAGAAGTCGGTGTGTCCATCCTAGAGGAATGCGCTCAAATCAGATCCGAATCGAGAAGAATCAAACGCGCGTTATGTGAGATGGGCGGAAAAAATCCGATCATCGTGGACGGTGACGCGGATTTAGATCTCGCCGTGGAAGGCGCGCTTCATTCTGCGTTCGGTTTTCAAGGGCAAAAGTGTAGCGCTCTTTCCAGATTGATTCTATTAGATTCTTGTTATGAAACATTCAAAACAAGATTTCTGGAGGCGGTCTCTTCCTTAAAGATCGATTCTCCCGAAATCCTTTCCGCGAAGATCGGGCCGGTGATCACCGAAGAATCGAGGCAAAGGTTGGAAACGATTCTTACAAAACACAAAGATAAGATTCTCTTTCAGGCGGATCTTTCGGAAGACTTAAAGTCAATGGGTCATTACGTCCCGCCTACCGTATTCGAAGAAAAGGATTGGAATAGCGAACTTGCAACGAAAGAATTCTTTGGACCTTTGGTGGCCCTCTTTCGTGTAAAAACATTCGACGAAGCGATAGAAAAGGCGAACGATTCGGAGTACGCGCTTACCGCCGGTGTTTATTCTCGAAATCCGGAACATATCGAAAAAGCAAAACGAAGGATCGAAGCGGGAAACCTTTATATCAACCGCGCGATCACAGGCGCGGTCGTCGAAAGACAACCGTTCGGCGGTTATAAACTTTCCGGTGTAGGAGCAAAAGCGGGAGGTCCTGATTATCTCAAGAGTTTTTTAGAGCCGATCACGATCACCGAAAACACGATGCGAAGAGGATTTACGGCGGAACTGATTCAATAAGCAAGAGAAGGATTCGGTCGATAATCGACGAAAAAAAACGGGATGTGGTCATCCAAATTCTTTTCGTTCGTTAAACTCGTCTAGATCGAACATCGAACGATACAAAAAAAGCCCCGTGCAATGACTCACGTTCTTCGGAAAAAAATTTCGAATCTGGATTCTCCCTATCCTCTTCCCGTTTTATCGGTTGCTTCGATCAGTCCGGCTTTTTTGCGACCGCGATATAAGCTTCTGAGGAAAGGGAAACCGGAATGTTCTTGAGCCGAGAATTGAGATGATCCAACATGATTTTTCTTTTTTCGTTCCAGACGGATTCGGTCATTTTACTTTTCATCCACCGAAGAGGAGCTCCACCGTCGATCATGGAATCGAGGAATTCTTCTCCGTCCGTTACTTCGATCGAATTGGAAAAAGGAAGAATTTCGATTTCTTGAAAGCCGGCCGTGTTCAATTGCTCTCGAAAGAATTCCGGATTTTCAAAACTGGAAGGATTGGTCTGTGGTTCCGGAATTTCAGGATTCGCCTTACGAAGCGCGCCAAATAAAAATTGCATCAAAGGAGAATGGTTCACGGGTGCCCAACCGGAAACCGCGACCTTCTTTCCGGGTTTAAGAACTCGATACATTTCTTTGAGACCTAAGAGTTTGTCCGGAAAAAACATCAGACCGAACATGGAAAACGCTCCGTCAAAATGATTTTGCGGGAACTCCAATTTCTGACCATCCATGACAAGAGGAATCACATTCGAAACGTTTTCTTCTTTCATTCCTTTTTTGAGTTGTTCGATCATCGGTTCCGAAAAATCGATCGCATACACTTCTTTAACGATTTTGGAAAGAGGAATGGCGAGTGTTCCAGGGCCAGTGGCCACATCCAAAACGACGTCCTCGGAATTGAATCCGAGCAATTCCATCGCCTTACGCGAATAAGCTTCTAAGAATTGTTTGGTGGATTTTGTATATCCTTCTGCGACTAAGGACCAAGGTTCAACGGAGGAAAGAGGATTAGACATGATTCATACTCTATGCCTTGTGCGCAAAATATTACCAGCAAATTCTAAGATCCCTGTATCGATTTCCTCGTAATTCGGATTTATAGGAACTAACGCCGAAAACAATCAAGTCCATAAATTATTTCTAAGCCGGAACAAAAACGAAAAAAAATCCGGGCCGGATCGGCTCTCGGTTCCTTTTCGAATTTCTAAAATAAACAGAGTGAAACGAATTCGAAACGGAAGAATTTTGTCCTCCGGATTTCGATGAGAGGGCAACGTTTCGAGAAAGAAAGGATTCTTCCGAAATTCTATCTCGGACGGACTGGAAGTCCGATTGCAAGTTTTTTTCAGCGGATCCGCTTTGTCGAAACAACGGAAGAATCCGACTTCCAAGAGAATTTCATTTTGTATCCCGTTCTATGCGGGAACTCCTCAAAAAAAACTTTCTATTCGGTAGGAATCGCGTGCAACTCGAACGCGTTCAACAGTTCTTCCGAATACTTCCAAGGCCTATTTTTGTTAAAATCGAAAAGAATGCAGGTGGAAAGAGAATCGCAGGCGATCTTCCTGTCGGACTTCCGGATGAGCTTTTGAAAAATCTTACAACGAGAACCCGCAAGTTCCCCAAAAAATGTGGTCACGAGAATCGTTTCCGGATAACGGATCTCCGCCTTGTAGTCGGTTTCCGAACGGAGAATCATCGGACCGATGTTCGCTTCCTTCATTTTCGAATAACTCAAGCCCGCTTCTTCAAGAGCGACCATTCTCCCTTCGTGTAAGAAAACCTGAAAATTTCCAACATTGAGATGTCCGTTTGGATCGCACTGGCTCCAAAGCACCGGAATTTCATACTGAAATTCCTTCGATATCATACTCATATTTCACTCCATTTATCACTGAATATTCATAAAACAGAATGAAAGGTTTTTTGTTTCTATGAAAATTATAGTTTGATGTAAAATTAATAATTTGATGAGAAAACTTTTTAAACCGGTAGACAGGCTTCTTTTCTGGGGTTATCCTTTGTCCTTCTTCTCCTTCGATCCATTTTTCTATTTTTTTCCGAGGAAGTGATTGACAATTCCTGCCTTGAGGGATAATTTAACCGAAAGGTTAATTAACCATATGGTTCAACAAGACGCTACAGAAGATCATCTCAGCCTTACGTTTGCCGCTCTGGCGGACCCGACTCGGCGAAAGATTTTGGCCACCCTTCGATACGGTGACGTAACCGTGAAGCAACTTGCGGAACCCTTTGCCATGAGTCTTCCCGCGATCACCAAACATCTCAAGGTGCTGGAAAGAGCCGGACTGATTTCCCGAGGCAAGGAGGCACAATGGAGACCTTCTCGTTTAGAAACAGGGCCCTTAAAAGAAGTGGCTGATTGGATCGACGAATACAGACAAATCTGGGAAGCCAGACTCGATCGACTGGATGATTATTTGCGGGAACTCCAGCAAATCGAGGCAAACGAACAAACAAACCAAAGGAAATTCGACAATGAACAAGGATAAAATCAAAAACATCATCTACTGGGTAACGACGGTTATGGTCGCCGCAAACTACGCGTTCGCCGCTTACGCATATACAACGCAAGGACCGGAAGTAGTTGAAGGAATGACCAAACTCGGCTATCCCCTCTACTTCGTCACTCTTCTCGGAGTTTGGAAACTTCTCGGCGCGATCGCTATCAGCGTCCCGAAATTCCCTCTTCTAAAAGAATGGGCTTATGCGGGAATGTTTTTCAACCTCACCTCCGCTTCCATCTCCAACGGAATTTCCGGTTTCGAAACCGCGCACATCGTTATGCCCCTCGTAGGCGTTGTGTTAGTCGCTCTTTCATGGGCGCTTCGTCCCGAAAGCAGAAGACTTCCCGGAGTCTGGAGTTTATAAGAATTTTAGAATCGATTCTGCACTCGTAAAAAGAAAGCAAACTGAGAATTCAAAAAGGATCAAACAACATGGCAAACAATGATCGAACGATAAACGAAGTTGTTATCACAAGAATCTTCGACGCTCCGAGAGAACTCGTTTTCAAAGCCTGGACGGATCCGGAACATCTGATGCGTTGGTGGGGACCGAAAAACTTCACATCCCCCGCTTGCAGAATCGATTTTCGAGTCGGCGGGAAGTATGTCTTCGGGTTACGTTCCCCGGAGGGTCAAGAGTTTTGGAGCACGGGATTCTTTCGTGAAATCGTAATACCGGAAAAGATCGTATATTCTGATTCGTTCGCCGACGAAAACGGAAATCCGGTTCCAGCTTCTCATTACGGTTTTAAAGGGGAATTTCCCGAAACGACCACCGTCTCTCTTTTGTTCGAAAAAATCGAAAACAAGACAAAACTTACCTTAAGACATATCGGACTTCCTGCCGGAGAGATTAGCGAAATGACGAAGGCAAGTTGGAACGAGATGATCGATAAACTGGATGAAAGTTTAAAATAGAATTTTCGTTCTTTTTAGAATTCGATTCGGAATAAGCAAAGATAAACAATGAACTCAAGTAACGATCATAAATCAAACACAGCCGATCGAGAGATCACCACCTCACGCGTGTTTGACGCACCGCGAAAATTGGTCTGGAAGGTTTGGACCGATCCAAATCACATAGGCAACTGGTGGGGACCGAACGGCTTTACGAATACCATCGAAACGATGGAAGTAAAACCGGGTGGGATCTGGAAACTGATCATGCACGGACCGGACGGAACGGATTATCCCAACCGAATCACTTACATCGAAGTCGTGAAACCGGAACGATTGGTTTATAAACACGGCTCCGATCTGGAAGATCACCCCGGCGATTTCCACGTAACCGTTACGTTCGAAGAAGAAAACGGAAAAACAAAACTAACCATGCATTCCCTTTTCAAAACTTCGGCCGCAAGAGACGAGGTTGTGGAAAAATACGGAGCGATAGAAGGAATGAATCAAACTCTCAATCGCCTCGGAGATTATCTTACAAAGGTTTCAAATTAATAAACGGAGAATTTTATGTCTTTGATCAAACTTACTTTACTTTCGATCGTCGGCCTTCTGATCGTCGTCATCGTAATCCTTCTCGTGTATGCGAGTACAAAGCCGAACGACTTTCGTTACGAAAGATCGATCGTTATCCAAGCTCCTCCAGAGAAAGTATATCCGTTGATAAGCGACTTCCATACTTGGGCCCAGTGGTCGCCGTGGGAAAAAATCGATCCGTCGATGAAGAAGACCTATAGCGGACCTGCCAACGGAATCGGCACCGTTTACGAATGGGAAGGAAACAAGGATATCGGAAAAGGTCGTATGGAAATTACGGATGCGAATTCTCCCTCTAAAATCGTCATCAAATTGGATTTTTTGGTTCCATTCGAAGCTCACAATACCGCAGAGTTTACTTTAGTTAAGAGCGGCGATTCAACTCAGGTAACTTGGGTTATGTTCGGAAAAAATATCTTCTTCTCTAAGATTATGGGAATCTTCCTGAATATGGATGTGATGATCGGAAAACAATTTGAAACCGGCCTGATAAACCTAAAAAGACTTGGAGAAGGAAAATAAGAATGAGCGAAAGAAAAGACATTCAAAATCCTGAATTTACCTTTTCAAGAACGTTTGATTTTCCCCGAGAACTCGTTTGGAAAGCTTGGACGGAACCGAAAAGGCTCGCCGAATGGTGGGGGCCGAAAGGACTCAAGATGGGAGTGACTCATCTGGACTTGAAACCGGGAGGATTGTTTCATTACAGTATGACAACTCCGGACGGACAAACCATGTGGGGAAGATTTGTGTATAAAGAGATCACTCCGCCGGAAAAGCTTGTGTATGTGGTTTCCTTTTCGGATGAGAACGCTGGAATGAGTCTCCCTCCTATGGCCGCTAATTGGCCTTTAGAAATTCTCAACACCGTAATTTTTACGGAAGAAAAAGGAAAGACCATTCTCAGCTTAAAAGGAACGCCGATCAACGCGACGCCGGAAGAAATCAAAGTTTTCGGAGACAACTTCCCGTCTATGAATCAGGGCTTTACTGGCACTCTGGATCAACTCGAAGCGTATCTTGCCAAACAGTAAATTAGGAAAACGGAATGTGGGTCGTTCAAATATTATTTCCAGGAGGCCCACTCCAGGAGAATCGTATGAAGGAAAAAGAAAGACTATTCCCGGCGAAGATTTCCGAAAGAGAAATCGTAAGCACGAGAGTTTTCGACGCGCCGAGGGATCTAGTTTTCGAGGCATGGACAAATCCGGATCATCTGAAGCTCTGGTGGGGACCAAAGGATTTTAAAAACACGTTTTTTGAATTCGATCTTAAACCCGGAGGGAATTGGAGATTTGTGATGCACGGACCTGACGGAACCGACTATCAAAATCATTGTGTTTATGTGGAAATCCAAAAGCCGGAAAAACTTCGATTCGAACATGTTTCTCAACATCACTATGTAGCGGCGATTGATTTTGAAGAAGTGGGAAATCAAACGAAGGTTTCTTTCGGAATGACCTTCGACACTGCGGAAGAATTCGAGAAAGTCAAAAAATACATCGAAATCGGAAACGAACAAAACTTTGACAGACTGGAAACAGAACTTGTAAGAATGGCTCTCTAAACCATATTAGTACTTTTAAATTTTAGAATATTATATTTTTATACAAAAAAAAGAACTCAGTTCCGGCAACAGCCTATTCTGCCACGAACCGATCGAGTAAGAAAATGAATAAAATGGACATCAATACAAATTTAGCGGGAAGAAAAGAATGGATCGGGCTCGCCGTGATCTCGCTTCCCTGTTTACTCTACGCAATGGATCTTACCGTCCTCTACCTTGCGGTTCCCCATCTTACCGAGGATTTAAAACCTTCGGGATCTCAACTCCTTTGGATCGTCGATATCTACGGCTTTATGGTCGCCGGTTTTTTGGTCACGATGGGAACTTTAGGAGATAGAATCGGAAGAAGAAAACTTCTGATGATCGGTGCTTTTGCTTTCGGAGTGGCCTCGGTACTCGCGGCGTTTTCCAGAACTGCGGAAATGTTGATCGCGACTAGAGCGCTACTCGGAATCACGGCCGCCACCTTAGCGCCGTCGACCCTATCATTGATTCGTAATATGTTTTTGGATTCGCAGGAAAGAACTTTTGCAATTGGAATCTGGGGAATGAGTTTTTCCATAGGAGGAGCGATCGGCCCGTTGATCGGAGGATTACTCCTAGAACATTTCTGGTGGGGTTCCGTGTTTCTTCTCAGCGTCCCTGTCATGATTCTTCTTTTGATCGTAGGCCCGAAACTTTTGCCTGAATTTAAGGATCCGAACGCCGGTAGATTGGATATCCTCAGCGCAGTTCTATCCTTAGTTTCCGTCCTTTCCGTGATCTTCGGATTAAAACAAATCGCGGAACACGGTTGGAGTCTTTTGTCCGTTCTGACAATCGTATTAGGATTGTTAGTTGGAGCGCTCTTTATCCGCAGACAAAAGAATCTAAAAGATCCGATGATCGATCTCGAACTCTTCCGGGTTCCAGCTTTTAGTGCCGCGCTCATCGCGAATAGCCTAACGATCTTTGTGGGATTGGGAAGTTTTCTCTTCTCAGCACAGTATCTTCAATTGGTCCTCGGATTATCCCCAATGGAAGCCGGCCTTTGGACTTTGCCTTCCGCAGGGGGGAACGTTGTAGGATCGATGACGGTACCGATGCTCGTAAGAAAAATTCGCCCAGTCTTGATCGTCGCTGGCGGTTTAATTCTAACGGTGATTGGAATGTCGCTCTACTCGCTCGTGGACGAACAAAACGGATTGGCATACATTGTCTTCGGATCGGTGATTCTATCCTTAGGAATCTGCTCGGTTGTAATTATCGGGACCGATCTCATCGTCGGTTCGGCTCCGCCGGAAAAGGCAGGAGCCGCGGCATCCATTTCCGAAACGGGAACTGAATTCGGAGGAGTTCTCGGAATCGCAGTGTTGGGTAGCATCGGAACGGCCGTCTATAAAAACCGGATGGAAGGAATCGAGTTGGACGGACTGACTCCCGAGTTAGTGGATGCCGCCCATGGAACGTTAGGCGCCGCCGTGGCCATAGCAAAAGAATTGCCTGAACAACTCGGACATTCTCTCCTCATTCCCGCCAAACAAGCGTTCACCGATTCCTTTCAGATAGTCTCGATTCTTTGCGCCGGAATCGCATTGGTTTTGGCGATAACCGTCATCGCATTTCGCAAGAGCTTAGGAAGAGAAGAAGAAGTATGAATAGGAAAACTCCGTCGCTCAACCGCTTTCAAGAATGACAAGGAACCAAAAGGGAGATCCGCATATTCTTTTGAAACAATAGAATCAAGGAAGCATTCACAGTATGGAAAAGTTCAAGGGGAGATCTGAAAGACCGTGAGATTAAAAAGTGCACTCGAAAAAACAAGAACCGAAATCAGAAGCAACTGATGAGAACCGTCTAAGAAAAAAATGAAAGTAGAGATCGACATAGAAACTTTGAAAGTTCTTTCGGAAAATTCATCCAATCAAAAGAAAGAAATGGGAAAGCTATTGTATCACCCCTCTGTTTTAAAAAACGGGAGTCTTCCCGCGAAAAATCCGGAAAAGCAACTTAGAAAAGATTACATTTCTATGATACAGTCTCTTTTATTTTAAAGAATGGGAACTCTAAGGAATGAAACCGAAAGAAATAAATTTCGAGCATGGAAATATCAGCACGAACGTCGCCGCACTCCTACTCAAGACTCATCGTGGGAGGACTTTAAATCCAATTCAAAATGAAGCTGGTTTGACAAGATTCTCCTCCCTCATTTATCGAACCAGATGAGTTTTCGGATCGAAAACTTCGTTCCTCCTTGTCTTCTTCGCAGATTTTTTTTGCGGATTTTTCGTGACTGTCGGCAATGACATTCGCCTAACAGTGATTCAAATTTTTATAACGATGTTCGTTGCGTTTTTTATGATGTATGCAAAGGACCCATTCCAAATAAAAAGCCTGGCCTTTCGGTCTCGGTCTTTCGATTCATCCTGGGGAGTGGAAAATTCTCACCGGATCAATCTATACTTCCGAAATTCAAAAAAATAAAATCCGAAAGGGAACTTCTTTTTCGGAAAAGAGTGGAAATCGTGTCGAAGTCAGAAAATGATTTCCAATCTAAGCTGGAACGTTATGAATCACTCTAAATCCAAAAGTCGAAGCTTAAACTCACACGGAACGATTTCGGACATAAGCGCGGAAATCCGATCCGGAAAAATTTCTCCCGTTGACATTGTAAAAAACTGTTTTTCAAGAATCGAAAAACTCAATAAGAATCTCAACGCATTCATAACCGTACTCGGCGAACAGGCCATCGAAGAAGCGAAGGTAGCGGAAAAAGAAATTCAGAACGGAAACTGGAAAGGTCCGCTTCACGGTATTCCGATCGGGATCAAAGATATGTTCGATACGGCGGGGATTCGAACGACTGCCGGCTTTGAACACTTTCAAAATCGATTTCCGAAGCGGGATGCGGTAGCGGTAACAAAACTCAAAGAAGCCGGGGCGATCGTAATCGGAAAAACGAATATGCACGAACTTGCGATAGGAACTACTTCGATCGAAAGCTATTTCGGCTCCGTGCACAACCCTTGGAATCGGCAATACATCGCAGGGGGTTCCTCGGGAGGCTCTGCAGTCGCCGTCGCATCCGGATTTTGTTATGCGACATTAGATACGGACGCGATCGGTTCCTGTAGATTGCCGGCCGCCTGTTGCGGGGTAACCGGATTCAAACCGAGCTACGGATTAGTAAACTTGGAAGGAGTTCTTGCCGGCGAAAAAGCGGACGAGAAAATATTAAGAATCGCTCATGCGGCATTCATGGCTCGTAGTGCACTTGACGTAAAAATTTTAATGGACGTATTCTTAAATCACGAAACGAAATCGGAAATCGCATCCTCCCTAAATTCCAAATTTAGAATCGGATACGTTCTCAATTTTCACGCGACCGAAGAAATACGAAGTACGTTTCAAAAGACGAGGGACGTTCTTTTTTCTTTGGGTCATTCGTTTCAAGAAACCGAACTGGATATCTCGCCGAATTTCGATTCTAAAACCATGGAACAAGACAGAAAGGAAGTGAATCGACTTTTCTTTCAGGAAGTCGATCTTCTTATCCTTCCTACAACGACGGAAACCGTTCCCAAAATCAATGCCGCTTCCAAAAAAGGACCGATCGCTCTTTCCGCGGACAACACTTTCTTTTGTAATTACTACGGACTGCCTGCGATCAATCTTCCTTGCGGATTCGATACAAAAGGATTGCCCATCGGTTTCCAGATCGTCGGCGCCCCGGGAAAGGAGCATAACGTTCTAGAATTGGCGCGACAATTTCAAGACGTTACCCAGTGGCACCTGCGTTTTCCGAAGGGTTAATCGAAGCGACTGATTCTTACTTCTTATTTTTCAAGAATCGTTTTTAAATTCTTGAGACTTTCATCCATATTGTTAATGATCTTCTTCTGCTGATCAAAACAAACGTTCACGAGAAAACTGATCACGGTCATCGGAAAAGACATACGATCGTACATACCCAGAGAAACCTTGGTTTGATTTTCTCCCACGGTTTTTGTGGTGGCGTACGAAGTAAAACTCGCCTCAAACGGTTTTTTAAAACGAATTTGAGTTTCGAACCTCTCCCCATCTATAATACTTTTAATTTCCTGTTCCGCTGTCCCCACCTCAGGATGATTGCTCTCCCAAGCGCTCGTGAAACCGACAGTTCCGTCGACTCCTTTGAATTCTTTTTTCATATTCGGATCTTTTTTAGACCAAGCATTCCATTGTTCGTGATTCTTTAAATATTTGATATGATCGAAAACTTGCCTTTTCGATTTATGGATCACGATTTCTCGTTCGAGTTGAAAGTCTTTCGGTGCGATCCATGCAAGAGCTACAATGAGCGCGACCAATCCGCCGACTATGTATAATATAATCTTCATATTCCAGTCTCTCCTTTTACGAAAGAAATCTCTTACCCGGTCGATTGTAAATGTAAAAATCTATTTTCTTAAAAAACAAAACTCAAAGATCGGATTTTTTCTCCGATCGACACACGTCGCAATTTCCACAACCGGGAAATGTCGCATTAAAATATTCGTAAACGAATTCCCTTCTACATTTCTCTGATTTGAGATAGAGAAGCATCTGATACAAACGTTTAAGACTTGTTTTCTTCTTTAAATCCAAAAGCTCCGGAGAAAGAAGTGCGTCCGGCAAAGGGCCTCTCAATCGTAAAGAATTTCTTTCCAATTCTCCGGAGGTAACTCCGTGTCTTTCAAAAAGATTGAGCACCGTTTGAAGACGATGGTCCCCACGATTGCGATGAACGACCTTGGATTGTAATTCTTCGTAGGTCAAGGACGACAGCTTTTCACCGAGGTGTTGCATCGTTTGAAAAACTCTTCCGATAAAAATCTCGTCCGGATTCTGCCACTCGATAAATTCCATTAGTACGGTTAGATCGTCTTGAATATAAAAAACGTGGCAATCGGAAGAATTTCCGTCTCTTCCTGCACGCCCGATCTCCTGATAATAACTTTCCAACGAAGAAGGAAGTTCAGCGTGAATGATCGTCCGAATATTCGGCTTGTCCACGCCCATCCCGAAAGCATTGGTCGCAAGAAGAATCGTATTGTCCGATTTTAAAAATTGATTTTGAACACGTTTTCTTTGATCCGGCGCCAATTGCCCGTGGTAGATTCGATGCGGAATTTTCTGTATATCGAGTTTCTCGCTAAACTTTTCTATATTCTTGATTAAATTGAAGTAAACGATCGTACTTTCTTTCTGCACTTTTAAAAGATCGACGATCGCATCCATCTTGGAAGGCTCATCCACAAAAGTTCGAACGTCCAAAAACAAATTCGGTCTACAGATTCCTTCGTTATAAATTTCGATTTCGGATTCGTTTAAACCGATTTGACGAACAATGTCCTTCTGTATTTCTGAAGTCGCCGTTGCGGTTAACGCGATCGTAACGGGATTGCGGAGAATTTCCCGAAATTCGGAAATTTTCGTATAATCCGGACGGAAGTCATGACCCCATTGACTGATACAATGCGCCTCGTCGATCGCGAGTAAGGAGACCGTTCTTCCATGCAGAGCATCCAAGAACGCACGCTTCCGAAATCTTTCCGGGGAAACGTAGAGAATCTTATACTTTCCGTTTTTTAAATTCTCATAGCTACGAATCCGATCTTCTTTGGACAAAGAGGAATTGATATAACCCGCGTCTATTCCGAGCGCTTTTAACTTGGAAACCTGATCTTGCATCAAAGCGATTAACGGCGAAATAACGATCGTCAATCCGTCCATCGCCAGAGCGGGCAACTGATAGCAGATCGATTTTCCCATTCCGGTCGGCATGATCACAAGACAATTCCTTCCGGAAAGAACATCCGAAATGATTCTCTCTTGTGAAGTTCGGAAAGAGGAAATTCCAAAAAAAGTTTTGAGTTCGGAGACGGAAGGCATTCAGAATACATTCTTCGATCGATCTTTGAGAGCAAGATAAAATGTAATTACTTGCCATTTCGCTGAATTCTTGGAATGCTCGTAATTCAGAGATTCAAAGAGGAAACGTTTGTCAATCACGCATATCACAAGTCTATCGCTCGAGGATATCGCAGTCGAACTTTCAAAAAACATCCTTACGGAAAGGAAAAATTCACCCTTACGAGCTCCTGTGATCGTGATCCCAAGCACGAACATGAAACTCTGGTTGAATCTCAATCTTGCGCGGATCACCGGGCTAACAGCAAACATACGTTTTGTGTTCTTAGAAAAAGCTCTGGAAGAACTATATCTCAGAAGAGCCGGATTGGAATTCGATCCGTTTCATAGAACATTTCCGAGTCAAGAAGCGAATCAAAGAAAGATTCTTACCTATTTGATCGAAAACCGAAATCAAGAAAGGTTTCGTTTTTTAAATTCATTTCTACAGAGTATCCCCAGAGCGTTCTCGTTAAGCGCAAAATTGACTTCGCTTATCAAAGATTATGAACTGAATCGATCGAGTTGGATTTCTTCTTGGGCAAAAGAGAAAGGATTGGAAATTCCCTCAATCTCGCACCGCCCTTCTGCGTTTCCGAAGGAAGACAATTATTATCTTTTTCAAAAGCAACTCTATCAAGAAGTTTTTCTTGATTCGAAAGAACCGAGCACGTTCATTCAATTTCTTTTAAAAGAAGCGCAAAAAAATCCGAAGTATTCTCCGCCTGAATTTCCTTCCCTTCATCTATTCTGCCTGTCCAATCTTTCCGATACCTACTTGGGAATTTTAGAATCTCTTTCCAAGAGAGATCGGCTTCCAATCTATCTCTATCAATTTCATACCGGTGCAAAGAAGAATCATGATGATTCTTCCGGCCCGAAGAGTTGGTCCGATCCGCAAATTCATATCGCCTCGAGAATGGAAAGAATCGAAACGTACGCTTCGAAACAGATCGCAACGTCTCACAAATTTCCTCCGCGTCTAACAGCGCTTAGAGCGTTATTGGACGGGCGACAAAAAAAAGATGAACAAAGCCAAACAACTTCGGATACTTCCGTTCGTTTTTGGAACGCACCGTCCGCCTATCGCGAAATGGAGGCCGTTGCAAACGACATTCTTTATAAAATCCATCTCGATCCGAAGCTGACCTATCTGGATTTCGCGATACTCGTAACCGATATGAAATCCTATCGCCCTACCGTAGAATGGGTGTTAGACGGCGGAATTCTTTTACAAAGTTCTGAAAACGAAAAATCGATCGAACAGTTTCCGACTCGAAAAAAAATTCCATATTCTTTGACGGACATCAAAGCGAACGACGCGTCACTTTTGTATCGTGGACTGATCAATGTCTGGGAGCTTTGCTCCGGTCCAACGATCGAAAAGGAAAGCTTACTTCGATTGCTCAGAAATCCCCTCTTGCAGACAAAGCTAAGAATAGACTCTCAAACCGTACTGGATCTGGAAAAAACGATCAACTCTGCAGGGATCATCTACGAAGAGGAAGGAAGAGAAAACGATTCTTTTCAGATCTCGAACGGAATGAGAAGGATTCGTTTGTCATCGATCTTATCCAAGGAAACGGCTTGGACAAAATACAAAATTCCTCCGATCGAATCCGAATCGGATGACAACTCTTTTTATCTCTCCGCACTGTGGGAAACGATCTTGAGAATAAGAAAGAGCGTCCTATCCATCTACAAAAACGAAAACGCCGAATGGAACGAAGAATACTTTAAAATATTAAGATTTTCTTTAGAAGGTCTTTTCGAGTTTTCGGAAGAATACGAACAAGAGGCCAAACTCTTTTTCACTTGGCTGGAATCCCTGGAAGAATGGAAGGGCATCAGTCTAAAAAACGAAAAAGATGGAGTTGCGCTTCTAAAGTTCATTACGGAACAAACCTTCGATCAAATCCCCTATCGAAAAGGTTCGTATCTCACGGGCGGGGTCACTATCTCTCTTCTTCAACCGATGCGCCCGATCCCATTTAAACACATATACATTTTGGGATTAGGCGAAGGGAAGTTTCCGGGAAACAACGATCGTTCCCAGCTCAATCTCCGAAAAGATCTCAAAGAAGAATGGGATATTTCCCGAAGACAAATCCAGGAATCACTTTTATGGGAAACGATTCATTCCGCGAAAGAATCTCTGACCTTGAGTTATGTTGGAAAAAATCTTCAGGAAGACAAAACGTTCGAACCTTGTTCGCATCTTTTCGAAATCATGGAATCGTTCGGGGTTCAGGAAGCGACCAAAATTCCATTACATTCATATAGTATAAAATACGAACATACTCCGAAAGAGATGGAACTGGGTCTCGTAAGTTTCGATTTTGCAAGGACCTGGGTCAACATGGATCGAAGCGGACAAAAAATCGTAAGGAGATTCCAGAATCTAAACGAACTAAAAAAGGACGCAGTGTCCCCTCCTGTGAACGAAATCGACCTGAGGGAAATTTCGCAATTCCTCAGCGACCCGCTGGACACCTATCTCAAAAGAAAATTGGGGATGTATCTCGACGAAGAAGAATCGGCAGAAACCGAAGGTGAACCGTTCGACTTGGACGCGATCGCCGAAGCAAACATATTAAAAAAGATGCATGCTCTTATGATGCCGAGTCTCGTTTCCAAAGAGGCGTGGAATTGGAATCAGGAAACCATCTCAGTCGCGCTCGAACCCATTCTACAAAAAGAAAAACAATCCGCTCGTTTTCCGCAATCGGTATTTGGAAAGATACAAGAATCCGACTTGTTGCAATATCTAATTCTTACGAGCGACCTTCTTGCCTCTTGGAAACCGATCTTTCAAGGCGGGCAATACTATTCTTATCTGAGTTTGGGAGACACCGGTTTACCTGAAACACTTTGCAAAAAAATTCCGGAACTTTCGGTTCGACTACGATCGGGTAAAATGATAAGGATCAAAGGAGAATGGGAGCACGTCGTCGAAAAAGACGGAATTCTCTATTGGCTTTTCCCAAAAAGCCTCGAGGACAAACCGTCCGAAAACTATTACGGATACAAAGATTATTGGAAAGTTATGAGTTTTCCTTTTCTTACCGGAGTCGCCTTTTCAGCATTAGGTGAAGAATTCAAAATTTACTCCTTTAAGAGTCGCCCTTCGGAAGACGGAAAAAAGAAAAACTTTCTTCCGATCCAGTATCAACCGGAGGATTCGTCGTTCGGGAAAGAATACTTTCAAAAAATAACGGAACTCTATCTTCAAGACGACCCTGTTTTTTTTCCGAGAAAGGCGTTCCTTAGCTATTACGTAAAAAATATTCAGGGAAGCACCGGCAAAAAACAAACTCCGGACGACACTGCAAAATTCGACGATGAAGAAGGTTGGAAAAATTATCTCAAAGAAGAATTGGATACCGTCCGGGAAAGTCTTTCTTCACTGGTAAAACTTTATCGTCAGACTCAGGATCTCATATTGCGTTCGGAAATCCGTTGGGCGAAGGATTTTTACAAACCCTTTTTGGATTGGAAGAAGGATCTATGACCGGACAAAGTCGCCCATACAAGTTGAAGTCCAGCTTCGTGGAAGCCTCCGCAGGTACGGGAAAAACATACACGATCATGGAGATCGTCGGCGACTTGATTCAAGAGCATAAGATCCCTCTTACGAATATTCTGATTCTAACATATACCGAAAAGGCCGCGGGGGAATTAAAGGAAAGGCTTAGAAAAAAACTGCTCCAAGCCGGTCTCACGAAAGAGGCGAGAGAATTGGACCAGGTCACGATATCAACTATACACGGTTTTTGTAATATGATTCTTCAGGAATATCCGGTGGAAACGGGAACACCGTCCAACTGGATTTTGACGGACGCGAAAGATCGACTCAAAATCGCACTCTATCGGCTCCAGCATCAAGAATGGAAAGACTGGGTAGAACCGGACGAATTGGAACCTCTACTTTCCGAATCTGATTTTTTAGGAAACAAGGAGCAAATACTCGCGGCCGGCGCAAAACTACTAAGCGGAAAAAAATATCCGTATAACAATGATTATACGCCATGGTCTCCGGAAACATTCCTACAAAAAACGACTCTCATCGCAAAAGAAATGGTGGAAGAGGAATTCAAAAATGGAGAATGGCTGAGTTACGATCAGATGATTCTGAAAGTTAGAGATTCTTTAGATAATTCGATTCTGAAAAAAGCGCTTCAAGATCGATATCAGATCGGAATCTTAGATGAATTTCAGGACACGGATGCCGCACAGTATGAAATTTTTTCACAATTGTTTCTGGATGCGAATCGTAAGGAATCGGAGAGGGCTTTGTATCTTATCGGAGATCCGAAACAATCGATCTACGGTTTTCGCGGTGCGGATATCGGAACGTATTTGAGCGCTAAGAGAGAACTCAAAAGAATTCAAGCGGAAGAAATTCCCCTCGATGTAAACTACCGTTCCGTGCCGGAACTCATTCGAGGTTATAATGAAATATTCGGCGGAGAAAAAGGAGAACGAAGTTTTTTTCCGATTATTGAAAAGGGATTCGAATCGCAACCGATAGAATACACGAAAGTAAAACATCCGGAGAGCAACGGAAAGGTTCGACTTAGTCCGCAATTTAACGAAGGGCCGATTCGGATCGTCCGCTTTCAAGGAAGGGAAACTTGGAAAACCGATGACGCCCGATCCGCCTGGGCGCAATT
Organism: Leptospira stimsonii; assembly: GCF_003545885.1. Classification (NCBI taxonomy): domain Bacteria; kingdom Pseudomonadati; phylum Spirochaetota; class Leptospiria; order Leptospirales; family Leptospiraceae; genus Leptospira; species Leptospira stimsonii. The sequence goes on from NZ_QHCT01000006.1 coordinate 195,047, forward strand.
CATCGCCGAAGAAATTCTCAAACTCGCTTCCGATCACAAAGGTTTCAAATATGAGGTTTATGAAGAATCAGCGGGAACGTTTCAGGAAAAAAAATTAAACTTTAAAGAAATCGCAATCTTAGTTAAAAGTAAGGCCGAAGGAAAACTCGTCGAACAAGCATTAAAGCTTCGAGGAATTCCTTGCTCTTTTTACAAACAGGAAGGAATTTATCAATCACCGGAATCGATTCAGATTCGTAATATATTAGAATGTCTTCTTGATCCGAACAAACCCTCTTCGTATCGAAAACTACTTTTAGGCGATTTGTTTCAGGTTCATCCGAATCATCTTTCGTACTTTGACGAACATTCCATCGATTCCTATGAAAAATCCGTATTGGACCGATGGAAAACTCTTGCGATGGATCGAAAGTTTGCGGAACTCTTTCGTTCGATCGAAGAAGATAGTAGAATTTTTCTTACCGAAGAAGACACGGACATTGCGTGGGAAAGGAAACGAACGAACTATCGACAAATTTTTCGAAAGCTTCTTCAATTTCAAATCGCCAATCAAGCCGGCCTTGAAGAAGTATTGGAAGAATTAAGAGAGCTACAAACCGAAAAAAGAAACGAAGAGGAGCTTCCGCTTTTCGAACGGGAAACGGAAAAGGATGCGGTTCAAATTCTTACGTTACACGCGTCGAAAGGTTTGGAATGGCCGATCGTCTTCTTATTCAATCTTTCCGGAAATTTCGTACCCGAAGTCTACGACTATCCTTTTGTGGAATCGGAAAATCGGAGATCTTGGAAATTGAGCCTCTGGGAAAACGAGGAAGAAAAGAAGATTAGTAAAGAAGAATATTCTTATCAAGCCCTCAATGAAAACAAACGGTTATTGTATGTCGGAATCACACGACCGAAAATCAGACTCTACCTTCCGTTCTTTACCCCTTTCAATAATTGGAAAACGAGGGACTCGGCTTATTATAAAATCCTTTTTCCAAGGCTTCAGGCGATTTTGGAAAACGAACCCGATCCGCAACTCTTTCATTCGATCTTATGGACTCCGCAGTCATTGGATCAAACGGATCGAGAGATCCGAACCTACGCGTCGCCGGAAGTTCGTTTTACTCCATTGATTTTCCGAGAATCCTATTCTCCGAAAACGATCTGGATTCACAGTTATTCTTCCTTAAAATCGAAAGCGGAAGTCGCGTTAGACGACGAATCTCTTTCGGTCCTTGAAGAAGGAACTTTTATAAAATCGGATGAGATCGAAGATTCTCCCTTAGAAACCGAAGACGCACTCCCTTCTTCAGCGGCGACAGGTTCATTTTTACATCTACTTTTGGAAGAATTGGATTTTTCTCTATTCAAAACAAACACTCCGCAGGAACTTCTAAACGACAAAAAGATCGCGTCCAGGCTTGAGTTTCATCTCGATCACTTTCAACTTTCTAAAACGAAACAGAAAAACACGGATTCGGATAAGGATCTCTATAAAAGAAGAACCTGCGAAATTCTCTGGAACTCTTTAAATGCGAGAATCTCCGGCCAAAACGGCGCTTCGTTTCGTTTATTAGAAATTACGAATGAAAGAAGAATTTCGGAAATGGATTTTCATTTAGACCTGGATCCGGAGCGTAGCGGGCCCGGAAATTTTTTGAAAGGATCCATCGATCTTGTATTCGAATTTGAAAATCGATTCTATCTCGCTGATTATAAATCCAACCTTCTGGAGGATTATTCCTTTGCTTCCTTGAAACGGAGTATCGAAAGTCCCGAAAGCAGATACGATCTCCAGAGGGACATTTACGCGATGATTCTTTTCGAATATCTCAAGAATCTTTTCGGAGAAGAAAAGGCGATCCAAAAAATGGGCGGAGTCTTTTACTTTTATCTCCGGGGAATGCGTGCAGGAGAAGAAAAAGGAATCTATTCCGACTTTGACTGGTCCGCAGAAAGATTAAACGAAATAAAAGATAACGTTCGTCTTCTGACAAATCGAAATTGGGAGGATTTTCTTTAATGGACGAACTCTTCCAGTCATGGACGGAAAAATTAAAGGAAGACATATTGCTTCTTTCCGAACTCGAATCAAACCAGAAAACGGGAACTAAACGTGCCGAAGCTGATTCAAAAGTTTTATTAGATATTTTGAATGAATTATGGAAGGCGGGGGAAGAGGGAAATCTTTGTATTCCAGTTCAAAAAGAATGGAAAACATTTCTTAAAACGAAGCCGCCCGCTCTTGTTTTGGAGAAAATCGGAAACGAAGAATGGGTGTATTTCGAGAAAACGTTCCGAACCAAAAGAGAACTTGAAATTCTTCTCCAAGAAATCATCCGAGATACGAGACAAATCGAATCGAACGTCGAAGAAGCCGAAAAATTTCTGAAAGCACTGGAAGCCAGAAGTTTCAATCTGAAAAAGGGTCAGGTGCGTTCGATTCTCTCCTGTCTTTCTTCGTCCTTTCAAATCGTAAGCGGCGGCCCGGGAACAGGAAAAACAACCGTAGTCGCCTTCTTATTAGAAATCTTGAATGAACTTGGAGAACTCCCTCCTACCGAGGAGATCGCACTCGTCGCGCCTACCGGAAGAGCGGCGCAAAGGATGACGGAGTCCATTCAGGAAAATTTAAAAAGAATATCGGGTACGGATCAAAATCAGTTTTTGAGGGGACAAACGATTCATGGTCTTCTTTCCTACAAACCCTCGTTAGGTGGATTCTATTACAACGCGGAGCGTTATCTTCCTCATCGGCTCATCATCGTGGACGAAGTCTCTATGGTGGATATATATCTTATGCTGTCCCTTTTTCAAGCATTGCCGAAAAATCATTCTTTCCGATTGATTCTTATCGGAGATCCAAATCAGCTTCCGTCCGTTGAGAAAGGCGCCGTATTAAGCGACTTCCTTTCCGTTTTGGAGTCGAAAAGCGGGAATTATATTTCCAAATTGGATGAGAGTAATCGTCAAAAAAGAAATTCAAAAGGTGAAGTTTCTAAGATAGTGACTCTCGCAGAAGAAATTCTAAGATACGAACCTGAAAACCTAAATCTCGGAACAAAGATCGACGACACTTTCCCAAAGACGAAAACGATCGGAGAACATTCTGAGTATGAAAGCCAGGTAGTCTGGCTACAAAGCGCTTCCAAATCGGATCCAAACACTTTAACACGCGATGAAGTTGTGGAACAACTCTGGGAAAAAATTTTCCTACCGCAAATATACAGAATCTCGTCTTGGAAGATCGAAGACGGAAAGGAATTTTCTGATCCCGATTTTATCAGCACGTTTCAAAACGAACTCGGCAGATTTCGTTGCCTTACCGTTTTTAGAAACGGATACTGGGGAGTCGAATCGATTCAAACGAAGATTATGAATCTTGCCGCGCAGGATCTTTATATTAGAAACACTTCCACTCCGTCTCAAAATTTATTTCCAAAACGTTTGGCAAAACGTCTCTATTTTATCGGGCTTCCGATTCTAATCACACAAAACGATAAGAGCAGAAAGTTATTCAACGGTGACATCGGAATCGTCCTCAGAATGGGGAACACCGGAGAACTTCGAGCCGTATTCCCGATCGACAATCGCCTCTATCCCTTCGCATTGGATACACTTCCCGTACATGAACCGGCCTTCGTGATGAGCATTCACAAAAGTCAAGGTTCGGAATATGATACTATTCTAATTTATCTTCCTGACAACGACGAATCTACGGACTCAAATTCTCATAAATTACTCAATCGACAGATTCTTTATACTGGAATAACTCGCGCTAAAAATCAGGTTATCTTGGCCGGAAATCCTAAAACTTGGGAATTCGGTATCGAAAATACACAAAGAAGAAACACGGGATTTCGAATGGAAGTGAATCGATGAGTTTCCATCGCTCGCAGATTCGCTTATAACAAAACGAAAATTTTTTATAATAAGATTACGAAATCTTCCCTTTGATTTAGGAAGGACCGTCATTCTTCTGCCCAAAAGTAGAAGAATCCTTCCCCTTTTTTTACTTTCCTTCATAGCGCGCATCGTTTCGCAGGTCCAATGCAAATCGCCGTCAGATTCGGCATCTTGGTCAAAGTCAGAGTTCTCGTTCTTAGAATGAATTCTTATCCAATTACAAAATAGATTCACTCGTAGATGATTGGGAATTTCAAGAAGGATTCAGGAAGAATCAACCTCAAATGCGAACTCAACTCCGCGCTTTGTCAAGACCGCGAGATTTCTTTCTTTCATGGGAGACGTTTGGAACCTCCACGTGCAACTCGAAGTTGTCAGACATTCGCACTGCAAATGAACGTACCGTTCCATGAATTCCAAAACGCCGATTCTCGTTTTCCCAAAGGAAGACTCCGTCTGAACTTTGAATGAGTATTCGGAAAACCGCAAACAGAAATCGGAAAAATCTAAAACAGCAGTCGCACGCTTTCTCGTAAAAAAAGAGAAAGCTCCGGAAATCACATTAGAAGAATGGAATGAATCGAATCTTCCTCAGTTTCACAATCAGAATCTGCTTGGCCACATTCATATTGGATTCGGATTTGAAACCAATCTAAATTCAAGATGCATCCGGTGAATATCACAAACAAACCACCCTCGCGAAGGATAAGAAATCACTTACCGAAAACCGGGACCGATTCTCGACTTCAAGTCCAACGCGATGTTTCGGGCGGATTTTCTTCTGTTTGAGCTTTAGTTTCGATTGTTCCTTGCGAGCCGAACCTTCAAAGTATTTGATAAGAATCGAATACTACTTTACGGAAAAGATCGCTTTGACTCTTCTATGCAGGCGCATTCGCCCGCCGATGCAAGGTGTTATCGATTTTCATGGGAAGGGCATTTGTTTTTTTTAGAGAGCCCAAGTTCGAATGAAGGCTTTGACTCTCCTTACGAGAGGAAACTCCGATTCTTTCTGAGTGTTCTTTCAAAATCCTGCTGGGCTGAAAAATAGGTTCCGCTATTTTAGGCATTCTATCCATTGTATTTTACAAGTCTAGAGAAGAATCAAGAATATGAAACGGCAGTCCTCCATTGTTTCCATCAATCATCTATCGAAGTCTTATTCGAACGGATTCCAAGCGCTGAAAGACGTTTCCTTGGAAATTCAAGAAGGCGAAATCATCGCGCTTCTCGGACCCAACGGAGCCGGAAAGACCACTCTCATTTCCATCATCTGCGGAATCGTAAATCCAAGCGAAGGTTCTGTTCATGTCGCAGGAAAAGACATCCTCAAGGATTTCCGTTATACTCGTTCCAAGATCGGATTGGTTCCTCAAGAATTGAGTGTTCACGCTTTTGAATCGGTTTGGGCGACGGTCAGCTTCACTCGCGGACTTTACGGGAAAGCGCCTAACCCGGGTTATATTGAAAAACTTCTGAAATCCTTGTCGCTTTGGGACAAAAAGGACAGTACGATAATCACACTTTCCGGCGGAATGAAACGAAGAGTCCTCATCGCTAAGGCGCTTTCACACGAACCCGCGGTTCTTTTTTTGGACGAACCGACTGCCGGCGTCGATGTGGAACTCAGAAAAGACATGTGGAATATCGTTCGGAATCTCCGGGAAAGCGGAGTTACGATCATTCTCACCACACACTACATCGAAGAAGCCGAAGAAATCGCGGATCGAATCGGAGTGATGAATAAGGGAGAATTGATCTTAGTAGAAGATAAGAAAATTCTAATGCAGAAACTCGGAAAAAAACAGATGATTTTGGATCTAAGCAAGAATCTCAAAAAAATTCCTTCTACCCTGAAAACCAAAGGTCTCGAGCTCTCCAAAAACGGACAACAACTCGTTTATACGTATGATTCTCACGCGAAACAGACTGGAATCTCGACTCTTCTTCAAGAATTAAAAAAAGCAAAGATCGAATTTCAAGACCTGAACACGACGCAGAGTTCATTGGAAGAAATTTTCGTTCAGTTAGTAAAGGAGTCAGAATGAATCTTCACGCGATCAAAGCCATTTATATTTTTGAAATGTCCAGAACATGGAGAACGCTCTTTCAGAGTATCGCGTCTCCTGTACTCTCCACATCTCTCTATTTCGTCGTTTTCGGTTCGGCGATCGGATCGAGAATTCAAAAAGTGGACGGCGTCGATTACGGTTCGTTTATCGTTCCCGGTCTGATCATGTTATCGTTATTAACGGAAAGTATATCGAATTCTTCTTTTGGAATTTACTTTCCTAAATTTACGGGAACTATCTACGAAATTCTTGCGGCTCCGATTTCGATGCTCGAAATCGTGATCGGATTTGTCGGCGCCGCCGCGACGAAGTCCGTGATTTTAGGTACGATTATGCTTGCGACGGCTTCCTTATTTGTTCCCGTGAGAATCGCTCATCCTTTTGTGATGGTTCTCTTTCTTCTATTAACTTCGATTTCTTTTAGCCTTTTCGGATTTATAATAGGGATCTGGGCGGATAATTTTGAAAAACTGCAGATCATTCCGATGTTGATCATCACACCTCTCGTCTTTCTAGGAGGAAGTTTTTATTCAGCAAGTATGTTACCTCCTTTTTGGCAAAAGGTAACCCTCTTCAATCCGGTGCTCTATCTCGTAAGCGGTTTTCGTTGGAGTTTTTATGAGATAGCGGACGTAAGCGTTGGCATCAGTTTAGGAATGGTTTCCGTGTTCTTATCCGTTTGTATGCTTTTGGTTTGGTGGATCTTCAAAACCGGTTATAAGATCAAAAAGTAAGGTAATAACATTCAAGATTTAGAATGTTATTTCTTTTTTTTGAGGAAAATAGTAAAATTCTTGATCGTTTTTTCCTTCCAGCTTTCCTACGATCTCGAAACTGAAGAATACGATTTCTCCTTTTTCGAAGTAATGCCTTCAAACGGAAGTGACCTTTTATGAAACGAAATCAGAATTCATTCTCCGGAAAAAAGGTGTTCCTTTCGGGAGGTTCATCGGGAATCGGCAGAGGCCTTGCGCTTGAGTTGGCCGGGCAAGGTGCGAGTGTCGTGATCTCTGCGAGAGGCAAAAACGCGCTTGAAAAAACCGTAAAAGAACTCAGAAGAATCGGACCGAATGACGCAGTCTATGACTTCGTAATCGCCGACGTATCGGACGTTGCACAAGTAAAGAAGGCGGCAAAAAAGGCAGTTGCGCTTCTAAACGGCTTGGATCTTCTCATATGTAACAGCGGTTATGCGAAAGTCGGTAAAGTGAACGATCTCGAAGAATCGGATTTCAGAAATTTGATGGATATCAACTTCTTCGGACACGTTCATGTGATTCGCGCATTTCAAGACCATTTTTTAAAACAAGGTTCGGGAGATATCGTTTTGGTTTCTTCCATGCTTGCCACTTTTTCGATCTACGGTTACGGTGCCTATTCCGCCAGTAAATTTGCGATCACCGGCTTTGCACAATCCCTTCGTCAGGAAATGATGCTTCACAATGTTCGTGTAAAAATTTTTCTTCCACCGACGACGGAAACTCCGGGTCTTATCAAAGAAAACGAAGACAAACCTGATCTTGTAAAAGAAATCGAAATGGGGTCCGCCCTGAACGCAGTTCATTCTGTGGAAAAGGTTTGCAAAGCTTTCATCCGCTGGCTTCCTAAACGGAACTTTATCGGTTACGCAACGTGGGATTCGTGGCTCCAGTATTTTTTAGTGAGACATTTTCCGGAGTGGACACTCCTTCTCGCGGACGGAGAACTGCGATCTGCCCAAAAAAGATTGGATCAAAAGAACTCCTAGCTTTAGATTATTAGAATTTTCTGATTTTAGAATATATTAACAGATAAAGCCGGATTGCCGAAGTAGTTTTGATCCGATAGTTGTTCGGCGTCAACCTGATCTCATTTTTGAAAGCGGTATCAAACGAGGCCTTCGATTGAAAATCGGAGTTAAAACCGATCTAAAGCAAGTTCTCTTTCACGATCGTATTCTAAGATCAACGTCGCAGTGGTAAGAGGAACGATCGAACCTCGAATCGATTCTTCTTTTGCGACCGACTCACCGAAAGAACAATTCGTAAAGGAGGCTCGTCCCCAAAAATCGGAATCAAACCTCCTCTAAAAAATTTTATTTAGAAGAAACGGGTTCTTGGGAAACCACCTTGGAATAAACCTTGTAGAGTGATTTTACCCCGCCCGGTGGTTTTCCGATATCGATCCCCGCTTTCAAAAGTTCCGTTTTCAATTCTTTTCGGAAAGCATGATAATCGACTTCCACCGCGTGACGTTGTCCTCCACCGAACGAAAAATGAGGATGTTCGATCTCGTATTTTATCGCCGCCTTTAGGTCCTTTGGTCTTTCATACTTTCCTAATATTTCCATACACGCGAGCTTAGCCTGATAGTCCGCCATGGGCCAAATACAACCGACCGGCTGAAAGAGTCCTATAAAATAGAGATTCTTATAATCGTTGTGCATCATCTTTCGAAAGAGGGGAATTTTTTCTTCGAATTGAAAATCGATAAACGACTTATCAAAGAACGGAAACGTCGTCCAAAATCCCGTGCAAGCGCAGATGATATCAAAACGTTCTCTCACTCCGTTTACAAACTCGACCTCCTTTCCGTGAAGCGCTTTGATCGCTGGTCGAGGTTTGATTCTTCCATGACGAATGAAATCTAAAAGATCCGAGTTCAACGTCGGGTGATGACTGAGAGCGAGGGTCGTGTTTTCCGGAAGACCGTAATTCTTATAAGGTCCTTGAAGAATGTGTAAAAGTTTGGTCAGAGTAAACTGTTTGATCTTTGCGGGAATCCAACTCGGAGTCAACGCGGCAAAAACATCCGAAGGCATTCCAAAGAGAAATTTCGGAAAGAACCACTGCGGACTTCTCATCGATAATTTCACGCTGTTCGCGACACGCGCGGACTCGACCGCGACATCGCACGCTGAATTACCGGCTCCGATCACAAGAACATCCTTACCTTTCCATTCGTTCGTCACTCCTTTGAAGTCATGGGAGTGGATGAATTTTCCGGTAAACTTTCCGGGATACTCCGGATATTTCGGATTCCAGTGATGACCGTTCGCAACCATCAGAACGTCGAAAATTTCCGTTTTCTTTTTTTTGGAAGCGTCTAGATAATCCACCTTCCAATTTCCGTCTTCCATTCTTGTGATTTTTTGAATCGTATGATTGAATCGAATTTTTTTATAAACTCCGAAGTGTTTCGAATAAGATTCGAAGTAGGCTTGTAGCTGTTTGTGATTCGGATATTCGGGATAATCGTCAGGCATCGGGTAGTCTTCGTATTCGGACCAGACCTTGGAACTGATGATATGCGTATTTTCGTAAACGCTGGAATGTCCCGTTTTGGAGTTGAAAACCCAATTCCCTCCGACCTTATCGTTTTTCTCAAATACGACCACGTCTAATCCGTATTGAACGCAGTTCTTCGCGGCAGTGATTCCGCTTGGTCCAGCACCGACTACGCAGACTTTGATATTCGGCTTCATCCGATTCTCCTTTGTTATACGAGAACATTCGTTGACGAATTCCTAAATCCAACAAATGTTACATTTTTCGAGAGATCTTAGTGATATAGCATTTGAGTGCAAGAAATTTTTAAACCCGAGTAAAAACTATAAATAACAGATGTTAGAGCTAAATCAGAAAACAAGATATCCAAATTCGAATCAAGGGAAAGTAACTCATCCGAGATCCAGAACCCCACTTCAAGAACGTTCTCAACAAAGAGTAGCGATCGTTTTAGAAACCGCGGAGAAGATTCTGGAAAAGATCGGTCCGGAAGAAACGTCTATTCCTGAGATCGCGAAAGTTTCGGGAGTACCAAGGGCGAGTATCTACCAATTTTTTCCGGACAAATACGCGCTTTTTACCCACCTCGCTGAAAAACATCTCGCAAAGGTAGGTGAGATCTTAGCCGTAAAAGGTGCGAAGAATTCTAAAATTCCTTGGGAAAAATTAGTAGGAGTTTTGGTAAACGCCGCCTCGGATTATTACGATTCTACTCCCGTCGCCAGCATACTCGTGTTAGGTGGCCCCTTCAGTCGAAACGCTTATTTAGCGCAGGAGATTACGATCGACCATATCGGCGCGGGAGTTCGTGTTCAACTCGCAAATCTGGATTCTCCTTTGATCCTTCCTAAAAAACCCGATGTTGCAACGCTCGGAGTAGAGATCGCCTTCGCTTGTATGAAAAGAGGTTATTATCTGGAGAATAAAATTTCGAAGATAATGAGAGAACAAGCCGTGAGTGCAGTCATCGCCTATTTTCAAAACTGGAAGTAGAATTGGTTACGGGAAACCGGTGATTCGTTTTCTAAGAATCAATCAAGTCGATTGACAAAATGAGAATAAAATCATTCTGTAAATTATCCCTTTACTCAAATTTTTGCTCTTTCGGATAAATCCTACGGTTGGAAACGAAGGAGTTCCTACTTTTTCTCATACAAAAAACAACCGTTCCCACGACCTCTTCCTCATGAGAAGATTCTCCTCTTTTTCGTGAGACCTCGATAAATTCTTACATTTCGTCACAAAATCCAAAGTGGCCGCGTCTTCCTTTTATAAATAAGGAGACAAAATGGAAACCAGATTGAATTACGCAAAAGTTTATCCTGAATCTTTACAAGCGATGTTGAAGATGGAGGACTTTGCGAAACAAGGTGGGATTGATCCGGTCCTCTACGAGCTGATTAAAATTCGTGCTTCCCAGATCAACGGTTGCGCGTATTGCATCGACATGCATACGAAAGATTTACGAGCGATGGGAGAAGCGGAAAAAAGAATCTATCTTTTGGACGCATGGAGAGAAGCAACATTCTATTCCGAGAAAGAGAAGGCCGCGCTGGAATTGACCGAAAAGATCACCAAAATTTCAGAAGAAGGGGTTCCTGAGGAAACGTATGAGAGAGTGAGAAAACACTTCGGAGAAAAAGAATTCGTGGCTCTGATCATCGTGATCAATACGATCAATTCCTGGAATCGAATCGCGATCTCGACGAGAATGCTCGCCTATTGAAAAATTCTTCTTTGAAAGAATTTTTCAAAATTCAAAAGAAAAGAAATCGAGTTGTGTGGTTCAAAAGGCAGGTCCTAAAACCTTCCTATCAAGGTTCGGATTTTCTAAGATGCGGGAACTCCCGCGAAAAAAAAAGTCCGGATCTTTGAACAAACAACAACGCACTTCGGAAGACACGATTCTTCCATCATTTGATGGAAAAAAGTAGGAACTCCTTCGTTTTCGGAATTCCGGCGACCGAATCTCACTTTGAAAACAAAAGGAATGCGGGAACTCCCGCAAAAAAAGAAAGTCCGGATCTTTGAATAAACGACAACGCACTTCGGAAGACCCGATTCTTCCATCATTCGATACAAAAAGTAGGAACTCCTTCGTTTTCGGAATTCCGGCGACCGAATCTCACTTTGAAAACAAAAGGAATGCGGGAACACCCCCGCTCAATATTCTTCGTCGGACCAACCTACATCGTTCAAGAAATCCTCATAAGAACCGTCGAAGATTCGAATCGTATCGTTATCAAAGACGATCAACTTTGTCGCGACCGCCCGAAGGTGCATTTCGTTGTGAGTCACCATGATCACGGAGCCTTCGAATTCGTCGATGGCTTCGATGAGAGAATCGCAAGACTGCATATCCAAGTGGTTCGTAGGCTCATCCAGATAAAGAAGATGACAAGGAGTCACGAGAATTTTTCCCAAAAGAACGCGGCTCTTTTCACCACCGGACAAGACCTTGATTTTTTTGAGTGCCTGATCTTCGGAAAACATAAGACCACCCGCGATGTTTCTCGCCTGCCATTCGGTGCAGGACTTATCGGAACTCATGATCTCTTCTACAACGGTTGCGTTCTCGTTTAAATTGAGTTTGTTGGTCTGACCGAAGTAACCTTCTTTGAGAATCGGATGTTTTTTCACCAATCCCCGAGAAGGAACGTTTTCTCCGGCGAACATCTTGAGTAGCGTGGACTTCCCTTTTCCGTTTTTCCCGATGATACAAATCCGATCTCGATTTCCGACGCTGATGGAAAAATTTTCGATCAAAAAAGGCTCCTTCCCATCGTAAGAAAACGAAAGATCTTCCGCCGAAAGCATCTGACTCGCGGCGAAAGGTGCGCTGTTGAAATACAATTCCATATCTTGAATTTGTTCCAGAGCTTTCATCTCGCCTTGTTTTTCCAACTTCTTTACGCGGGACTGAGTGCGGCTCGCAAAACTAGCTTTCGCTTTGAACTTCGCGATGAAGATCTCTTCTTGTTTTCTTTTTTTCGCCTCGTTCAAGCGGGTTTTTTCGTAGATCTCTTCGGCTTGGTTGATCTGATTGTAGAGTTTCTCCGTATCACCTTGGACCTTGATCGCCTTAGTTCTATGAATCGCTACGGTATGCGTGACAACCGCATCCATAAAACTTCTATCATGAGTTACTAATATGATTTCACCTTCCCATTCCCGAAGGAATTCTTCGAGCCAACGGATGGTAACAATGTCCAGATAGTTGTTCGGTTCGTCGAGCATGAGCATATCGGGAGCCGAGACGAGGAGTTTTGCGAGATTCATACGAATCTGATATCCTCCCGAAAACTCGGAAGGATTGCGTTCCATGTCCGCTTCCGAAAAACCGAGACCGGAAAGAATTTTCTCAACCTGCCAGGTTTCGTATTCTTCTCCCTCCGGAAGACCAAGAGCGCATTCTTCCAAAACTGTAGGTTTCGTAAAATGAAGATGCTGTTGGAGGTGACCGATCTTATAACCTTTCGGAACCGAGATGGTTCCGGAATCCGCTTCCACGTTCCCGAGAATCATCTGAAAGAGAGTGGATTTTCCGTGACCGTTCCGACCAACAAGACCGACCCTTTCTCCGCGATTGATCGTGAGACTAAGATCGTCAAAAAGAACTTTCGTAGTAAACGCCTTATTCAGGCCTGTAATTTTAATCATCTAAAGCCGTTTTTTTATCCCTTGCTTATCTGTCGAATTCAATCGGCTTCCCACATTTCCTATTTGGAAACCGTAACATACGTTTCAGAATCCAGAAACGTTTCCGAGATTTCCCTCATCGTATCTTTGGTAAAAGAATCCCGAGGCACCATGTGATACACTCTTACGGATTCGGCATTGACGTCGAAAGGATGACCTACGGTCAATTGCAGAAAATCGAAAGAAAGAATCCCATTCTTATGTTCGAATTGAAGAACCAAATCCGTAGTGTCCGAATCATCGAAATGGGTCCCCGTTTCTTTCTTAGAAACGACCTCTTCGGCTTCGCTAAGAATTTCCTGCATGAGTTTGCATGTAAGAAGACGCATCGAAAGAGATTCGTAATTATAAAGATAAGGACCGAATCCGGAAGGACCGAAAGCAATCTCGAAAATATTCTTTCCTTCGCAGTCAATCGGAAACCCGTTCAGACTTCGGAGAAGAAATTTCGTTCCTAAATTCGCGTTTAGAATTTTACCGTTTGCATCCGTGGAAAAGGCGGGATCCGGATTTAGATTCTGCGTCATCCTTTCTAAGATCGGAATCACCTTCGCGTCAGAAAAATTCGTATTTTCGAATTCGGGGGAAAAACCGCCTGCAAGTAAAAGTGCGTTCTTACGAGTCGAAGAAACCTTAAGAACGTCGCATAATTTAAGAATCACGTCCCTCCCCGGTTTGGAACGACCGGACTCCAAAAAACTCAAATGTTTTGTAGAGACTCCCGCTTCGACGGAGAGTTCCAATTGTGACATGGAGCTCGCGACCCTTAAAATACGCAGAATATTTCCGAAGGCTTTCGTCATAAAATTACCTCGAGGGAATTGCTAAACGCAGAAAAGCAAATTATCCTTACAAATATCCAATATCAAAAAGAAGCCGAATCCGATCAGCCTAATTTTATTCTCTCTTCTTTGCATATCGATTCACGAGGTACAATGAAAAAACGAACAGCCATTCTAACTTTATCCATGTTTCTCGCTTATATTCTAATCGGAAATTTTTTACATCGCTTTGCATTTGCCGAAGCCGAACCGGATCTTTCATTCTATCCCGCAAAGGGAGAAATGATTGAGAATCGCTTTGCGAACGAAAAGATCGTATTCGTAACACCCGGTCGGGATACGAACGGAAAATATTCCGAAAACGATTTGTATCTACAAGCCAAAGGTGCCGTACCCAAACCGCATAGACATGCAGATTTAGAAGAAACGTTCACGATCCTAAAGGGAAATCTCAGTTTGATCAAAGGAGACAAAAAATACGATCTGAAAGAAGGAGATTCGATCACGGTTCCGAAAGGAGAAGCGCATCATCCTGAAAATAAAAGCGACGCACTGGTAATCGTAAGAGTCAGGGCGACTCCCGCGGGCAAACACGACCTAATGCTTGCCCAAGTGCACGGCTTTTTTACCGAAAAAGAAACTCCAAGAGGCAAGGTAGAATGGATATTGCAAGCGATGCTTTACTCGGTATATTATGAAACCTATATGGCGGAACTTCCAATCGGATTTCAGAAATTTCTTTCCTTCTTAATCTCGCCGGTAGCAAGATTACTCGGATATAAGAGTTGGTATCCTGAATATTCTCTTAAATGGAAACAAAGCGCGGAATAAAAATAGTCGGCGGACAATGTTCGCAAAAATTCATAAAGTGACTTGGTTTCACTCAAAACGATCCGATTCGTTTCGATCCAGAAAAGCGAGATTGAAAATTTTTCGAATGTAAAAACCCTGAAAAGAAACAAGACCAAGGATGGAAAAGAAAAAAGGATCCAATCGAATTGCCAAAGAATTCCAAGACGTTTGGGCGTTCCCCCGCGGGCATATTCTTTCATTAGATTATTCTAAATATGGAATAGATCCACAAGCCACTCGACCGCGGGGTCGGGCTTCTCCAGGCTCCGCTTCGCTACGGCCCTGAACGGGCCGCTACCGCGCCTTTCGAATCCCTAACGCAAAGAAAAAAAGAAAAAACTTAGATTTGAAATTTTGAAAGAATCACGAAAAAGGAACCGAGCCGCACCTCCAAATGGAAAACGTGACGTGATCGTAACAGCGACTATCTTCAAGTCCGTTTTCAATCTATTTTTTGGAATGAAATTTTGTTGAAACGATCACTCGACGTCCTTCACGCTCCAGGCCCAAAAGATAAAGACGAGCTGAAAGGGAAGACGAACGTAAAGAGCCCAAACGGGAACACCGAAGTCCGTTCCGGAAAGCGCGGCCTGAAGCATATAGATATTTGCGGGAAGAACCGCGATCAAAAGCACAATAATTCCAAAACTCGCCAATCTTCGAAGAGGTTGTAAAAACAAAGCCAGACCCAGAACGATTTCAGCGATTCCGCTCACATAGTTCAAAAGGGAATGATAAGGAAGATAAGGAGGCATCATTCTCAAATAGAAAGGTGGATTGAGAAAATGATTGAGCCCGGCAAAAACGTAAAAGACTGCCATCGCATACAAAAGAATTTTTTTCATGAAATCTCCAATTGATGAAGAATTGTATCGATAAGAAAATAAAGGGAAGAGTTTTTTTAAGTCTAACAATAAAAAATAGATCCCATTCTCCCATTCCAGACGGATCGCAAACAACTCAAAAAGATTTCCGCATTTCTATCGATCTTCTGTAAATCGTGAACCGAAAACAAAACCAACGAGTTCACTTTTCTAAGAATGATTTCCCAATCAATAGAAACAAACCCCAACCGATCAAGACGAACCCTGTCGATTTTCGAATCGAAAATTTACCGTCGATCCATTTTTCCGCTAAGACTAAAGCGGTAAGACCGATCATCCAGGAAAGACTCATCACTCCTCCGACGAACATTAGAGCCATCAAAAGAAGACAACAACCCACGCAATAAACCCCTTGAGACCAACCCATCTGAAAGGCGCCTAACGCATCTTCCTTCCAAGAGGTGAGAAAAAAACCGAGAGGAGATTTACACTGAGAAAGACATTTGTCTTTGAGGCCGCTGAACTGAAAAATTCCGGTCGTAATCAAGAGCCCCGCGCTCCATTCCATGGAATAAAACGAGAGATTGGAAGAAATTAAATTCAACCTCAAAAGAAGAAACTGGAGCGCCGTTCCCAGAAGGCTATATCCCGCCCAAGCAGAAAGATAACCCAAGACGATATAAATTCCATTTCCGATTCCGAAAAAAGAAGCACCTCGGTTTTTACTTTGATCCATCTTCGTAAACAAAAGAACCGATTTCAAAAAGGAAGGAAGCATCATAGCGACCATCATCAAAACCCACATAGAAAGATTGAGAACGAACCAAGATAAAGAGAAAGTATCGGAATGTTTCCCGCAATGATCGCTTCCACCAGCATTCATCCAAGACATATCATACATCGCCATCCAAGAAACGAACGTTAGGAGCGACATCAGTCCCAAAAGAACGGTCTGCTCCAAATTCATACGAAGCCTAAAAATTCCGTCAAAGCATTTCATTTAACTAACCTTTCCATTGGAAGGGACCCAAAAAACCATTCTTACCTGAATTTTCCCAATCGAATTCATAATCTTTCACCGTCGCTTTTACGGTGATTCCGGGTGCAATCTTTTGCGCAACGTGAGCGACGTTATCGAACCAGACGGTTCTCCCGCGATGTCCACGGATCGATTCGAGTCGAACGTCCACGAGATTCGGAATCTTCAGTTCCCTCGTCTTATCCCCTTTGAGTTCGTATTGAATCGGAACTCTTTTCGCTCCTAAGAATTTCGTAGTAAGGGATTTCATAAACTCGGGAGCGCCGCCCATCTCACCCGAAAAAATGCGAAAGAGAGAATCGAGCTGTTCTTCGTTCGCACGTTCTTCTATATAAAGGCCCGTAGTCCAAGATACGTCCGCCATCCGACCCGGCGTAAAAACGAGCATCGCGACGTTCAGGTCGTCCAACTTCACGCCGGAACATTCTCCTTCTTGAATATGAAACGCGAGCATACTCTGACAGTGACCGTACGAAGGCTCCGCTTTGAAACCGCTCAAGAGACAAGGGCAAAAACTTTCACAGCTACAATGCTCGAAATAGTCCCCTTCCAAAAACCATCTTCTTTCCTGACCCATATTATCCTTCCTTTCCAAAATCCGTCTCTCCAGGAAAAAATCCTAAGCTTTCAAAAAACGGATTGTATATAAGTTTTTTATAAATTTCTAAACCGAATCCAAATTCTCTCGGAAGTAGTCTTCCAATCTTTGGGCTCCGTATTTCGGACCAATAACGTCTAACGTGTGTACAACGTTCCCAAAACGAAGAAATTGGAAGATTCTTTGATTGAAAGGTTGCAAAAATCGAATCAAGATTCGGTTCAAAAAGATCGGTATACGAAAAAGCCTTTGATCCTTTCCTGCGACTCGAAGAGCGAGTTCCGTAATCTCGTCTCTCGAGAAAATATCCGGACCACCGAGATTCATTTCTTCTAAATCGATTTTCAGGGCTTCCACGACCGCTCTTGCTACGTCCTTCTCGTGGATGGGATTGATTCTTACCTTTCCTTCCCCGAGGACGACTCCGATTC
>NZ_QHCT01000006.1:217500-225311 GCF_003545885.1 Leptospira stimsonii
TAGAATCCTTCATCTTCTGAAAGACTCTCCGAACTTCCAATTCATCAAAATCCTTTTTGCGATCCGACCAATCATAAAACATCTTCATCATTAAGGCCTCGGAAAACGCTTCCCCTTGCTCTACGATGTTTTCTAAACAAGCATAGAGAGTGGCTACAATCTCAACTGTATCCGACTTAGTGGTCTTAAATTTCTTAATAAGGGAAAAGATCCGCGCTTGCTCCGAAGAATAATATTTCTGAAAATCCACTTCGTGTTGGCCTGCATTCGCCAAAGCTTCATATTTCAAAGAGTTCTCTTTATTATACTGAAACCATTTCTTTTCTTGCAATTGTTTATCGATGGATCGCATCAGTCGGGGATCATAAGGTCCCATTGCCTGTTGAGAAAAGTTAACCGGCAATTGCATATTCGAAGTTCTTATACAAAGATATAATAATTTTTGCAATTTCAAATGTCCAAAGGTCGGCTCTTTATGGAGTTGCCAGACAATTTCAGCGGCCAATACGGTTCGTTTGTAGAAATCTACGTTTGTAGGCTTTAGTTCTATAACATTGGAGGTTTTGGAATTATCCTTACTTTGTTTTTTAGGATGCGATAAACTTTCTTTAATAGCATTGGACTCTGAAACCCTATAATCATTTATTGCAATGGTTTCTTTTGCAAAAGTTAATTCTCCTCGAAATGCTTTCTGACTCAAGGAAGAATAAAGGGTTTCTAATTCTCGCAAACTCAAGTTATGGAAATTCATTTGGGATTGAATCCCCTCAAAAAAATTCGCAAATTGGTTTTGTAGCACCAATGGAGGATTGATTAATTTCATTTTTCGCAGATCACTGAGATTGATCTGTTGCAAAGTGGCTCCGTACGTTAATTTTTGAATTTCGCAATTAAATGAATGAGAGAGAAGTAGCGCGTAAGCAAAAAGAGTATTATAATCTTCAGAGAACCAAATCGGTGTTATTCCTCTTGTGACATTACATCCTTTCAACTCACTACTTGCAAACGAAACAGTCCCTGTTGTCCCACGGACGCACATCAATATTTCATTTCCATTTAAGATTGTTCTCTTAAATTGATTTGATATAGCAGGATCGATCCTTTTGAGCCGGTCCTTTTTCACAACCAACTCGGTTAGGTCGACAGGCCTTATAATAGGAACTCCATTAGAGAATTCTTCTCCTGGCTGAACGATTCCGTATGTTAAAGGACAGTCGTTAGCTACAAGTTTTTCAAGCTCGTTCACCTCCCAACCCTTCTCATTCTTCACAGGATCCCCGAACATCTCCAAAAACTGGCTCTTGACCAGCTCATCCAGCAAACGAATGCTTTCTTTGCGTTGGGCAATCAGGGTCTCGGCTTGCGTGAGGATTTCAGCGATTTGAATTTGTTTAGAGAGAGGCGGGAGGGAAAAGCTAAACGAAGACAAGTCGTCCTTATTGAATCCAGCTTGTGCAGCCCTGGCGCCTATAGCTTGGATGAAATTTTGAAAACTTGAATCCCGCAAAAGTCGGTATAAAAAACCTTTAAACAAAACGTCTTCATCTGGAATTGTTTTAATAAGCGCAACATTGTATGCGCCAGCGAGCCCTCGCAGAATCTTCCCCACCGAAGCACCGTATCTTCCTATAAGAACATCATTTTCCTCGCATTTTTTTAGCTTTTCATTATCTTTTACGTATTCGATGTATTCCAATTTTCCTTGTGTAAAGTCTCTTATTTGTAGCATCCGAACATAGCCGATTTCCGGAAAGTTTAACCACTCTTCTTTAGGCGGTTGAGTGCCACCTTGAAAATCACAAACGTCTGTTAATGCTACTCGTTTTACTTCACGCATAGTTTATCCAACCAAAATTCCAAACATACGTAAGTTGATATAATAATTCGAACGACCCAGCTTTTCTTTTTTGAGAAAACCCTTTTCGCAGAGTTCTTCTAAATATCTAGAAGCAGTGATCCGATTTACTTTGAGATCCTTCTCAATAAATTCGATCTTAGTATACGGATGATAGAAAAGATTATTGATGAGGTCCTGACTATAAAACTTGCAAGAACGCCGGATCCTTTGTTTATAATCCTGCATTGCCTCTTTGATCTGGAGAATGGTCTGGATGGTTTGTTTAGAAGTTTCTTCTACCCCTTGTACCATATACAAAATCCACCCCTCCCAATCTTCTCTGTCTCTCACAGCCTGGAGACGGGTATAATACTCCGACTTATTGGCAATGATAAACCGACTTAAATACAAGATAGGCAGGCTCAATAAGTCTTTTAAAACCAAATACAGAATATTCAAAATTCTACCCGTTCTACCATTCCCATCATAGAACGGATGGATACTTTCAAATTGGTAATGAATGACCGCCATCTTGATTAAAACATCCACATTGGACAAATCGTCCTCGTTGATATACGTTTCCAGATTTTTCATGAGAGCCTGGATCTCCTCCAAGGTTTGGGGAGGAATATAGACGATTTCCCCCGAAGATTGGTTCTTTAAGGTAGTCCCAGGAACCTTTCTATATCCCGCCGAATTGTTTTCCAATATCTCTTGGATGCTTTGAATATGATTTTCCGTAAGGATTTTATGAGACCTCACGAACTCGAATCCTTTTATCAAAGCGGAAGCATACCTCGCCACTTCCTTTGCGGACGGATTCGGATCTCCGTCCAAAAACAATTCTTCCTTAAAAAGTTCATCATGAGTTGTGATAATATTCTCTACCGCAGAGCTATCCTTAGCCTCCTGCAAAGCGAGAGTATGGATCAGAATATTCTGATTTGGAATACTCATCGATACCCCCTTTAGTTCCGCCAGATAGCGTTGAGCCTGGGAAACCGCACGTAGAACCGGCTTTGTTTCCAGGTCGATTTTCGGGGGAAGAATCGGGAGCAGAAATGGCTGTTTTTGATACGTTTCCATTTAATATGTATAAAATACGTATTTTTTTATACATATTAAGGTAGATATGTAAACATTTTTTAAAAAATTGAACATATTAAAGTCTGGATTTGAGCACTTTTAACCCGGATTGGATCTGCCCTTCTAAGATTTCTAACTTTTCCAGGATCAATTTGGGAGACTCGTATTCAATCTCTTCGTAGACTTCCTCCTTATATTTGCTCAAGGAAAGATCATATCCATTGTCGATAATTTCCTGCTTAGGAACAAAGAAGGCCCTTTCGGTTCGTTTCGTATCTTTTTTTGGATTCCTAGACTGGAATCGACTAACGATATCCATAAGATCACTTTTGTCTATCTTGGTTCTTTTATCATCTAGACTATATCCGTCCGCCAGCATCTCATAAAACCAGGTATGTTCCGTTTCTCCGCCCTTGGTAAAAATTAAAATTGCAGTGCTTACTCCTGCATAGGGCTTAAAGACTCCACTCGGTAATGTGATTACCGCTTTGAGTTCCGATTCGTCTATAAGCTTTTTACGAAGAGTAACAAAAGCCTTTCCACTTCCAAAAAGTACACCTTGGGGAACGATTACTCCGGCAGTTCCCCCCATACGAAGCATATTAAAAATCCTTTCTACAAACAAAAGCTCCGACTTCGTCGTGGGAAGGGTGAGACTTTCATTGATATCTCCCATATCTATATTGCCGGTAAAAGGAGGATTCGCGAGAACGATATCATACTGTTTGTCTTCGTTAAACTTCTTACTCAATGTATCTTTGTAATCGATATGAGGCTCGTCGATCCCATGCATCATAAGATTCATTAAACCGAGTCGCACCATAGTGGTGTCGATGTCGTATCCGTAAAAACTATCGTCCAAAATTGATTTTACTTTTTTATCAACGGCTGAACTTAAAGTCCCTCTTTCAAACCCATCCTCATCTTTTACGATTTTTTTCGGATCTTTCTTTCGAATATAATCAGTAAGCATAAATTGATAAGCACCGAGCAAGAAACCACCTGTTCCACAAGCAGGATCCGCAACTCTTTGTCCAAGCTGAGGGGTCACGAGTTCGGCGATCAATTTGATTATATGCCGAGGAGTTCGGAATTGTCCGTTCTTTCCTGCTGTTGCAATTTCACTCAATAACATCTCATAGACATCCCCTTGGATATCCTGAAATGCATGTCCTCCTTCATTGGCATCCTTTTCAATCTCGCCAAAGATCAACTCTATAATATTGATCGCCTCCACCAAAAGGGAAGCTTTAGGCATGATGAAAACGGCATTTTGCATATGATTTGTAAAGGGAGAAGCATCACCATTCAATTCTTTCAGAAAAGGAAAGACTTTCGTTTGTACATGTAAAAGCATTTCATCAGCAGGTTTTCTTTTAAAATTGCTCCATCTTAATTCCTTTTTATCCACTTGATCAGAACTACCAGGAACCTTATATTTTCCACTAAACCTGGATTTATATTTTTCTCCTGTAAATTCGGCATCCCTCTCTCGCTTGGTCTCCAGATCGTCCAAACGTTTCATAAAAATTAGATAAGTGATCTGCTCAATTGCAGTTAATGGATTACTGATTCCTCCGCTCCAAAAATTATTCCAGAGTTTGTCTATGAGTGATTTTAATTGTGGGTTATTTTGTAACATTAAGCGGCAATTACCTTATCAGTTAATTCCAGGATTTCTTCGATCTCTTTCGGGCCGAAAATTCCACGAATTCCGTCCGGGTGTAGAAGTGTAAAAGGAGATTCAATCAGATTCCTTTTTTGAAGTTCTCCTTTTTCAAGGATATAACTTTTCAAAAGATCCATAAACTGCAACTGACGACTGGTTAAATAAGTATGGTTCTGGATAAAAACCTCAAAAGCCTTACTTACAGTGACTGAAAAACATTCTAGAATTTCAATTCCAAGGATATGTTTAATGAATTGTACCAACTCTGCTCTTCGATGGTTATAAACTCTTCTCAGGAGATCAATCGTGATATGTGGGTGCTCATTATAAAGCTCTTCCGCCAAAATCTCCGTTTCTTCGTCCGAGATTTCCTGGCCCTGTTTGATCTTTTTCAAAATGGGACTTTTGGAAACTAGTTCATTCACTTTCACTTCCACCAGTTCCCGATATTTTGCCACGCTCAAGGCCTCATGGGATGGACCAAACTCTACAAATTCTTTTTCAACAACGATATCTTTCAGATCGAATTTGGCAGGCCCTAAAATAGGAACTTTTTCGATATGTTTCATTAGCGGCGAAAGCCGATAAATAAGGAGATCAAATTTCTCCTCATCGATTGCACTCCAAAACTGATTGGTTTGAGAAATCCGAATCAAGTCTCCCTCTTTTGCTACAGTATTCACTGAAAGAGGTAATCCTCCTATTTCTTCCACGATAGAAGATTTTAGGGTCTCAAATTTATCCCTTTCACCGGAGAGAAGGGAAAGGGAAACTTCGACGATATCCTTTTCGAATCGCATCGCCTTAAAATCCGTATCCGAAACCGTGCGGAATAACGGCTTTACAATAGAATGAAGAAATTCCAATTTTTCCTGACTCAAATGATTCCAGAAATTTTCGTCTTCGAGTTTTTGGAGTTCATTCTGAGCTTCGATAATAACCACGGAGGATTTTGGGAGAGAGGAAATTTGCCTTTGTGAATTGCTGATTTCCTTTTTTAGAATCGAACTCTCGCCCAACTCAATTGCTTTTGAAATCTTATCCAACCTAAGTCCAAAAAGTCTAACTGGTAGTGGAATTTGAGGATTACCTGTTTTTCCTTTCGGATTTAGTTTAAAGTATTCGAAATTATCCCAGCAATCTAAAACTAAGAAGGAAGATTTTTCAGGACACCAAGGTTTGATCTTATCTTGCTCTAAAAGACGAGTCCCGCGACCAATCATTTGCCAGAACTTCGTATAAGAGTAAACTGGTTTTGCAAAAACAAGATTCACAATTTCTCTCACATCAATTCCTGTGTCTAGCATATCTACGCTGATGGCAACTCTTGGCATATCATTCTTAGTAAATTGATCCAGTAATCCGCCTTTTCCATAAACTCGCGGATCATCACTCACTAAAACTTTCGCAATCTCACCTTTATATTCCGGATAGAGAGAATCAAAAATTTCCTCGATTCTTCTCGCGTGCGCCTTAGTCATACAAAAGAAGATCGTTTTTCCCGGAAGAACCCCATTCAGATCTTTGATACATTCTTCCATGAATTCTCTTACGATCAAAGAATTGGTCCCTTTATTGATCACTGTTTTTTCGAGATCTGTCCCCTCGAAATTGATTTCCGAAATTTCTTTCCCTTCTAAGATTAATCTCTGCTGGTCTTCTAAAGAAATCGTTCGTTTGCTTATTCCTTCCGTTTGAAATTTGGACTTAATTTTCATCACCTGAAAATTGCATAAGTATGGAGGGATGTGATTCACTGCTTCTTCGTATGAATAAGCAAACGTCGGAACTCCATCTTCACATTCAAATAACTGAAATGTATTATGATCGATCACATCCGTCGGAGTAGCGGTGAGGCCTAAAGTGATTGTATTAAAATAATCCAAAATTTCTTGATAAGTATTATAGATACTTCGATGACTTTCATCCACAACCACAAGATCAAAAAAATGAGGACTTAATGCCTTATTTTCCTCTCTGATAATATTCAGCATCGTTGGATAAGTAGAAACATAAATCCGCCTATCCTCAGAAATCTCTCGTTCTTCTCCTTTAGGCCAAATTGGTTCATTTGGTAAATAATCTTTAAATGCGTCCACGGTTTGATTCCGAAGAGCAATCCTATCGACAAGGAAAAGAGTTCGTTCCACCCAGCCTGAGCGCATTAACGCATCAACCAATGCCACACAGGTTCTAGTTTTTCCAGTTCCTGTCGCCATTACTAAGAGAAACTTTTTTCTTTTCTTTTCAATCGCCTCCATGACAGAACGAATCGCAGCAATTTGAAAATCGCGACCAGCAATTTTAGTATTGATTGACTCGCTTGCTAGAGGTTTTTTTGCTTTTCTTAGATAAGAATAACGCTCTAAGTCATCTCGAGTGGGAAAACCGTATACTTTCTTTGGGGGATAGTTTTCCAAATCCCAGAAATAAATATCATAACCATTTGTGTAAAAACAAAATGGGAGCTCTCCGCCATGCTGTTCTTGAATATGATAGCAATACTGCTTTGCCTGTTCTCGACCTTTTGAGGCATCTACAGCGCTTCTTTTGGCCTCAACCACTGCAACAGGTTTTCCATCCTTGCCTAACAATACATAATCGCTAAATAGATGTTTTGCGTTAGGTGAACTGGCTTTCAAAAGTCCGGAGGATATTTTAATTTCGATATCAAATTCTTCGATAACCTGGGTTCGATCAGATAAAATCCACCCTGCTTTTTGCAGCCTTTCATCTATGATCGCTTTGCGCGTCTGTTTTTCGGACTTCAAATCAAACTCAGACCAATAAGTTTATTCAGATAGCTAATGAAGATTAAAATCAGCCTTGGAAAAGAATAAATATCTACTTATTACTTCAAGATAAAATTTTTACCATCGAAAACGGATATTTAACTTATATGAGACTTAATATTCTAAACATAAAATATTCTATTTTTCTTACTAATCTCAAAAAAGAATCAAAGCAAAAACAGTAATACTTCGTCCCTGCATAAACATTCTCTAATACAAAAAAGCTCAAGCCTTGGGAAAACTTAGTGTTAATTTCAAGTGTAGATTTCGTATCTTTCTTTTTTAATTTTTAGAATTTAGAGTATTAACTGAAAAATATCGGGTCAGGACGTAAAAAAGCCAAGCTCTGCGTAGCTTGGCTTTGATTGAATTGATATACCTTTACAACATATAAACTGCGATAGAGAGTTTGTCCTATTTGAAATCT
>NZ_QHCT01000007.1 GCF_003545885.1 Leptospira stimsonii
CTTCGCTTTCGCTGTTCGTTGGCTATTTCGCTCTCTACGGATCGCTGTTTTTCCAACTTCGTTGGAAGCCACTCACTTCGCTTTCGCTGTTCGTTGGCTATTTCGCTCTCTACGGATCGCTGTTTTTCCAACTTCGTTGGAAGCCACTCACTTCGCTTTCGCTGTTCGTTGGCTATTTCGCTCTCTACGGATCGCTGTTTTTCCAACTTCGTTGGAAGCCACTCACTTCGCTTTCGCTGTTCGTTGGCTATTTCGCTCTCTACGGATCGCTGTTTTTCCAACTTCGTTGGAAGCCACTCACTACGCTTTCGCTGTTCGTTGGCTATTTCGCTCTCTACGGATCGCTGTTTTTCCAACTTCGTTGGAAGCCACTCACTACGCTTTCGCTGTTCGTCGGCTATTTCGCTCTCTACGGATCGCTGTTTTTCCAACTTCGTTGGAAGCCACTCACTTCGCTTTCGCTGTTCGTTGGCTATTTCGCTCTCTACGGATCGCGAAATAGGTTGACAGGCTATATGCAAACCGGAGTCTAATAGGAGCTATGGATAGCGCTCCCGAGCACCTTGGCCCTTTATTAATTCAATTCTTACTCGGAGTTGGTTTCTCCGCTCTGATTCTTACCCTTGCCATACTCATTGGCCCCAAAAAGAAGTCCAAGCCGCAAGACACGTTCGAATGTGGTGTGCAGTACTACGGGGATGCGAGAGGTCTTTTTAATATTAAGTTTTATCTTGTAGCCGTTCTTTTTATTTTGTTCGATATTGAGGCCGTCTTCCTTTTTCCTTATGCAGTCAATTTGATCGGATTTAAGAACGCGGGAATCGGTTTTTTTCTCATCTTCGAGATGTTTGTGTTTGTCCTCACCTTAGTCGTAGGCTTATACTATATCTGGAAGAAAGGAGCACTGGAATGGGATTGAGTGATCTTAGCAAGGCTCCGGGCCAAGCCCTGGGCGACATGATTCAACTCGGAAACGTTGAATCCGTGATTCAATGGGGAAGAAGTTATTCCCTTTGGCCGTATCCTTTCGCGACGGCTTGTTGCGGCATCGAATATATGAGCACATCCTGTTCCGATTACGACATCGCTCGTTTCGGTGCGGAACGCCCTTCGTTCTCACCTCGTCAAGCGGACATGATTCTCGTTCTTGGAACCATCACCTATAAGATGGCTCCAGTGCTTCGTCAGATCTACGATCAAATGGCCGAGCCGAAATTTGTGATCAGCGTAGGAGCTTGCGCTTCTTCGGGGGGAATGTTCAACACGTACGGAGTTCTGCAAGGTGTGGATCGAATTCTTCCCGTCGACGTTTATGTTCCTGGTTGTCCTCCTCGTCCGGAAGCGATCTTGGACGCGCTTGTGAAATTACAGCAGAAGTTGAAAACTCAGGGGCTGGAAGAAAGACGTCAGGAAGTGATGCATAAAATCCAGGAATTGAACGAAAGAAATAAACCCCTGGTTGTAAGATGAAAGAAGCAGTAGAAAGTTTCCTCAAAGATAAATTCCCTCACTTCTTGGACAAACAAGAATCCGTCGTTTCCAATGTTCCCGTTTTTTTTCTAAAACCGGAAGGTTTGGTTCCGGTTTTAACGGCGCTCAAAAACGATCCAACACTCTATTATAATTTTCTAAACGATCTTACCGCGATCGATTGGCTCGGAAAAAAAGAACCCCGTTTCGAGGTCTGTTATCTGCTCCGTTCTGCGAACAAGTCGTCGAGTAGAATCCAGATCAAGGTCCGAGTAGAAGAGGGAGAATCGGTTCCGAGTATCGTCTCCGTTTTTAAAGGCGCCAACTGGCCGGAAAGGGAAGTGTATGACCTTTTCGGAATTCCCTTTGCCAATCATCCAAACTTGGATCGGATCTTGATGCCGGATAACTTCCAGGGCCATCCACTCCGTAAAGATTTTCCGCTCGAAGGGTTCGGTCAGGATTATCTCATCGAAGATCTTCTCCAAATGCATATCTCCGAAGACATCACAAAGGAAGGAGGAAAGTAAAATGATGTACGAAAAAACGGCCCAACATTTCGGACAGAAGTTTGCCAATCTTCCGGAAGGTCATCTCCTCGTAAACTTAGGTCCTTCTCACCCCGCGACGCACGGAATTCTTCAGAACGTGATTCAACTCGACGGCGAAAGAATCGTGGAAGCGGAATCGGTCATCGGTTACGTGCACCGTTGTTTCGAAAAATTAGGAGAACGTTATACTTACAATCAGTTCCTGGTCTGCACGGATCGGATGAACTACGTTTCCACTCCTCTGAACAATATCGGTTGGATTCTCGCTGTGGAAAAGATGATGCAGATCGAGGTTCCGGATCGTGCGACGTATGTGAGAATGATCATCTCCGAACTTTCCAGAATCATGGATCATATCATCTGTTCCGGAATTTTGGGAGTGGACTTGGGAGCTTTTTCGGGGCTTTTGCATCTCTTTCACCATCGGGAAAATATCTATCAGGTGATCGAAAAACTCACCGGAGCCAGGCTGACGACTACATTTTGTAGAATCGGCGGTTTGGAAAGGGACATCTATCCCGATTTCGTAAAAGAAGTAAAGATGGTCTGCAAAGGACTCAAACCCGCGATCGAAGAATTCAACAGCCTTCTTTTAAAGAATAAAATCTTTCTGGGACGCACGGATGGAGTCGGCGGGATTTCCGCGGAAAACGCAATCGCTTACGGTTATTCGGGACCGAATCTCCGCGCCGCCGGCGTCGATTGGGACGTTCGAAAAGACGAACCGTATATGTTGTATGATAAAGTCGATTTCGACATTCCGGTCGGCGAGGACGGTTCCGTTCTTCATAGAACCTTGGTTCGTATGGAAGAGATGCGTCAGTCGATTCGTATCATCGAACAGTTGGTAGACGGGATTCCGGAAGGAACCTGGCACGCGAATCTTCCGCACGCTTATCTTCCCGAAAAGAACAAAGTCTACAACAACATGGAAGAATTGATCTATCACTTCAAAATCATCATGCACGGAGTCAAGGTCCCTCCGGGAGAATACTATATGGGGACCGAAGCCGCCAACGGAGAACTCGGTTACTACATCGTCTCCGAAG
The DNA here is from genome assembly GCF_003545885.1 of Leptospira stimsonii. Taxonomy (NCBI): domain Bacteria; kingdom Pseudomonadati; phylum Spirochaetota; class Leptospiria; order Leptospirales; family Leptospiraceae; genus Leptospira; species Leptospira stimsonii. Next base: position 3,071 of record NZ_QHCT01000007.1, read on the forward strand.
GCGAAAAATCTCCTTGGAGAGTCCACGTTAGACGTCCTTGTTTCTGGTTTTATCAATCCTACGCCGAACTCGTAAAAGGCGGTTTGCTCGCGGATTCCGTCGCTACGATGAGTTCTCTGAACGTGATCGCCGGGGAGTTGGACTGCTGATGAGTTACAAATTCAGTGAAGAATCCGAAAAAAGATTTCAGAAGATGCTGGAAGTGTTTCCGGAAAAGCGCTCTCTCATTCTCCCTTGTTTGTACATTCTCCAGAGGGAAAACGGTTTTGTGGATCAGGACGGGATGAACTACATCGCGGAGCGTCTCGGAGATCCGATATCTCTCGCGCAGGTGTACGGAGTGGCTACGTTTTATACTCTCTATAATAAGAAGCCCGTTGGAAAGTATCATATCCAGATCTGCGGAACCTCGAGTTGTTATCTCCAAGGAAACGACGGGATCGAAAAACATCTCTGCGATCGTTTGGGAATTCATCTCGGACAAACGACCCCGGACGGAAAGTTTACCTTGGAAGAAGTGGAATGTCTCGGCGCCTGCGGTTATTCTCCGATGGTGCAAATCAACGACGATTTTTACGAACAACTGACTCCTGAAAAGGTGGATCAGATTCTAAAAAGTCTGAACTGACAAAGGAAATCCTTATGGCAGAAATGAAAATTCTTACGAAATACATCGATAACCCCAAGTCCACAGAACTTGAGTTTTACGAATCGGTTCACGGTTACGACGGTTTAAAAAAAGCGCTTCAGATGAAACCCGACGATATCATCGCCGAGGTGAAAAAATCCGGACTCAGAGGACGGGGAGGCGCGGGCTTTCCGACCGGACTGAAATGGTCCTTTATCCCGAAGGATATTCCAAAACCGAAATATATCATCTGCAACGCGGACGAAGGCGAGCCCGGTACATTCAAAGATCGTAAACTGATTGAGAACCTTCCTCACCAGATCATCGAAGGGATGATCATCGGCGCAAGAGCGATCAACTCGAACAAGGGATTCTTCTACATTCGTGGAGAATTTCAGAAAGGCGCAAGAGCGATGCAGAAGGCGATCGACGAAGCCTATACAAAAGGGTATCTCGGTAAGAATATCTTAGGTTCGGGCTTTGACTTTGATCTCGTCCTCTACGAAGGTGCGGGCGCTTACATCTGCGGAGAAGAAACCGCACTCATCAATTCCCTGGAAGGAAGAAGAGGTCATCCAAGATTGAAACCTCCGTTTCCTGCGGTTTCCGGTTTGTATCGTTCCCCCACCGTGGTGAATAACGTGGAAACCTTTTCCGCGATTCCTCATATCCTGGACAAAGGTGCGGATTGGTATTCCAAGATCGGGACCGAAAAATCTCCGGGAACAAGACTCTTCAGCGTTTCGGGTCACGTAAAAAGACCGGGCGTCTACGAAATCGAATTAGGAACTCCTTTATTAGAACTTGTGAATGATCTCTGCGGTGGAATCGTCGACGATAAACCTCTGAAGGCGATCATACCCGGAGGTTCTTCCGTTCCGATTTTAACGGCGGAAGAATGTAAAACCGCAAACATGGATTTCGAATCGATGGCCGCTCACAAAACCATGCTCGGCTCGGGTGCGGTGATCGTACTCGCGGAAGGAACCGACATCGTAGAAACCACGTTTCGTTTCGCAAGATTCTACGCGCACGAATCCTGCGGTCAGTGTACTCCTTGTAGAGAAGGAACCCATTGGGTTCGGGACATTCTTTCCAAAATTCGAGACGGGGAAGGGACAACTCAGGATATCGATCTGATTCTTTCTTTATCTCGTAACATGGAGGGTGGAACTACGATTTGTCCTCTTTCCGACGCTTGTGTCGGGGCGGTTCGTCCGGCTCTTCAGAAATTCCGTTCCGAGTTTGACGCAAGACTCAAAGTAAAACCGGAACCCGTGACGGAACCTCGTAGACGCAAGGAGGATAAGGCTCTTCTATGAATTGGAACGAAATCCTATTTTGGCTCTTAAAGAGCGGTCTTTTCTTTTTTATCCTGATCACCGCCTGCGCCTATTACACTCTCGCCGAAAGACGGGTCGCGGGTTTTATTCAGGACCGCAAAGGACCCAATCGTGCGGGAATCTTCGGACTTCTCCAACCCCTTGCGGATGGAATCAAGTTTCTTACCAAAGAAGAAGTGTTCCCTCTGAACGTAAATCGTGTGATGTATCTCATCGCTCCGGGAATTTCGATGACCTGCGCCATCATGGCTTGGTCGGTCGTACCTTTGGGTGGTCAGATTCCTCTTCCCGGATTTTTGCAGAACGCGACCGGTCTTCAGTTTTTGGATCTGCAAGTTGCGAACCCCGATACGGGGATTCTTTTTTTGTTTGCGATCTCCTCTCTCGCTGTGTATGGAATCATCATCGCGGGTTGGGCGAGTAACAACAAATATTCCTTGTTAGGCGGGATTCGTGCGACGGCTCAGATGATCAGTTACGAACTTCCTCTTTCGATGAGCGTCGCTTCCATTGTGATCATCACCGGTTCCTTGAAACTTACCGATATCAGCGCCTCTCAGGCGGGTCTCTGGAATATTTTCAAACTTCCCGGTTTTATTGCGTTTTTCCTTTTTGTAGTCGCGATGTTTGCGGAAACCAATCGTCTTCCTTTCGATTTGGCGGAAGCAGAATCGGAACTCGTCGTCGGTTTTCACACGGAATACGGCGCGTTTAAGTTCGCGTTATTCTTCATCGCGGAATACATGAACATGATCACGATGAGTTGTGTGGTGACCTTGCTTTTTTTCGGCGGTTATCAGGTTCCTTTTGGGATTTTGGACGGTCACGTTTTACAACCTCTTTTCGGACTCTTTTTCTTTTTGGGAAAGGTTCTCTTTTTTACGTTTTTGTTTCTCTGGGTGAGATGGACGCTTCCTCGTTTTCGTTACGACCAACTCATGTCTCTCGGTTGGAAAAAGCTGATTCCTTGGGCGATTTTGAACATCGTCATCGCAAGCATCTATATACAATTTTAAGAATATAAGAAAATGCCACTAACAGATCAACCTCAACTGCTTCTATTCTTCCTGTTTGCGACGGTGATGATTCTCAGTTCTCTGGGAGTGATCTTTCACCCAAACGCGATCACCGCCGCCGTTCTTCTCGTATTGAGTTTTTTTTCTCTCGCGGCTATTTACGCGGTGATGAACGCGATTTTTATCGCGACGATGCAACTTCTCGTGTATGCGGGTGCGATCATGGTTTTAGTCGTCTTCGTTTTGATGCTTCTTTCTCTCAGGGACGACGCCCCTCAGTTTTTTATCTTTGAAAAACCGGTGAAAAAACTTTTGTATCTGACCCTCGTCGCCTTTTTGGGAGTTCTTTTGATTACCGCCGTACACGACGGAATTCCTTCGCGAACTTCGGAAAGAATCGGCTATCTCTCCAACAGCAATGTTGAATATTCTTTCGATATTCCCAAGGGCGGAAACACAGCGAACGGAGTCGGCTCTACTTCGTCCGGAAATACCGCAGTGGTCGGAACCGCAATGTTTCTCCGTTATCTGCTTCCTTTCGAATTGATTTCCATTCTTCTTCTCGCCGCGGTCCTTGGAGCAGTCGTACTTGGAAAAAAGAATCTCGCCAACAAGGGATTGGAAGGAGAAAAACCATGAACCTTTGGATTTCCGGAATTCCTGTGGAATATTTTTTAACCCTCGCGATGATCATCTTTACGATCGGAGTCGCCGGCGTGATGGTAAGAAGAAGCGCGGTCCTTATTTTTATGTCCGTGGAATTGATCTTAAACTCGGTGAATCTCGTTTTCGTCACCTTCTCCAAAGCCCTCCACCAAGTGGACGGAGAAGTTGTGGTCTTCTTTGTGATGGCGATCGCCGCGGCGGAAGCCGCGATCGGACTTGCGATTGTGATCGCGATTCATAGGCTCAAAAAGACAAGCTACGTAGACGAAATGAATCTGATGAAATGGTAGTAAGAATGGAAATTTCCAACCTCATCCCTGCGTTAGTCGCGCTCCCTTTGATCGGTTTTTTAATTTCGGGGCTTTTCGGCAAATGGCTGAAAGGTTTTACCGGTATTCTTTCCACGGCCGTAGTCTTTTTGTCTTTTGCTTTGGCGCTCGTTTCTTTTTTTCAATTTCATCCTATGGAACGTTCCGTTCCCGAGATCGTAACCTTATTTCCTTGGTTCGAAGCCGGAGGTTTGAACGTCTCGCTCGCGTATCAGGTCGATCAACTTTCCTTATATATGATTTTGATCATCACCGGAATCGGATCATTGATCCATCTCTATAGCATCGGTTATATGAAGGATGATCCGGGTTTTACGCGCTACTTCGCATATTTGAATCTTTTTATATTCGCGATGTTGAATCTGGTTCTTGCAGAAAATCTAATTCTTCTCTTCCTGGGATGGGAAGGAGTGGGTCTTTGTTCTTATTTGTTGATCGGTTTTGACTATCACAAGGATTCCGCCGCAAACGCGGGGATGAAAGCCTTTATCACAAACAGAATCGGCGACTTGGGAATGCTCCTTGGGATCGCACTCGTATTTTGGTACACGGGTTCTCTTTCTTTTACGGAGATCGCGGAAGCGATTCCGGAAGTTCCTTCGTTTCGTTACATTCTCCCGATTGCCGCCGCTTGTTTTTTTATCGGAGCCATCGGAAAGTCGGCTCAGATTCCGTTACACGTTTGGTTACCGGACGCGATGGCTGGACCGACTCCCGTGTCCGCTTTGATTCACGCGGCTACGATGGTGACGGCGGGAATCTTTTTGATCGCAAGGCTCAATCCGATTTTTCTTTCCGCTCCACAAGTCGGTCATTGGATCGTGATCATAGGATCGGTAACCGCGTTTTTAGCCGCGACCGTGGGTCTTTTTCAAAACGATATCAAGAAAGTTTTGGCGTATTCCACCGTATCTCAGTTAGGTTATATGTTCGTAGCGATGGGAGCGGGCGCCTACGTCGCCGGGCTCTTTCATCTGATGACTCACGCGTTTTTTAAGGCGCTTTTGTTTTTGGGTTCCGGTTCAGTGATCCACGCGCTTCATCACGAACAGGATCTCCGCAATATGGGCGGACTCAAAAAACAAATGAAGATCACTTGGATTACTTTCCTTGTAGGATCTTTGGCGATATCCGGAATTCCTCCCTTTAGCGGATTTTTTTCCAAAGATCTCATATTAGAAAAAAGTTATGCGTATGGAACCCTCTTTTACGGACTCGGAATCATCACGGCGCTCTTGACCGCGTTCTACATGTTCCGAATGACCTATTTGGCATTTTATGGAGAATCTCGTGTGTCCTCACACAAGGCTTCTCATCTGCACGAATCTCCTCTTGTGATGACGATTCCGCTCGTAATCTTGTCGGTCGGCGCGGCGATCACCGGATTTTTAGAGGTACCGCATTTTCTTTTCGGAGGAGTCGACCTCCTAACGAGATACTTCGCTCCGATTTTCCTCAGAGGAACCGAAATCTCTCAGATGATCGTCAAACAAAGCTTAGATGGTCATGAGGCGAATGCGTCCATGGACTTGATTCTCGTCGCGGTTTCCGTCGCGGTGGCGGTTTCCGGAATTTTTATCGCGAGGACGATTTTTCTCACCGGTAAAAACGTTCCCGTGGAAGAAGAATCTCTTTCCGGATTTAAAAGAATTCTTTCCAAAAAATATTTCGTGGATGAATTCTACCGAGACTTTATCGTAGATCCGATTCTTCTACTTGGTAAGTTTTTCGCAAATTATGTGGAACGAAATTTTCTGGATTTGATGCTTCGAGGTACCGGAAGGGTCGCGGTTGCGATCTCCTTGGTGCTTAGAAGAATTCAAACCGGAATCGTGGTCGACTACGCGATCCTGATCGTCTTCGGAACGGTCGCCATTCTTTCCTTTTTTCTACTGAGGGGGCTGTAACTTGGATTTCCCGCCATTTATACTGAGTATCTTTTTATTCTTACCTCTCATCGGGGTTCCGTTCTTATTTCTTTCCAATAAGGTTTATTGGTTACGATTCATTTCGGGAACGTTCACGTTAGTTCCCTTCTTAATCCTCGTAGGTTTGTATTTCAAATACGATCCGGAAAACGCTTCGCTTCAATTCGTGGATCGTATTCGGGACGTAGTCGTTTCCGGAAATTTAAGAATCGACTATCACGTCGGAATGGACGGCTTCAGTCTTCTGCTCTGCGGAATGTCTTCCATGTTGTTCTTTCTTTCCACACTCGCAACTTGGTCGAGCATCACTTCCAGAATCCGAGAATTTTACATTTATCTAATGATCGTCGAGATGAGTGTACACGGAGTTTTTCTATCCGGAAACCTCGTTCAGTTCTATATCTTTTGGGAAGCGATGGTTTCTCCGATGGTATTGATGGTCGGAATTTGGGGAGAAGACCAGAGGGTAAAAGCCGCGATCAAATATCTGATCTTCTCCTTTACCGGCTCGGTCCTGATGCTTGCAGGAATTCTAATCTTATATTTTAAAACGGGAACGATCGTGATCGAAGATCTGTCCACCGGGCTTTTGCCGGAGATTCCGAAAAACATCCGTTTGTTTATGTTCTTCGCGTTCGTCCTTGCGTTTGCGATCAAGGTTCCTTTGTTTCCGGTTCACACTTGGATGCCCGATGTTCACTCACAGGCGCCTACGGTCGGTTCGGTGGACCTTTCCGGAATTTTATTAAAGATCGGACTCTACGGATTTATTCGCTTAGCAATTCCGTTGTTTCCCGAAGAAATGTTGGAATACCGAGAGCTCTTAGGGGGGCTCGCGATCGCAGGAATTCTTTACGGAGCGATCATTGCGATGGCGCAGGAGAATTCCAAACGAGTCGTCGCGTTTTCTTCCCTTTCCCACATGAGTTTTTGTATGCTCGGTATCTTGAGTTTTACGGAAGAGGGAATGGCAGGTGGGATGCTTCAAATGATCAACCACGGATTCACCGCAGGGATGCTTTTCTTTATGTTAGGAATGTTGCATGAAAGAATCGGAAACAACGATATCGCGAAGGCCGGGGGATTGTCCAAACTTCTTCCGGTCTTTTCCGTATTCTTTGCGATCGGAATTTTTTCTTCCCTCGGAGTTCCCGGCACAAACAGCTTTATCGGAGAATTTTTGATCATCCTCGGAAGTATCAAAGCCAATGTCGTCTACGGCGCGTTAGCCGCAACGGGTGTGGTTTTTGCCGCCGGGTATCTTCTCCTTTTTGCGAAGAGAATGATCTTTGGGGAGCCTACGAAGAATCTAACGGAACACCATGATCTCAATTTGAAAGAATGGGCGATTCTCGTTCCTACCGTTGTCATGATTTTTTGGATCGGAATTTATCCGAAACCTTTCTTGAGAGTTTTGGAACCTTCCGTAAGAGTTGCGTTAAACTCCGCTTCGGCGAAAGTAATACAAGATCGTTCTTTAAAGGAAAAAGACCTGAGCGATAAACCGTTTGAAAGAAAATACACTTCTTATAAATCTTTGGGAGTCGATCCGGTTCGTTACGAAGAACGTCTGAAAGGATACCAAAGCAAATTCGCGCTTCCCGAATCGATTCGAAAGGGTAAAGAGACTTCTCCAGAAGGAGACGAGGAGGCGGTGCAATGAATCTAATACCAAACATCCTCGACCTATTTTCCATTCTTCCCGCAGTGATCCTGGCAGGCGGTGGAGTATTTCTGATCTGCCTGAGCGTTCTTTTTAAGACAAAGGAATTTTTGATCGTAAGATACACATCCGGATTGATTCTTCTCATCGCTCTTGCGAGCGTGTTTTACACTTCGTTTCGATTTCCGGGAAACGGAGTCTACTTCGGTGGGCAGATTGAAAATACAGTCATCACATTTTGGTTGAATTTAATCTACTTATCGATGGCGATCGGAACCGCGGCGATCGTCCCAAGAATATTAAAAAATCATAAAGTAGAATTTCCCGAATTCTATCCTTTGCTTTTGTTCGCGACTTGTGGAATGATGCTGATGACTTCCGGACAGGACTTTATCCTCGTTTTCGTCGCCTTGGAATTGATGAGCATCTGTCTTTATATTCTTATAGGAATGGCGAGGAGCGATCTTTTCTCTCTGGAAGCGACTCTCAAGTATTTTCTTTTAGGAAGTTTTTCATCCGGATTTATGCTGATGGGAATCGCCTTTCTTTTCGGAGGAAGCGGCTCTACAAACATAACCCTTGCATTAAAACCCTTGGTCGTCGCAGGATATCAAGGGAACTTTGCAAAGATCGGTCTCGTTTTGTTTTTGACCGGAGTCGCGTTTAAGATCGCGCTTTTTCCTTATCACGCATGGACTCCCGATGCCTACGAAGGAGCATTGACACCGGTCACCGGATACATGGCGACCGCGTCTAAGTCCGCTTCCATCGGACTTCTTTTGATTCTTTATACCAAGCTACCGATGCCTTTCACGGAAACGACCTGGGCTTGGTTACCGGGAATTCTTGCGTTATGCTCCATGGTTTACGGAAACTTACTCGCATTAAAACAGGAAAATCTAAAACGAATGCTCGCGTATTCTTCCATTGCGCACGCGGGATATGTCGTCGCGGGAATCGCAGCGGGAGTCCACGAAGAAGCGTTGTTCTACTTGATCGTCTATTCTTTCGTTAGCTTAGGAGCCTTTGCGATTCTTGCTTATCTCGAAGAAGGTACGAGACAGGTTACTTTCTTTTCGGTTCAATCTCTTTCCGGAGCAAAGCCGCTCACTGCGATTGCGATCAACATTTTCTTTATGTCTTTGGCGGGTGTTCCACCATTCGGAGGATTTTGGGCGAAACTATTTCTCTTTCAAAAACTCGCGGAATCGGACACGTTGATGAATCGAATTTTACTGATCGGGGGAGTAACGAACTCGGCTCTTGCGCTCTATTACTATCTCCGCATCGGTATCGCGACTTTTATGAGTAGCGACGAAGGTGAAGTAACAAGAAATCATTCGGCGCCCTTTAGCATCGGAGTAACCGCGGTCGTAGTCGTTTGTTTTTTTATGGTCGCGCTGGGCTGGTTTTTGTTCGTTCCGGGAAAACTGCTGGCGATCGGTGCGCTTCAGTATCTTAGCGGTTATTGAATGCTCGACTTTTCAGTTACATTTTGTTGTTGATAAAGTAAAGCCAGAGAATCGCCGCCCAAAGCCAAAGTATAGGAATATACAGAAAATATAATATTCTATTTGACCATCCTCTTTTTTTGAAAAAATCGAATAGAATTGCGCCGAAAATAAAACCGAGCGGCCATAAGATGCCCACCAAGATCGTCGTAGGCCAGACCCAATCTCCATGGAAAGAATTCGGATGTGGAAATACGGATTCCGAGATTGGAAATACCATATAGTAGAGTCCGAATCCCATTGCCCCTAAGCTGAAAAAACCGAGAAAGGATAAAATCACGCTAATGACGACGCTGAACTTCACGTTTGGAGATAGAGAGTTCCACATGTTTGGTAGGAATATCGGATCGAATCATTTTTGAAAAGTAGATTTTGCGGAGATCCGTGCGGCTCCAATCTCTTGCGATCTGAATCCGTTTCGCTTTTTCTCTGGTAAGGAATCTAAGAAACTAAAGACGATTCGAACGAGAAGAATTCATTCCAAAATCTGTCTTGTGTTTACGAGAAGAAATATTTGTATATTCAATGGATCCAGATCCAAGATTGCAAGAGACGGATACAAAATGGATCTTCAAAATCGATTTATGAAATTCGTAAAACGAAACGCGAACAAACTACCAAACCGCAGAAAAACAGAAACATTCTTCGCGTTGATCTGTCTTTGGATCCTAGTGCAGAGTCTTTCTTCAACACCCGATAGCGACTTTGTGCCCGTCGCAGGTTACAAAAACAACGCCGAGTCGATGCGTTTGCGCAAGCTTGCGGGCGACTTTCGAAGAGTAGAAGTTCGGTTTTTTCTCAAGGGATTCGATCGATCCGAATCTGTACGTATAAAAAAGGCAACGTTGAATACGCTTCGCGAGGATTCTTATTTTATCTGGAACGAAGGTGCCGAAGAGAAGGGGATTCAAAGCGAAATCGTTCAAAAAGGAAAGAATTCTAAAACGTTTTCGAAAGAGAACCTTCTGATGACAATCGTATTAAGACGTTCCAAGTCGGATGACGGACAAAAAAAGATCCTTTTTCGAATGGATTGGTTGAATCGAAAAACTCTGGTTCGGGCAAACTTTCACAGCGAAGAACGGTTCGTAGACGAAGACCAAAGAAATATTCAAAAACTATTATATACATGGAAGTCCGAGATTCTTCCCATTCAGGATGTATTTTTTATCGAAAACATCGATTGTGTTTCCAATGACGCGAAAACGACCGCGTTTTTGGAAATCGGCTGTAAAAATCTCCTTCAAAAAACGGGGGACTCGGGTTCTTTCAAGAAATATTGGGAGAAGGCGGAACGAAGTCCATTGACCGGACGCGATCGGGAATCGATTCAAAACAATCTAGCGTATTATTCTGTTTCGCTTGGAGACTTTAAAAAAGCGGAAGAGTGTTTTTCTACGGCCGACTCTTTGGACGATTCGGAGAGTTATCGTAGACATCGAGATCAATTAGAAGCCATCCGAGAGTTCCGAAAAAAATATCGTCATTACGAAACGAAAGATTCTCCCTAATTCGCGATTCCCTCCGAAATAAATTTCATGAACCTTTGAAACGAAATCAAAACGTTTTTGTTTTGGAAAACGGGAACAATCAAGGTTCCATGATTCGAAAGTTCTTGAAGAACGTCCCGATTTTAGTAGGATCGAAATATGAAAAACACACTGTTGTTCTTATTCATTCTTCTTGGTATTTTTGATACGTGTAAGCAGACTCCTCCTTCGCAGGCTTTTGAACAAACGGATTCCAAGGAAAGGTTTCGAAATTATTGGGAAGCAGGAAAGGCTGAAATCGATAGTTATGAGCTGAGTCAGGTTCGTTACGGGGAAAATCACAAAGGACAAGCGATACTTATCTTTGTTACGGAGGACTTCTCGAAAAGAAAACAGGTAAAACTCGATCGTCCGGAAGAAAACGAAAAAGACGGCGCCAAGATTCTTAAACTCAATTTTGTTAAGAATTTTGTGACCGGAATCTACGCTTATTCCATGACTCTTTCCGTTTTTACCCCTATGGATACGTTGACGTATCCTCGGAGTTTCAAAGAGACGATGTCTTCACAAGAATGGTGCGGTAATGTTTTCACTCAGATCAATCTGGAAGAGGATCGATTTCGAGTGGAATCCTATTCTTACTTTGAACAGGAAGGAGACCGAAAATTCTCCTTAAAGAAGGAGTGGCTCGAAGACGAACTCTGGAATCGTTTTCGCTTGGATCCGGATCGGGTTCCTCTGGGAGAATTGATCTTGATACCGGGTCTTTTTCACGTAAGACTCAATCACAAAGAACTGAAATCGTTGAAGGCAAGGATTTCAAAAGAACGGAAAATCGACTCCACAATTTTTACGATTCAATATCTCGACGAAGAAAGAACCCTCAAGATTCGGATCGAGTCGAAGTTTCCTCATAAGATCTTGGCTTGGGAAGAGACGTTTCGAGATTTTAACGGTCATCTCATGACGACCTTTGCAGTGCTTCAATCGAGTGTCCAGAGCGACTACTGGAATCGAAACGGAAACGAGTATCGAAACATGCGAAAAGAACTCAGACTCTCGGAAGAATCCGTTTTCTAATCGATCTACTTTCCTTTTGGTAAAAAACGAAAAATTTGTTTCAGACACTATATTCTAAAAATCTGAAATAGGGATTCATGTCCCGATTCGTTTGCCACTTAGGACACGACTTCCTTTTTTTGAAACCGCTTCGAATTCGTTAAATGGACCGCCGGTATTTTTTGTATGAATCGATTCTAAACGGATTTTAAGAGGTTGTCAGTCTTAGGAGTTCCGAGGACTCTGTGATTTAGTCGGGTCTAAAGGCTCCATGAGAACTTTTGGGAACCACGGGAGGGAATGTGAACATCGAAATCGGAAAGGGATGGAACGGACTTTATTTTGGAATGTCTATGGACGAAGTAAAGGAGAAACTGGGCGAGCCGGACGAGGTTTACAATTACGACTATGAAGGTTCGGAATCCACCGGGTTCGAATACTTTTCTCAAGAAGCGGAATACGAATTCGACGCCGACGAAGACAACAAACTCTATTCGATCACAGTTTCCAATCCTTCGATTCTTCTCTACGGAAAACCCATCATCGGAGAATCGATAGAAACCATCCGAGCCCTTCTTGAAAAAAATGGCATCGACGATCTGGAAGAAGACGACGAAGAACACGATCATGATCATGAAGAAGACGAGGAAGAAGGTTTAACTGCATTTTCTGACAAGTTGAATGCGATCTTTCAATTTGAAGAAAATGAATTGATCTTTTTCGGATTCAGTCCTCTCTTCAAAGACGATACGATCGTCTGGCCGAAATACTAAAAATAGTAAACCGAACTGCTTAGATCAGTCGATTCGGATTCTTTTTTTCTCATTTCCATGGGAATTTGGAAAATTCAAAGAATCGAATCGTCTGATACGATGATGATGTTCGGAAAAACAAAAATCGGTTCTTTTCTTTTTCTACTCTGGATTCTTTCCCATAATCACTGCGCGTATCTCAATATAAATCCGAGTCTTGTCACGGGAAAGGAAGCGAAGGAAATCATTTCGGATCGACTTCTTGTCAGCCAACTTGTTTATATCCTTGGTCTTTCCGAAAACGAGCCGGTTCGTTCGGCTTCCGTGGCGGGTCTAACTCTCACGATTGTAATCCCCGACTCTATGGGAATCGACGAAAAGAAAATGTATCAGAAGGATGCCGTAGACGAATGCGCGGATCGGATTTTCCTGGTTTCGATCGTCTCCACGGCTCTTTCCACATTTGTTTGTGACGCGACCGACCCGCCCATAAGCATTCCGGTCATCAGCAAGAAATTGTAATTTAGAATTTCTGAATAAACCGGATTGTCATCCACGTTCCATTCGCCCAAAAACGTATCCTCTCGAATCCCGCATTTAGGGAACCAATTCCAATTCGATGATGTCTTTTTTCTCGATTTCCACTCGGTTTCCTTCCCTGTCGGTTAGGATATAGGAATTTTCATTTTCTTCCACGGTTCCAACGTAGGATTTCCTATTTTTCAAAGTGATCTTATAAACCGGATCGGAGGAAGCTGAATCCACCTGAATTTTCTTTTTGAGATATTCAATGGTTTCAGGATCGTGTTTCGAATCCTTTTCGTTTAACAATCGTTTGGAGTGCTCGGAAAGCTCCGAATATTTTGTCTGATCCTTAGTTTCCGTTTTGATTATCTTTAACTCCGAATCCATCGTTAATTCTTGGGAATTTTCCGCCTCCAAGACGGAATAGCCTGCTAAGGCATCGTAACTTTTGCGATTTTCGGAAAGTCCTATTTTTACTCGCACTCCGCCTTCTAAGACAAGGATTTGATACCGTCCCGAACTCTTATCGGAAATCAGGGTAAGTATCGTGCCCAATAGCTCCGACTGAATTTTGTGAACCGTCGCACGAACTTTCGTGGAAGGATTCTTTTTGTGAGTCGAGAATATTACGATTCCAGAATTTAGTTGGAGAGAGAATGTTTCGTCACCTTTAGAAACCGCAAACTCGGTATTCGGAAATACTCTCAAAATCAGACCCAATTCTCCTTCGATCTTGAGATCGCAAAAAGAATCGTTTCCGGAATTGATTTTCAAGGTTTGTTTTTCATTTTCGATTTTGCAAACCCCTGTGACTACCGATCTTACGATTTCAAATTCCTGTTTGATCTCGCTAAAAAAGCGAAAGTAAACGGCAAAGGAAGATATCAAAAACAGAGAAGCCGCGGCTAAGAGGCCGATTTTAATATCGAAATTCTTTTTTTTAGGAAAGAATTCCGATACATTTTGTTTTTTAGAAACGTCTTCGATCGATCCGATCTTGTGTTTGAGTTTCATAAGAGTGAAAAATTCTTTTTTGGATTTTTCGTCCGATAAGAATTCGGAAAGTTCGGATCTTGTCATTTCGTTGGCTATGGCTTTTTGCATGCGCGTTCTTCGGCCGGAATTTTTATCGTTATCCATTTTTTACCTCCTAAATTTCCAAACCGAAATCAGATCTCTGCAATCTCATACGCAATACGGTCAATGAAGCGTATGTTTTCCTATTTACCGTTCTCACCGAAATTCCAAGTAATTCCGCCGTTTCCTTGATCGTATGTTTTTTAATATAACGAAGCTGAATGATATTCTTTTCCAATGCCGGAAGATTTTCCACGCTTTCTTTTAATAGATCCAGTTGAAAAGATTCATCCTCATTTTTTCTCTCGTCTTGAGCGATCGACTCGATAAATTTTTGGGAATTTCCGATTTCCTTGTTCTGAGTCGAATTTTTCTTTCGTATCAGATCATAGAATTGATTTTTTGCGATCGTTATCATCCAAGCACTCTCGTTTCCTTTGGAAGAATCAAAATCTTCCCAATGATGGAGCACTTTGATGAAGGTTTCCTGACAGATCTCTTCCGCCTCTTCCCGAGAAGCGCCTTTGCTCATCAGAAATCGAAAAATCTTCTCGTAATTTCTCGAATACAAACCGTCAAAATCGAATGTTCTAACTTCGGAGTTTTCACTCATTCTAAATCAAATAACGAGATGACTGAAAGAAAAGTGCCAGCTAAATTCAAAAAAAAATATTTTTTAAAACTTTTGCGAAGGAAGATAATTATTTCCTATTCCTAATTGCGGAGATTTGTACGACTCTTGACATCTTTTTTTAAATTTCAAACGTTCGAGATCTAAATTGAAAGAAGTAGTGGCCTGCCTTGATATCCGAGTTGACTTTTCTAAAACATTGAGTTTTTCTGTTTCGACAATGCGAACCTTCACTCGCTTTTGCCTGGTTCTGATTTTTAGTTTATTTTTTTGTCTCGATCTGAATGCCAAGTCGGTGCTCTTAAAGAATGGCAGAAGAATCGAAAACGTAAAAATTAAACCAGTAGCGGACGGTTTCGAAATGTCTCATCCGAACGGCAAAATTGAAAGGATTCCTCTTTCAAAGGTTCTGAAAATATTCCTTTCCGATGATGTTCCCAAATCGGCTCGAATTCCTGAACCAAATTCAAAAACAGAAATCGCTAACAAAGATGCTTCCCCCACTAACGATCTATCGGAAACAAAGCCGAAAAAATCCGGTGTCGCCGTTTTCTCCGAAGGACTGCTACCGGGTTGGTCTCGGATGGCTCGGTCCGATTCTTATTCCGTCAAAGGTTTGGGATTCTTTTTTATATTCGCAGAAATCGCTCTTGCTTATAAAACCTATCAAATCACGCAAGCGCCGAGTTCTGTTTCAGATTTTTCTAACCCTATAGCGTTGCCATCTGTACTCGTCGCTCTGTCACAAAAGGACGCGAACGCATTAATTATCGGTTATGCGAATGTTATTAGTTCTTCCGGTAACTTGGTAAAAACTTCGGACGGAAGAATTATGCAGAAAGAACAGTATGAGAAAGATAAGGAATCCTATATGTCCGCTTTTCTCTTTGTTTTACTGATGGACGCTATTCTTGGTTATAGCCTAGAAGATCGGATCGTTGTTCCCAAGTTAAACGTTTCCTTACAAAGTAAAGAGATATCCGCTGGCGTAACGATTCGATTTTAATTTTTTTCTGGCACAAGTGAGTACTTATTTTCATAAGCAGGTCGGTCCATTAGGAGGATTCGACTATGCTTATAAAAAATATTTCTTTGGTTTTGGTATTCTCGGTTTTCTTCGCACAATGTAACGGGAAGGGAAACGACTCTTCTAACGCACAAACATTGATGCTTCTTGCCGCTATCACCCCTAAAAATCCCGGCGTCAGCGGTTTGTATGCTTCTCTAAAATTAAACACTTCCTGTAACGGAGGGCAGGGAAACTATTCAAACGGGATTGTATCTCCATATCTAGCTATCAACCAAACTCAAAATTGTCCGAGGGGTGGGAAAGTGGAAGCTTCCGGTGACATTTCAGTCAATGTAGCGGGGGCAACCACAACCGTTCAGTTCAACGGAGTGAAGGCTGTCTATTCTTCCTGCTCCTTTATAGCTCCCCTCGTCGAAGGTCCGGAAAATTCTTCGGCGACCGTTTTGTTAGAAGGTGAACTTTTTCAAGACTTCTCTACCTCCCAAACGATAGACGCTTCTTCAGTTCCTTCTCTAACAAAAGCAACTTTCAACGGAACGCAAAGACTTCGTTCCAGTAATTATAAGGTGAACGGATATCTTTTTCCGACGTTTGATGTTACTTTCACCGTGAGTAACGGAAAAATCGCATTAGAAAATTTCAACGATCTCGATAACGCTTATATTTCAGTTGAAGAAGTTTTACACGCGAGTGGAACCATCGGCGACGAAAAGATCGATAAGGACTTCCCCTTTAAGTCAAGATACAAATTTAAGTGATTTACTCACCGTCGAGGAAGTTCTCTTCTTCGACGGGTTTCTTGTCGTATTTCATTCTCGAAACGCATCGATTTCGTTTATCCATGTTAAACTCTTGAGAAATCAAATCGATTCTCAGTTCAACACAGATGACAAAATTAAATTCAAAGAATTCTTTTTAAACTTAAAATGAAATAGAAAGGCTCATGCTCCTCTTTACTCTTCTTTTTGTTTCAGAATAAGAATGGAGGTTTTATATTTTATTTTTTCTATAGAATAAATTCAATAATCAATGGAAAGAATATTATTCTATCCTTATTTTTCTTTTCACTCTTCGCCAATCACTGTAGTAAATACAAAAACGATACCCAAAAAAGCGTTCTTTTGTAGTCGGCTCAGGAGAATAAAAGAATCCAGATGGTCCGGTTTATATGTTTTTTGGATGTCGCAAAATAAAAATTATGGAGCGTTACACACCTTGTGTGATTACTCGGCCGCAACCTTGTCTAAAGACATTGTATTGATTTGTACGGAGACAAAGCGGAATCGAAACGGGAATACAATATGGACGATCTACCATACAAAGTTTAGTCTAAAATTGGAAACAGAGTGATGTCAAAATCTCTTCGCCCTTTGCAAGAACTGACTTTGCACATCCAAAATCGAAAGATCTTCTCGCAATTTATAGAATTGGAAACCTTCAAAGTCGAAAACTTGAACTTTAGAAACGTCGTTTATTCCACTTTTAAATAACGGATTGACTGAAGAAAAAGTGCCAGCGATCGTAAAAGTTCGGAATGTTTTTGAATTTTTATAAAGTTGTCGTTTGCTCCTTTGTTTTTGTGATTTCGTTTTGTGTCGAATTGGATGCAAAATCTGTTCTTTTAAAAAGTGGAAGAAAGATCGAAAACGTAAAGATAAAGCCGGTTTCGGATGGTTTTGAGATCTTTCATTTGAATGGGAGAATGGAAAAGATTGCCCTTTCCGAAGTTGTGAAAATATTTATTTCCGACGACGTTCCAAAAAAAGTTCGCAGTAAATCACAAAGTATTTCTTCCGCAAAAGAGATCCCCGTAGGCGTAGAAACAAAGGAGATTCTCGTTATGGAAACGACTCCGAAACAAAAATCCGGTGTCGCCGTTTTTTCCGAAGGATTGATTCCGGGTTGGTCTCGGATGGTTCGTTCCGATTCTTATTCAGTCAAAGGTTTGGGATTCCTGTTTATCTTCGCGGAACTCTATCTCGCAAAACAAATATACCATTATACGAAAGCTCCCGGACCAGTTTCCGATCCTGGCCATCCGAGTTTTTCGCAACCGGTGTTGGTTGCAATCGCTCTGCGAGATTTGAACCTTACGAATATTGCCCTTCTCAATAACGTATATTCCGATTCGAAGAAAGTAAGGCTGGAGGATGGACAGGTGATGCAGAAGGGACGTTATGTTCAAGAGAGAGAAGCGTATGTTTCCGCCTTTGTCCTTGTCTTATTGTTGGATGCTTTTTTGGGTTATCGGTTTGAAGATTGGTCGTTTGTTCCCAATGTCAACGTTTCGGTGCAGAATAGGGACATTTCAGCGGGAATCACGATTCGATTTTAATCTTTCTCTGGCACAAGATTATTCTTCGTTTCGTAAGCAGGTTAGTCCATTAGGAGGATTTGATTATGCTTATAAAAAAAATTTCGGTGGCGCTCCTGCTTGCGCTTTTCTTAACACAGTGCGACGGCAAAGGAAATCATTCTTCGAATGATCAAAACTTACTTCTTCTTGCCGCGATCACTCCAAAGGATCCAGGAATTTCCGGATTGTTTGCATCCATCAATGCTATGAGGGCTGGTGGAGGAGGAGGTGGAGGTGCAGGAGCCTATTCCAATGCGGGTATTTCTCCGCTCGCGCAAATTAGCCAGAGTCAGCCTTGTCCGAAGGGAGGAAATTTTTCGATTGATGGGGATCTGAATGCTTCAGTAGTCGGTACAGATACTCGCTTACAATTCACAGCTACGAAATTCACATACGCGAATTGTTCGGTCTACGCTCCAAAGATTGATAATGCAACGGATCAGTCTTCTTCACAAGTTACTTTAGACGGAGAAATTGTAGAAGATATCGATATGACGCAGAGTGCATTCGTTCGCACCGGCAATGATGTCACTTTTACGACCAGCGGAACTTCAAGGCTACGTTCAAGTAACTATAAAGTAAATGGATATCTCTTCCCAACATTTGATGTTACTTTTACGTATAACAATACGAAATACACTTTTGAAAATGCAATCGATCTTGATAACGCATATGTCGTAATCGAAGAAACCGTTCATGCGTCGGGAACGATTGGAACCGAAACCGTGAATTCGGATTACAGTTACAAAGTTAGATACAAATTTCGTTAATTCCTCAATTTTTCCACCGAGGCGTTTTGTCCTCGGTGGAATTCTGATCTTCCTTCTTTCTTTTGATTCTTTGATCGCTGATGAGAACTATTTCCACGGCAACGATTCCTACTCTTTTTCTTTTTTGGAATTGTTCTTCACTTCGTTTATCAAATTTTTAAAATCAAAAATCGTTTTCGAATTAAAGTTTGATGACACCACAAAATAGAATTTGAAGAATTCGTTTTATAATTCATTTGAAAAATGGAAAGAAACTAGAGATTTTTTTTTCCGTTTTTTGTCTCAGAATAAAAATCGAGATTCTATATTTATTCGTCCTTAAGGAGGATTAAAGTATGAATCGAAAGATTATAATTCTATCTCTGATGGTTCTTGCCCTATTGTCGAATTGCGGTGATAAGAATAACGATGATTCCAAAAATAACGCACTTCTACTGTTGGCTTTGGAAAATCAAAAAAAACCGGGAATCTCCGGTCTCTACGCTTCTTTGATGGCGTCGCGTAACGGTAATAACGGAGGAGCCGGTAATTATTCCAACGGCAGTGTGTCTCCCTTTTCAGTGATCACTCAGTCACAACCTTGTCCAAAGAGCGGGAGCGTCACCCTGTCTGGCGATGTGACTCAAGCCAACAACGGAAATCAATTCTCCGTCCAATACAATGACATCAAATTCACGTATGTGGCTTGTGCTCTTATGGCTCCTCAAATCGACTCCTCGAACGGAGGTTCTTCGGAAATGCTCATCGAAGGCGAAATTAAGCAAAACGGAAATACGACGATAACGCTCGATCCTAGCGCAACCCAAAGTTTAATGAAATATTCCGAGGACAGCGTTACGACTCTGACTTCCGATTCTTACACGGTAAACGGATATCTCTATCCTAAATTCGAAATTACCTTCACTACAAACGGATCCAAGACGACGATCGAAAATGCCGATGATATGGATAAGGCCGTTATTACCAGAGAAGAGACGGTTCGTGTCACGGGATCGATCGGGAATGAAAAGGTTGATACTACCTATAGTTACAAGTCTCAATTTAAGTTAAAATAATTTCTCCGGCGCCGGGGGCTTTCGTCCCTCGGTGCTCTTCATTTTCCTCTAACAAAATACCGCAAACGCGATCCTACAAGACGTTCCCTCGTTCTCCTTTACTGTCGATGTAAAGCACGGAATTTCGAAAACGAGAGCGAATCGAGTAAAGTGCGGAAGACTTATTTCGCGAAAAAATTGAGTTGAGTGAAACGGAAAATTCGATCGAAGTAGTCAACGATGATCCTCGCAAAACGAATTCTTCTTATATCCTCGATTCTTCTCTTCGCTTTGTATACGGTCTGGTCCAATGCCGGACGATCTCCTTCTTTTCCGTCGATTCAAACTCGCATGGAACGAACGTTAGTCGACGGAATCGATTCCGGAAAGGGAAATCTTTTAGGAATTCAGCCTTGGATGTTTTCGGAAGATTACGCAAGCGCCGATCGCTTCCGGGAAAAGATCGAATCCTATCTGCTGATCGCGAAAGAAAAAGGATTTCTCAATTCGAAAACAATCGTCCTTCTTCCGGAATATTTAGGAACTTGGCTCGTTGTTTCCGGCGAGAAAGAATCCGTCTTCCGTGCGGACAAAATGCAAACTGCAATGGAGAATCTCGTCTTCAGTAACGTTTTCTCCTTCGTTTGGAACTGGTTCCGGGCGAAAGGAGAGGACGGTGTTTCCGACGCAGTTTTTCGAATGAAATCGAAAGAGATGCTTTTCGCTTATCAAAACACCTTTTCCCAACTTTCCAAGAAATACTCGATCACGATCGTCGCGGGTTCCATTCTTCTTCCCGAACCTTTCGTCGAAAAGGGAGTTTTAAGAATCGGGGACGGCGCTTTACAAAATGGATCCTTCGTTTTTCTCCCCGACGGGAGCGTAGCGGAAAATTCTTCTCTTAAAATATTCCCTGTGGACGACGAGAAATCCTTTGTCCGAGCTTCCACCGTACAGGATCTGAGAACGATTTCCACTCCTGCCGGAAAGATCGGAATCTTAGTCTGCGCCGATTCCTGGTATCCGGAAGTCTACGATACATTCAGAAAACAGAATGTAACAATGATACTCGTTCCTTCGTTCGTGGCTCCCGACGGTGCAATGGATACGGTTTGGAAGGGGTATAACGGTTCCGAGAACCCTTCGGACGTTCAAAAAGGCGATCTCGGAAAGATAAAAGAGGGAGAAGCCTGGTTGAAATACGCTTTGGCGGGCAGAATTGCAAAGTCCGGAGCTTCATTCGGGATGAACGTATTCTTAAGGGGTGATCTCTGGGATCTGGGCTCGGACGGAGAAACCATCTTTGGGAAAGGTTCGGCGTTCAAGACATCTCCTCGAATTTTCGGTGCGAGCATCGTAAACCTTTGGTTGGATTGATTAGAAAAATTTATTTCTTGAAAACTCTTAAGAAAGAATTCTCTTTGTCGCATGTCTCATTCTAACTTTGAAGTATTCTCAGAAAACTTTATCAACAAACACAAACAAGCTTCCTTAGGAAAGTGGTTCGGTCTAGAATCCCTGAACTTAGACGGAAAGCCCTTCGGAGCTTTCTTTCAAGGGGAACTTGTTTTAAAACTCGGCGCGGAGAAAATCTCCGAGATCATCGAGCGTTATCCAGGCGCGAAACTTTTCGATCCTTCCGGTCGGGGAAGGGCGATGAAGGATTGGCTTCAGATTCCGATCGAATTTCAAGAAGACTGGGATTCTCTTTCGGAGAGCGCGATTCTTTTTGCTCTTGCCAATCTTGGACCCGCACCAAAAAAAGCGGCCGTGAAGAAGTCAGCGAAGAAGAAAGCTCCTGCAAAGAAAAAGAGCGCGCCTAAGAAAAAAGCGGCTAAAGCCAAAAAGGCGGCGGTGAAAAAGGCGAAACCGAAACCGAAAACAAAGGTGAAACCGAAGACGAAGAAAAAGGTCGTTAAGAAAAAAGCGCCTAAGAAAAAGGCAATCGCGAAAAAGCGTAAGAAATAACCCTCAAACGTTTGTAAGCCTCGGGATAATTTCCCGGAGGTTTACAAACATCGATTCGTAAATCGGAATCTACCCTTCCATTTCGATTATTTTATTTCCGGTATAACGGTTCGGATAAAGCCCTCCGATTCTTTGATAATTCTTTCCTTATCACTTACCATAAATTTGGAGAAGAGGACGTGGTCTCCGATTTCCAAACGAACCGCCTTATTCAACGGACTCGCTTTCCCGTTTTTCTGAATCTTATCAAACGCGTTTAACATCGATTTAACGGAAGCGGATTTGTCCTGTTCTTGGTCGTTCTTAAAATAATAGAACATCAATACGGGAGAGGTAATTTTCGAAAAAGGGTCGGAATTCAAAACGAATTCCCTCAAGTCGGAAACGTTCTGAACGGCCGCGAGATATTGGTCACGATACCAAAACGCGCTCGAAGGATCCCTCTTTTGTTCTTCCGTCGATTTGCGAATCTTTCCAAGAACCAGATGACCGAATTCCTTGCCCCAAGAGAATTCATAGAGGCCTCCCAGAGGATTTGTAAAATCATAAAAGGGAGAAGCCAAAATCAAAACCTGCA
Organism: Leptospira stimsonii; assembly: GCF_003545885.1. Taxonomy (NCBI): domain Bacteria; kingdom Pseudomonadati; phylum Spirochaetota; class Leptospiria; order Leptospirales; family Leptospiraceae; genus Leptospira; species Leptospira stimsonii. Next base: position 25,424 of record NZ_QHCT01000007.1, read on the forward strand.
CTTTCTCCGGATATTTAGCCGCGAGATAGGTCGCGATCAAACCGCCCATGCTCGTTCCGATCAGGATCGTTTTTTTTCCGAGTTTTTCCGTTTCTAAAAAAGCGGTCTCCGCATCCTGAAGAATCTGATCAAAGCGTGTGTCCCTATGATCCTCTATGTTGGTTCCATGTCCCGGAAGACGAAGATAATAGAGATTCGTTTTTAAGTCTTTTGCGAGTTTGTCCGTTACTTCTTCCCCTTCGGCTCGGGACGCTCCAAAGCCGTGAATGTAAAGAATCGCCGCTTCCGTTTTCCCAGAAGAATATCGAACCAGCTTCTCTTCGTTTCCCGGTCTCCCTTTTTTGGAGAGGCTGATCTGAAGTTTTTCCTTATAATACGCGTCGAAATCGGAGTGCAACTGTGTCGGTTTGTATTCGTATTTTGGAACCTCTGCGTAAAAGGTAATTACCAGGAAAAGGGCGAACGCTCCCAATATTCCAAGTCCCCACTTAAGTATCTTCATCACCATATCCTCTCTTTGAATGGAACAATAGAACCGATCGGATTCTTCTCTGCAATTAAAATATAGTAGAATCGGAACGAACGGACCCTTCCTTTGTTCCTTGCATTGGAGATTGATCGCTCCGTCGCGTTCTTATACGTCAATGGGTGATTAAAAAAAGTTTCTTTGATCGGCGCGTTCCCATTCGTCTTGATCTTGATAATCCCGAAGCTTTCGAAAAGACTATGATTCTTTCGGAACCGATTGTGCGAAACATTCACCGGGTCCATCAGCGTCCCTTCGAAGGGCTCCCAGGATACGATCTTCCCGGTTCGAATCGAGACTCTCTCCAAAAAAAATCGATCTCGGACCGCTCGGGTTCGGATCCGGCGAACACCACTGTCCATATCCTTTATTGTCCTTGAGGAAGGGAGTTGAAAAGGTTTTCGAAATCGAACCCAAAGGGAAGTTTCCGTTTCACTGAAGGAGAATGGATTTACTCGAATTGGAAGACCATCCGATCGACATGAAACCGGAAAAATATTCTCTCGGGATTTGATGAACCTTTCCGATTCGCTTTTAGAGTTTAAGAACGTTGAACCACTTCCGTTGAAGCGAATCGAAGGGACTCTCTGAGAATTCTTTTCGAAAATCCGTTTCAAGAATGAGCGCTGTTTTTTGAGATTCGAAATTCTTACTCGACCCGAAGGGCTCTCTTGTATTTCGAGAAGCTTGTATCGAAGCGGGTCCATCGCAATTAACCTAAGAAACGACCGACAAATGTAGGATTGGAAATTCGCTACAATCAAAACTTTTTGGATTGGGAAATAAGTTCTTGAATGATTCTTTTTGAACCCTATTGGAATTTGTAAAAATATGAATCCATCATTCGTAAATCTTAGGTTATTCGGTTATGGAATCCTTGTATGGCTGATTCCATTTTTTCTTGCGATCCCTTTGTTTCAACTGATAGGAACACACAGGATCGTATTCAAATCCGTTATGGGTTTTCTATTGGTCTTGACGGTCGTCGTCTTTTGGAACCTATATCTGAAAAAAATTCGGACGGATTTTTTTAAACATTCGTACTATGCGAGTGTCGTATGGTTGGCACTGAGTATTGTTCCGGACCTATTCGCCTTTCTTCTAGGATTCAAAATGGATGCGGTGACTTACTTTACGGAAATTGCAATCAGCTATCTCGCGATTCCGACGATTCTCATCGGGAGCGCTTGGCTTTTGGAAAGGAAGTTGGCGGAAAAATAACATCGGATCCTAAAGCGGGAATCATTCTCTCCTCTCGAATTTTTGTTTGATACGCGCCTCCTTTTCTTGGTTCGTATTTCGAGTTTGGATCGATCCGTGACGCTCCTTTCCTTTTTACGCTTCCGTGCCCGAATTTACAAATCGGATCTCTTCTTAGGGAAAGACCATGAGAAGAGATCGTCTCGAGTTCAGCCGAAGATCCGTGCGTCGAATGAGAATCTTTTCCTGCGCTCAAAAACAAATTTCCGTAAATCAAGAAAAGGGGAGAACGTCACTCTCCGGAATTGGTTGCCTGGAGTATCAATCCAGAAAGAATCGGTCGCAAAAAAGAAAACCTAAATCAAAACGTTGGAATCGAGGAAGAATCCCATGTCATCTTTGAAGCTGAAAATTTTAGAACACCCCGGCAAACTTTTCGTCGTGCTCGTATTAGGCGGAATCGGACTCGCTCTATGCGATCAAATCCACGTACAATACGGCGTACTAAAATACGTTCATAACGGTCCTTGGGGACAGGCCTGGTGGGTCGCTCCTCAGTTCATACTTGCGACTTTTTTTATGTATATAGGCGCGCTCTTGTTTCGAAAAGAGATCGGCGCATTCAAAGGAAAAGAATTTTCCATTTCGGTTCTATGGTTTGTCGCGGCATACTTCGCAAGCGGACTTTTCGCCGTCTGGCCGTATTCATTAGCGACGAGTTATTTCCTTTTTTGGGTTATAAGAATCTATTTCAATGAGGAAAAACTTCAGCTGGCTCTTTTCTCCGTAGTTCTTGCCGTTTCGGGAACGCTGATGGAAGGTTTGATATCCAGGGCGGGACTCTTTGTCTATACACAACCCGATTATCTTTTGGTACCGGTTTGGCTTCCCGGCTTATATCTACACGGAGCGCCGCTCATTTGGAGTCTCGTGTCCTGGATTCGCAAATGAATTGTTAAGCGAAAGAGTGAGTTCTTATATCCTTTCCAAATCAGGATACGGACATTCGAATGGTAAATTACGAATCAAATCCGATTCTTTTTTGAATAATTTTGAATAGAAAACAAATTCAAATCTTTGCATGTAAATTATATTATTCTTGTCTTATGTATTTCCTAATTCTTACTAGCTTGAAAAAGGCGGTCAGTAAGAGAAATGAAAACTCTAAAAATACTTTTAATCATGGTCATCGGCCTAATTGCTTTGGAAATCGTAGCGGAAGATAAATCGGATCGACCGAGCGGTAGTTATGAAAACAGCAACTGGTCGATCCAGTATGGATTCGGAGCGGGGACGGCGAAATACTCCATTCCTTCGCAAGACTCGAGTGGGGCACTTTTTCCCTTACTTTTGGCTTCTCCTTCCTCGGGATCTTCTAACAATCTGCTTCTTCCTTTGTTGTTATCTTCCAGTTCTTCGAAGGAAAGTTATTCAGGATCCACGTATCACGGAAGATTTCTTGCGGAATATTTGCCGGGACATGTCGGCTTTTTGTTCGGAATGTCGAATACGGTATTCGATCTAAAGCTGAAACAAAGCGGTGCGGATCAACTCATTCCCTTGTTGACCATACAGGCGCTTCTTACGCCGACTTCCGGTTCCTCTTCATCCTCGTCTAGTTCCCTTTTATTCCTCTTGCCTCTTTTGTCCGCCGGAGGAGCCGACGCGAAGATCCAAGATAGCATAACGTATTTCGATTTCGGACCTACCTTTCACGCTCGTCCTCGCAAGACATTCGATCCGTATTTTGCGCTGGGACTTGGGGCGGGAAGTTGTTCCGGGAATTGCTACTCTTACAGAGGATTCGCCAAATTAGGATTAAGGGTGAATTTCGGTGGAGGTTATATCTTCTTAGAAGCCGAACAATCGCAAGCGGAAGTTCGTATCGGAAAAGTTTCGTCCGATCCGATTCAGAATCAACTTGGAATCTTTGGTTTCGGTTTGTATCTCTAAGATAAGATTTTCTACGGATTCCCTTTGGAAGAATATTCCATTTTTCTAAAGGGAATTCCTCATTCGATAGGTCCGTCTTCCCTGGAGAAGGAAACCTCGCGGGCATCAAATAAATTCATTTACAGTCTACTCCTTACAGCTGAATGACATGGGATTGGCCGTTCAAACCGAAGGCCGCCTAATTTCGATCAGGCGACAATCGGATTTGGGTTGGAATTACGAACTTGAATCCAAAGTTTCTTTTTCCTCGCGCAAAAGAAAGCGCTGGATTCGCGCAAAGCGTACGGACCGGGATCGACAACGCAGGGACCGGAACTGAAACTTGGTCGAAGGATACAAACACTTGGCTCGCTTTCGAGAGCACATCGGCAACCGGATCCAAAGGAATCGCGCGCGACGAACGTGGAAGGTTTTGATGATAGCACGGCAAGAGTTGTGACAACGCAAATGAAATTTACTGCGTAGAACAAAGATTTAAGAAGAATTCTGTATTGCCTAGATTTAGTTGTAAAACCGTTTTAACGGAACAAAAGCGAAAAGCACTCATAGAATGGGGCTTACTTAAAGTATATTCAATCATCAGTATGTTTTGATTTGTTTTCTAAAGACGGGTTCAACAATGAAAGATATGATAAAATTCTAAGGTTCCAAATCGGTTCAAAATTTCGGCTTTTTTTTACCGATGACTCCTTTTAAAATGAAAAGAAAAGAGTCGGAATGAAACTTGTTTGAAAACACTCTCGGAATCAAAACGATTTCAGAAGAAGAATCGTTTTGAAAAGGAAAAAGAAACAAGAGTTTACATAGAAAATTCTGAACAAAGAAAAAGTTTAGTCGATTCTTGAAATTCAAGCCGGAAGAATTTTTGAAATTCCGCAGAGGTAAATTGAAAAAACGGATTCGTTTTCAATGGAGAAAGATGATTCCGCTCCTTGAAAACAAAAGGAACCTTAATCCGAGTGAAATTTTGAAAAAAAATACAAAAAGAAAAATCGGAAACCTGTGTTTGAGAAGAGGAAACGTTTCTAAAAATGTTTGAAACCGGAATCTTCGAATTGAATTTCAGAACCCTTCTCGAAGTAACGAACTCCTTTCCAGTCGGAGGTTGCTTTTCCGATCTTCGAAATAGAAATTCCGCATAACGTGTTCGGGAGTTCTTGTGAAGAAAGGAAAAGAAGTTCCAATTCTTCTCCCGAGCCGAGCGCTTCCTCCATTCTCAAGAACGCAGACGAACCCGACGGAAGCGGAATCCTTTCCAAGAAAATTTCCAGACCGATCTCGGAAGAAGCGGAAAGTTTTGGGAGGTCTTGGAGGAGGCCATCGGTGAGATCCATACAAGAAGAAAGAGAAAACTGTTTTGAGAGTTCCTTCGCGATTTCCAGACGAGCTCTCGGAGTCAGATGTTTTTCCAACGCCAAACTTCGAAGAGGTTCGGGCACGTGCGCTTGTTCGCTAAGAATTTTATAACCGAGTTGAGAGAGTCCGACGGAACCTGTGAGATAGAGAAAATCACCCTTCTTTCCTCCGGAACGTTTCCAAGGAATTGTAGAAGTTCCTACCAAGGTAAGAGTGAGATTGAGAGAAGGGGAACGATACGTGTCTCCTCCGCAAAGTGTGATTCCATAGGAAGAAAGAGTTGTGCCGAGTGATTGCGAGAAGGGAAGAATCCATTCTTCTTTTGAGAATTCTGCGCTGAGCCCGAGGTTTAAGAATGCTTTTGTGGGAACTCCACCTCCGGCGGCGATGTCCGAAACGTTGACTTCTACGAGTTTTCGAGCGATTTCTCGAGGGCCGCTCCATTCGGTTCGAAAATGAGTTCCTTCACAGATCGTGTCCGTAGTGTAGATCCGACCTTCTCCGTCCAGATAACAGTCGTCAGTTTGTAAAGATCCGGGCGGGTAGAGCGCGCGGATGATTTCCGATTCTTTCAAATTCGACTTTTCCTTCAAAAACCTTGACTTTCTTTGATTTCGAATCAGTCTGAGAGACTATGAAACGAATCATTCTATTCTATTCTTTGATCCTCCTTCCATTTGTCGCCGGATTTTCCGAAGAAGCGACCAAAAACAAAAACTGTTCCTACTCTTACGATCATTCTTCGACGAAGTTCGGTTGGAAGGCGTTTAAGTTTACGGAGAAGACCGGGGTCGGCGGTTCTTTCGAAAAGATTGAAGTGGACGGAACTTCGTCCGGGAAGTCTCCGGAAAAAGCTTTGAAGGGACTCAAATTTACGATCGATCCGAACACAATCAATTCTTCGAATAACGAGAGGGACGCAAAGATCAAGTCTGCTTTCTTTTATCCTCTGAAGAAAAACGGAAAAATCGAAGGAAAGGTATTATCTGTCGAGTTGAATTCCGAGAAGAAAGCGGGGAAGGGAGTGATACAACTTCAGTTCAACGGGATTACGAAGAAAATCGACGTGAACTTCTCCATCTCGGAAGAATCGCAGATCGAAGCAACGAGCAAAATCGAACTCGGAGATTTCAAGGCTCTTACTTCGGTGGAGGCCCTGAACCAAGTCTGCAACGACCTTCACAAAGGAAAGGACGGAATTTCGAAACTCTGGCCGGACGTGGATCTAACGATCTCAACAAAACTCAAGAGCGAATGTAAGTAAAAAAAAGTTTGGGTGGCTCCCGCGTTTTGTTCTACGGTAAATTTAGAGTTTTTGAATGAACCCGCGGGACCGGGCTGTGCCGCGCTTCGGCTATCGCCTTCGGTCGGCTCTCTTCGCGAGCCGACTGCTTCGCACGCTCTCATCCCTGCCACTGCGCCCCTTAGGAAGCAGTGGCACTGAGTTCAGCGAACGTAATTGAGCGGCCACTGCGCCCGATCAAAAACAGTCTGGACACTTGACTGTCCCTCGCTCCGAAAATCTTCCCTCCCTGGGAACACAGTTCCGACTGTTTCAAAGTTGGTCTTCCGATTTCAAAAAATTCTCGAACGGAGTCCTCCGAAAGAAGGAGTTCCTACTTTTAGAAACGTAGGAAGGATCTCACTCAATCGTTGAAACCCCCAATCGTCGTGGGAACTCCCCGGTTTTTGAGCTCAGAAATTTCTCCTTTTCGAAAAGTAGGAACTCACACTTTCTTCCGAGGTTTTCTGAGAAGAATATTTCTCTTTCGAAAAGTTTCCGCGATCGCGATTGAAGCGGAAATTCCGAAGGAATTGGAGCGAAAAGCGCAGTCGCGAGCCTTTTTGTAAAAACGGATCTGCGAGCGAATCGCCCCGCGTCTAAAAAGAAAGCTCCTTGTTCTCAAGGTGAGAGGGAAAAAGTAGGAACTCACACAAATCCGCGAGGGACGGAAGACCTTTCTTTTCTAAAACGGCTCCTTTCCGGTACTTTGGCTCTTTTTTCTTGACTTTGGGGGTCAAAGCGAAAATCTGGCACCTATAGGACGATTTTCATGTCAGTATTATCAAAAGCACATAAAACTCCTTCTCTTACGAAAGAAAACGCCGTCAAAGGCTGGTTCGTAGTGGATGCGGAAGGAAAAACGCTCGGAAGACTTGTTTCCGGGATTGCCGCCAGACTTCGCGGAAAACACAAAGCAACTTTTACTCCGAACCAAGATTGTGGAGACAACATCATTGTTATCAATGCTTCTAAAGTGAAAGTAACTGGTAACAAAGAAACTCAGAAAAAGTATTATCATCACTCTCGTTATCCAGGTGGGATGACTGAAACTACTTTCAAAGATCTCATTGCAAAACAGCCCGAAAAAATTATCTATGAGGCTGTAAAGGGTATGCTTCCTAAGAGCAAACTCGGAGATAAAATGCTCACCCACTGCAAAATTTTTCCGGGTGCGGAACACAATCTCCAGGCTCAAAAGCCTGTGAAACTCGAATTCTAAGGAGACCGATTTAAGAATGGCACCCGCAGTAAAAGAAATCTGGGCAGTAGGAAGAAGAAAAACCTCCGTTGCACGTGTGAAAATCAAAGAAGGTTCCGGTAAAATCACCGTAAACCACAAAGATATCAAAGAATATCTTCAAAACCGCAAATCTATCATCGACGAAGCGATTCGCCCTCTGACTCTTCTGAACGTTACCGATAAGTATGATCTTAACCTAAACGTTTCCGGCGGTGGAATCACAGGCCAAGTCGGCGCAATTCGTCACGCACTCGCAAGAGCGATCTGCAGAATCAAACCGGAGTTCCGTCCAGCCGTTAAAAAAGAAGGATTCCTGACTCGGGATCCAAGAATGGTGGAAAGAAAGAAATACGGTCTTCACAAAGCGAGAAGAGGAACACAGTTCTCCAAACGTTAAGTTTCTTTTTTCATTTCATTTCGTTTTTTGAAATGCCTGAATCTCTTTCGTCCGAGAGCTTCAGGCATTTTTTGATTTTAGAGGTATCATGAAACGCCAATCCGTAGCGGAAATCCGCGAAATCTTTTTAAACTACTTCAAAGACAAGTCTCACAGCGTAGTTCCGTCTTCTTCCCTTCTTCCCGCAGGTGATCCCACGCTTCTCTTCACGACCGCAGGGATGGTTCAGTTCAAACCTTTCTTCACCGGAGCCGTAGAACTTCCCTACACCAGAGCGACCTCTTGTCAAAAATGTCTCAGAACGACCGACCTCGAAGTTGTAGGAAGAACCGAAAGACATTGTACCTTCTTCGAGATGCTCGGAAATTTCAGCTTCGGAGATTATTTCAAAGAAGAAGCGATTGAATACGCGCTGGATTGTTCGGTCAATCATTTGGGTTTCGATAAGGAAAAAATCTGGGTTACCGTTTACACCGACGACGACGAGGCCGAAAAAATCTGGTTGGGAAAAGGAATTCCTAAAGAACGCATAACGCGTCTCGGAAAAAAGGACAATTTCTGGGGACCTGCCGGAGACAGCGGCGCTTGCGGACCTTGTTCCGAACTCTATCTCGACCGTGGAGTGGAGAAGGGCGGACCGGATTGTGCGACCAGCGGAACCTGCAAACCAGGATGCGACTGCGATCGTTTTTTAGAATTTTGGAATATAGTCTTCAATCAATTCAACCAGGACACCGAAGGGAATCTTCACCCTCTCAAACAAACCGGGATCGATACCGGCTCCGGACTCGAACGTGTCGCGTTGTTATTACAAAACGTGGATTCTGTCTACGATACGGACGAACTTCGGAAGATCATTTCCTTTTACGAAGAATTATCCGGTCTCAAATATTCTTCCGAAAACAAAACTCCCTTTCGAGTCGTGACCGATCATATTCGCTCGGTTCTCTTTTCAATCGGGGATGGAATCTATCCGGATCGAACCGGAAGAGGATACGTGATTCGCCGTTTGATCCGTCGAGCTACGCTCTTCGGAAGAAAGTTGAATTTCAACGAACCCTTTCTCTACAAACTCGTGGACAAGGTCATCGAAATCTATCAAGGCCGTTATCCCGAACTTGCGAAGAACGCGGCCTCGCTGAAAAAAACGATTCTCGCTGAAGAGGAACTCTTTCACAAAACTCTGGAACTTGGTCTCGAGAAGATAGAAACTCTCGTTCAAAAAACGAAATCTTCCGGTCACGCGGTCTTTTCCGGTGCGGACGCATTCTTACTTTATGGAACGTACGGTTTTCCTGCGGAGATGACCGAAGAAATCGTTGCGGAACACGACCTCTCCTTCGACAAAAAAGGCTTTCAAGAAGAATTGGAAAAGGACAGGCAATTCTCCAGAGAATCCTGGAAGGTCCACAAGGTTTCTTTGATGACCGGACTCAACGTCGAAAAGACCGAGTTTTTAGGTTATTCTTCTCTATTCGAAAAAGGGAATATTGCACATTTATTCTTTGATCATAAACCGACTTCCGTTCTCAAAGAAGGTCAGGCGGGCGCGATCGTTTTAAACAAAACGCCTTTTTATCCGGAAGGTGGGGGGCAAGTCGGCGACACCGGATTCTTACGAAACGGAAAGAACGTCTTCAAGGTTCTCGACACACAAAAAGAAAACGACGTCATTATCCACTTCGGAGAAGTCTTGAGCGGAGAATTCTCCACAGGCCAGGATCTGAATGCGGAAGTGGAGCCGCTTCGAAGAGAAAGGCTTCGCTTTCATCACTCGGGGACTCACCTCTTAAACGGTGCGCTCCGAAACTTACTCGGCGATCACGTCCTTCAAAAAGGTTCGATCGTTTCTCCGGAATATCTTCGTTTTGATTTTTCTCATCCTTCCGCTCTGACTCACGAAGAAATTCGCAAGATAGAATCCTGGGTCAACGAATCGATTCGTAAAGACTTCGGAGTTGAAACCAAAGAACTCGCGATCGACGACGCTAAAAAGACCGGCGCCGTCGCGACCTTCGGAGAAAAATACGGAGACAAGGTAAGAGTCGTTCAGATGGGAGACGCTTCCGTAGAATTCTGCGGAGGAACTCACGTTACACATACCGGAGAAATCGGATTCTTCTTTATCAAAAAAGAATCTTCTCCGGGGGCCGGAAACCGTCGTATCGAAGGGGTCTGCGGACCAGCGGTCATCGAGACGTTCCAAAATCGTTTCGCCGAACTCACCGAAGCCGTTCAAAACCTAAATCTAAAAATCAAATCGGAGTTAGGCGAAGAAGGAAAGAATCTTTGGATCACCAGTGAAATTCCGGGTCCGACGGAGATCCGCGAAAAATTTGAAAGAGAAGGCGCCACCGCAGTCACTTTTTTCCGAGACCTTTCCGAAACGATCGCACAGAAGATAGAAGAGAATACTTCTCTTTTTCTAAAAGCTAAGAAATCCTTCGAGTCCAGAGACTTTGAAAACAATGCTTCCGTCATCGAATCCGTCTTTGCTTCCGCAACCGATACGGGCGCCGGGAAAATTCTTTCCGCAATCTTCGAAGACAAGGATCCAAGTTCTCTCAAAGGACTTTCCGATAATCTCAAGGTCAGGGAAAAAAATCTCCTCGTGATCCTTGGAAGTAAAACTTCGGAAAGCGCGAGCGTTGTGATCACCTGTTCTCCCGAGTTGACTTCCAAGGGAATTCATTGTGGGAATCTCGTAAAGGCCGCTTGCGCGGCGTTAGGCGGTAAAGGCGGTGGTAAGCCGGACATGGCTCAGGGTGGTGGAAAGGATATTCAGAATCTGGATTCTGCGATTTCCGCCGCGGTCAAAGAAGCAAAACAAATCTTAAGTGGAGAAAGAATATGAGCGATCCATCCTTCGACGTAGTTTCCGAAATCAGCAGACCCGAACTGATCAACGCGGTCACACAGGCTCTCGGAGAAATCAAAACACGTTTTGATTTTAAGGGTTCCAAATCCGATATCCAACTCGAAGAAGAACAACTGATTCTTACTTCCGATAACGAAGGAAAACTCGAAAGTGTCATCGACGTTTTGGTTTCCAAGATGGCGAAACGCGGAATCGGTCTGAAGAATTTCGATTTCAAATCCAAGATAGAACCTGCGACCGGCGGAACCGTTCGTATGAAAGTCAAAATCCGAAAAGGAATGGAAAAGGAACAGACAAAGGAAGTCACGAGGTTGATCAAGGATTCCAAACTCAAGGTCAACGTGACCATCATGGGAGAATCGGTTCGTGTCGTCGGAAAGAAAAAAGACGATCTTCAAGAAGTGATTCATCTTTTAAAAACTTCCGATCTTCCCTTCGACGTTCAATTTACGAACTACAAATAAAATCGTTTCACCGAGGTTTGTTCTCGAACATTCCTCGTGTGATCTTTTCCTCGATTCTTATAAAATCAAAACCCTCGTCGTTTGTTCGGTTAGACTTTCCACCTTTTCAATCCATTCTTTTGAAGTCCGAGTTCGATCCAAATCTCGGAAAGAGGGGAATCGTATCCCACGTTTTGTTTTGGAGAATTCTTTTTCAGACTTCCTTCAAAAAACGAATGAGAATATTTCCATTCGAAGCCTTCTCGCTAAAAACTCGGGAAAGGCGAGAATCGAAAGAAAAGCGAATTTCAGAGAAACTTCTATTCCGACCAAACTCATTCCGAGATTCGGTTGACATTGGATTGCGAAGGATACAAAATCTGATTTCAAAAAGAGGTTGAACTGTTCCGGTTTCAAACCCAATCTAAGAATGAGTTCTCACTATGCCAATGACCGAAATCAAAACGGATAAAGATCTCGCCAAACTTCCGGAAGGAACCTTGGCGGAGCTTTTGGATGGTGAAATATTTATGGTTCCAGCTCCGATTCCCGAGCATCAAAGAATTTCTAGAAAACTTCTGATCGTCCTTTCAGAATACGTCGAGTTGAACTCACTCGGAGAATGTTTTGATTCTCTCATCGATGTTTTGTTAGACGAACACAACGTCGTTCAACCCGACCTGATTTTTATATCAAAGGAACGAAGTTCTATCATCCAAAGAACTCGTGTGGAAGGTGCTCCCGATTGGGTGGCGGAGATTCTCTCCGAAGGGAACGCGTATCACGATCTAAAGACGAAGAAGAAACTCTACGAAAAACACGGAGTCAAGGAATACTGGATTTTAGATCCGATGGAAAGATCGATCGAGATTTTTTCCAATGGAGAATCCGGTTTTAAATTGTGCGCGTCGGCGACTTCCGGTTCGATTTCCTCCCTTCTTTTTCGGGACTTTTCCGTGGATTTGGAAAGAATCTTCGGAAAACCGGATTCGATCAGCCAATTTCAAATCTAAAACAACTCGAAATCCAGGGATTCCTTAAGAAATGAATGCGAGAATTTTCTGAGTCGTATGTCTAATCGGAAAGGATCGAAGAATTCTTTTCTTAAACTTATCCTTAGGAACATTGGTCAAACTAGTATGAAAAAGTTAATTCTCGTCAGCGTTCTCGTAAGTTGTATTTCTTTTGGAGTTTTTGCCGAAGAAGAAAGTCCGGTAAAATTCAAACTGGAAAAGAGTTTTGGAAATTCTTATCTCTTAAAGATTGTCCACCCATCCAATTATGGAATTCAAAAGGACGCTCCTCACAAGATTCTTCTCAACGCCGGAAAAGGTGTTAAAGTCGAAAAGGCGGATCTCACCGTCAAAGGGAAGACCTCTGAAAAGAAAAAGGAATATCTGGCATCGGTCGATCCGATTCAACTGACGGTAACTGGAAAAGGAGATCTGGAAATTCATGGAAAGATCTACTATTGCAACTTCGATAAGAATATTTGTATTCCCGGAAAAATCCAACAAGTAGAAGTGATTCAGTAATCCTTTTGCAGAAACAGGTTTCGCATTCTTTCGAAAATTGTTGCGACGGTATCCAGCGTTTACTGCGAAGCCGGATCGAATCGGCTCTTTGATTTCTTTTCGAAATCCGATCCTATTGTTTTCGTAGATTGATTCCGAGGAGATAACTCATCTCCTTGGAAATTTTGGTCCGTTTCCTTTTGAAACGGAACGAAAATTAGCTTTTTCTAAAATTCCATTTTTCGTATGTGATTTCATATTCGTAGTAGGGTTTTCCGTCCCTATCCAGAGAACGGATTCTTTCCCCTCCCAATTTTTCCACCGCTTTCTGAGATCGTTTGTTATCGACTCCGATATGAAAGAGGACGGATCGGATTCCATTTTGAAAGCTGTGATTTAAGAGTAGGGATTTCATCGCCCGATTGAAGGCTCCACCCCAATATTCCTTGGCCAGAAACGTGTATCCGATCGCAATCGAACGTGAGGGAAGATCGAGGTCGTAATACCGCGTGTTTCCGATCAATCGACCGGTGTTGTAATCGATCACGACAAAGCCGCTTTTCCATTCCACTGCTTCCCGAAAATAGGGAGTAAAATTCTCCTTGAGATACCGGTCTCGGCTCGGGTGTTGCTCCCAAATGGAAGGATCCGATGCTACTTGAAAGAGTTCTTCAAAGTCGCTTTCTGTGATCGGTCTGAGGGTGATCAAATCGTCTTTTAGGATCGGTTGTAAGTCCATATGTACAATCTCAAATCCAGGGATCTCATTTCGACAATTCTCGTCAATAGGGATCGAATTCTACTCAGGATTTTGGTTCGTCTTTAAAATACGGCACAATCCTTTTCGATTGCATTCCCGGAAATTCCGTCCAGAAGATAACACCGATTCGGATCCAAGGTGAATTCGTTTCGAACGATCACTCCGTCACGAATTGATTTTGAAAAATCGAATGCCGCTTGATCCAGTAACATTCCTTCCGAGTCGCTTTTGATTTTGTAAATTCCCGAAGTCGGTCGAATTCCGAATCGATTTGACGTTTCTCCGGCATTGAGCGTAAATTCATTTTCTTGAATTTGAATTTGGAAATTTCCCCGATTCGTTGGTGATTGGATTCTCAGATTTTTGGAATTCGAAATCAATTGTATGAGTACACTTTCGGAGGCGGAAGGTTCTCCACAATCGTCTCGGTCAATCCCGATACGTGGGGAATTGTGGTGCAATTCTGCGTAACAATTGCAATCCGATTTGCAATGAATCGAAATCGTAATCGATACCCAAAGTAAAACCTTTCCAAGACGATCGATATTTTTTTCTCTCATGACAATAGTAGAGAATTGTTTAGAAGTTAAATCGGTCACCAAAAATTCGCTGTGAATGTTTAGAAAAGGAGTTCCTGATTCGATCGACGATCGGATGATTAGGGAAACATAAAATTCTTATGCAACCCCTTAGGATGAGTTCAAATGTGAGTTGCGAACAAAAGAGAAGGGTGCCGATTCCCATTTTTCTAATCGATCAAACGAAGAAAAAAATCGTTCTTACTTGGATAGGATTCGGTGAAAAGAGTCCCCAGGTCGGACTTAGAAGTCCGACAACGCGAGTAACGTTTCGATAAAAATTATCGTTTCAAAGAGGATCTTAAACCCGGAGAGTTGACCTGAAATAGAAAGTAAGTTTTTCCTTGAATTGCTCCGGATGACTTTACGATTTTTCCTTTTGTCTCAACCAGTTCTTTGATTACGATCTTATCAGAAGAACGAAACGTTTCTCCTTTTTCCGCGATCAACAGATTGATCGCCCTCTTGCGAGCGAGTTCTTGCGCGTTTTCCTGACTCCCTTCCAAGGAGGAGATGACGACTTGAAACGTGTCACCGTTGACAAAACCTTCTGCGGCTTTAATATATTCATCGGCGGTGTTGGAGTTGGATTCTTCTTGAACGGTCGTAGTGGATTCTTCTTTTCCGTTTTCAACGGGTTTTTTGGCCCCGGAAGAACAATCGATGAGGACGAAGATAGATAGGATACAGAAAATAACAATTCTCATGGCGGAGCCTCCGGCGTTTCTTTTTTAGAGATCGGTTGAATTCCCTTTCGTATAACGTTCGCATACAAATCTTTTTGAATATTTCTATAAATGAAAGTACAATTCGCAGGGTCACTGTAGTCTTCCCGAAAAAGAAACATGGAATTCAAAAACCAGGCGAAGGCTCCTCGATAGACTAACACGTCTTGGTTTAATTGTTTTGCTTTTTCTTTCTCTCGTTCCGCGGCTTTCGGATCGGGAATCGCAGAGGTGGTCGAAACACCCGTAGAAGGACCGTACGGATTGGAAGACTGGGTCGTGTTCGTCGACGTACCGGAGACGGCGACTCCGCCGGGAGTGGAACTAACGGATGTAGTATTCGTAATCTGGGTGGGGAGCGCGGGGTTCGTATTGTTGTTCGCAAGATCCGGTTTGATCACACCGAAAAGCCGATCGCTCTCTCTGATTTCAGTGATCAGAATCGAAACCGCCATCTCGTCCCTTTTGGTTTCCGCGATCTTTCTACACTGGTTTCTCAATTCTTGAATTCCAACGTCCTTGGAAGGAAGAGGGACTTTGACAAGAATCTGAAAAAATTCTCGGGAAATAAAACCGGTGTCTCTTACGTTTTCTAAAACTTTCTGTCTGTATTCCGGATCGGCGGGAACGCAGGAAAAAAAGAATAGAATCGCGATTCCTAAAAACGAATGATAAGGACGCATGAGACAAACATTTCCAAATCGAA
This sequence comes from Leptospira stimsonii, assembly GCF_003545885.1. NCBI lineage: Bacteria > Pseudomonadati > Spirochaetota > Leptospiria > Leptospirales > Leptospiraceae > Leptospira > Leptospira stimsonii. Next base: position 40,985 of record NZ_QHCT01000007.1, read on the forward strand.
AGTAAAAGGAAGCAGGATTTTTTTGGTGAACTTCTGGACACCAGGTCCCAAAGAGGAAAGACTGTAAGCATGCGTTTTATTAAACCGATTCTTAAACCTCGTTTGATTTTTGGAATCTGTCTCCTTCTTTCCTTTGCGTCCTTGTCCGCGGACGGTTCGATTTTTTCCGGTCTGAAAAAGACTTTAGAAGAAAAAACAAGAACCTTTCAAATGGAAAACGGACTGAGAGTTCTGATGATGAAGCGGGAAGATTCTCCCACGATTGCGGTCTACTCCAAATTTTTAGTCGGCTCCGCGGATGAAACCCCGGAGATCGCGGGCACGGCGCATCTTTTGGAACACATGCTCTTCAAAGGTACGAAAAATATCGGAACCACAAACTACGAAAAAGAAAAACCGTATTTGGATCAAATCGCCGTTTGGGGAAAACGTCTGGATTCTCTTCGTATCCAAGAACTCGAGATGAAATCGAGAGGCGAAGAGCCTTCGGCTGAATTTAAGAATCAAATCGAAACCTTACGAAATCGTTTCAACGTTCTTTTGGAATTACATCGTAAGTTCGTCGTCTCCAACGAAGACAATTATATTTATTCTCGAAACGGAGGAGTAGGCTTCAACGCGTACACTTCGAACGACGTTACGAATTATCAGATTCTTCTTCCCGCAAACCGTTTGGAAATTTGGGCCAAACTCGAATCAGATCGACTCAAAAATCCTATATTAAGAGAATATTATACGGAAAGAGAAGTTGTCTTAGAAGAAAGAAGGATGCGTGTAGAAAATCGAGGCATGGGAATTCTTCGTGAAAAATACATGGACGCCGCGTTTCCGAACGATCATCCGTATCGAATGCCTGTCATCGGTTACGAAAAAAATCTCGGATTCTTAGATCTCGAAAAGACCCAAAACTTTTTTAAGAATTATTACGATCCTCAGAGAATGGTCATCGCCGTCGTAGGATCTTTGGACTTCGAAAAGACCGAAGCAATTCTTCGTAATTACTTCGGAGATTTAAAAAAAGGAAAACCGGTTCCTTTGAAAAAAGTTTCCGAAGCCGGATTTGCGGGACCCAAGTTCGTTTCCGTAACGCACCCGAGCAATCCATCAAAAATTATCGGATTCAATAAACCGACATTCCCTCATCCGGACGACTCGGTCTTCGGTATCATCGACACGCTTCTCGCCGATGGAGAATCGGGTCGTCTTTTTAAAAGATTGGTTTTAGAGGAACAGATCGCACAAGGAGTTTCCTGCTGGAACGGAGATCCTGGCGACAGGCTTTCCAATCTTTTTTCGATCTACATCACGAACAACCAAAACGCGGATCAAAGAAAAGTGGAGAATCTGGTTCAAGAAGAATTGGATCGTTTGAAAACGGAGCCCATCACCGAAGACGAACTCTTTCGTATCAAAAATCAAATCCTCGGAAGTTATCTGAGAGGATTGGACGACAACGGAAAACTCGCCGATGTTTTATCCCTTTTTCAACTTCTCTACGGAGATTGGAAGGAACTCTTAAGAGGATACGAAGAATTGGACGCGGTCACTCCCGAGGACGTGCAAAGAGTCGCGCGTAAGTATTTCGTTCTCGAAAACAGAACGATCGCCGATCTCAATCCACCGGTCAAAGAAACAAAAATTTCGGGAAAATAGGACTCGAACGAAAACAAATTCATGAAACCTTATATTCAAAAAATCTATTTTATTCTGATCGTTTCGATCGTATTCATTTCACCGGTTTCTTCGGCTCCCGGTGACTTTGTGAAGAACGTAAAAATCCCACCGTTGAGTTTCGAGTTTCCGGAAGTGCAGACTTTTTCCTCCGGCAAGGGAACTGAAGTTTTATTTTTGCCCGGGGAAGAGTTTCCGCTTCGGAATCTGGAGATTCATATCTATTCCGGAATTCTTTCCAATCCGGAGTTACGGCCGGAAATACCTGAACTATTCGTGGAAGCTTGGAAACACAGCGGAACCGCTTCCGCCCCCGGGAGTAAGTTTTTGGAAACCCTCGAAGGATACGGAGCCAAACTCGATACGGATGCGAATTCGGATAAGATCGTGTTGACCGTTTCCTATCTTTCCCGTTTCGAAAAGGAAATCCTTCCTCTTTTGAAAGAATTTATTTCCAGTCCGTTGTTAAACGAAGAAGGTTTTTCGGTCGCAAAACTCAAATTAGAGGAAGCGATCAAACGGAGAAACGATAAACTTCCGGACATCGCGTATCGCAAAACCGCGGAACTCGTCTACAAAGGAACCGTTCTCGGGAAAAGCGCCGAATTGGATTCTCTCTCTAAAATCGGATCCTCCGATCTCAAGGAATATTTCGACAAAATCGTTTCAACGTCTTGGAGGGTCGTCTTACTCACCGGTGACTTGGAAAAAAAAGAAGCCGAACCTTTGATCGCTTCTTTGCTTCCGGATCGGGCTGTCGTTCGCGAGGGTGCAAAACCGATTCCAATCATCAGTACTCAGAGTTTAAAGAAGAATCTGGATTCTCTTCCGTATCAGATTCTGGGAGTGGACAAGGACGCGACTCAGAGTATCGTTCTGATGGCGGGAATTCTTCCTCCGCATCGAGATCCTGATTTTTACGCGATTCAACTCGCGAACTATATCATCGGAGGCGGCGGTTTTAGCTCTTACTTTATGCAAAGAATCCGTTCCGATCGAGGTCTTGCGTATTCTTCCAGTAGCGCCACTTATTTTGAAAAAGATTACGGAGTCGTTTATTTTACGACTCAGACAAAAACATCCACGACCAAAGAAGTTTACGATCTGATGCGAGAAATATTAAGCGAAGAAACGATTTCTAAGATCACGGAACAGGAACTCGAAACCGCAAAACAATCGATCGTCAATCGATTCATCTTTCAGTTTGCGGATAAGATGGGGATTCTTCATAACACGCTTCGTTTTCGCGAACACAATATGAGTTCCGATTATCTGAAAAATTATCGCGATAAGATCCAAGCCGTAACTCTTTCCGATCTCAAAAGAGTTGGGAAAAAATATTTCGTAAGTTCCGGAGTAAAGACCATTTTGACCGGTCCAAAGGATATTTCGAAAGGTATCAAAGAAACGATCAAGACCATCGCTCCGGAAGAAAGGATTCCCTGAGTGTATTGTAAGTTTCAACACAAACAATATCAGTTTGAAGGAATTTCGGAAGGTGGAATTCGTACTTCGATTTACCTTCCGTCTTTAAGTCTGATGTTCGATATCGGCGCGCAGAATCCGAATCGAATTCATCTTGATACGTTGCTCTTGACTCATTCTCACTTGGATCATTCCGCCGGGCTCCCTTATTACATTTCCCAGAGATCGCTTCGGAAACTCAAACCGCCTAAGATTTTTGTTCCGCCAGCGTTGGAAGCGCCTATGAGAAAAATTTTGGATCTTTATTCCCAGATCGAAGACTTTACGTACAATTACGATCTGAGGGCGGTTGCTCCCGGTGAAAAAGTGGATTTGGATCCTACTCATTTTTTTTCGCCGCATAAAACGTTTCATCGTGTTCCTTCCCAAGGTTATACGATCTATGAAAAAAGAAAAAAACTCAAAAAAGAATATCAGTCGCTTCCGCAACACGAACTGAACAAGATTCTAAAAGATAATTTGGAAGTTTCGGAACTCAGTTCCATTCCTGTGATCAGTTTTTCCGGCGATACAAAGATAGAATACGTCCTCGAAAGCGAGGATGTCGCAAATTCCAGTATTCTATTTATTGAATGTACTTATATCGATCAGGAACGAAACGTGGAACGCGCGAGAGAATGGGGTCATATTCACTTGGATGAAATCCTCGAAAATCTCTCTTCGTTTAAGAATGAAAAGATCGTACTCATTCACTTTTCGAAACGTTATCCTCTTCCTTACATAAGAGAAGTGTTGGCGGATAGGATTCCGGACGATCAAAAACACAGATTCCATCTTTTTATTCCATGAGCAAAGGAAGTCCTCCGGGAAAATACGGGACCTCCGTGTTTCTGGACGGTCTGGAAGAGAAGATCGATTCCGAGTTGGTCCCACGCCCGATTGCGATTCTCCGTCAAATGGAAGAAGACGCCGCTTCGGAAGGGATTCCCGTTCTGACTCCTGCCTCGGGAGCAGTTCTCAAATTCCTAGTCGAGGTAGAACAACCTTCGGAAATTCTTGAATTGGGAACCGGTTACGGGATTTCTCTTTTTTGGATGGCGAGCGGTTTGAAAAAGATCGCGAAGATCGTTTCCTTAGAAAGGGAAATTTACTACATCGCAAAGGTTCGTTCTTATCTTGAGCGACATCCTTTCGGTGATTTGGAGATCCATCTTCTCAAAACTCATTGTCTTCAATATCTCAAGGAAGCGAACGAAGATAACGGGAAAGAATGGAAAGGAAAATTCGTTTTTATAGATTGTGATAAGGTTCTTTATCCGGAAATTTTTCGACTCTTACGAAAACTTCGACCGGACGTCGCCGTGTTCGATAACGTGCTTTGGCATGGAAGAATTTTCGATGCAACTCGACAGGCCCCTTCCGATAAAGCGGTCCGGGAATTCTGGGAGGAAGTAAAGAACTCCGAATTGCCTCAGACTCTTTTTCCGGTCGGAGACGGTCTGCTCCAAATTCGTTTTCGAGAGAAGAATGAATCCGAGTAGGAAAACAACCTCTAAAAATACTAGTTGCGTTTTAAAACGCTGTGCTATACTTCCGCGTAGGAGATTCGCATGTCATTAAAAAGTTTCCCTATTTTCATCGTCCTATTCTTCATCGTTTCGTTTTCCATCGGAGCTCAGTCCGCCTCGACAAAGGAAGACGAAAAGGGCAGTGAGCTCGCGAGTGCCGCCAACGATCCGAAATACCAAGGCGACTATTTGGAAGAATTTCATTACGCGAGAACTTTGGATTCCATGAAGGAAAGAGTGAAAAATGATATTCACGCTCTCGCGACGGTGACGAAAAACTTCGGATCCAGCGTTCAGGGTTCCAATGAAGAATTGAACTCCATTTGGAAACAGTACAACGACGCTCTTCATTACTATTACAGAAGACAATACGTGGTCGCCGGAAGAAAGATGCGGGAAACGAGCGAAAATGTGGACAAACTCTACAATAAATTTTCGGATCAATACAATAAAAGAACGGATCAACTGCTCGGTGAATGTGCCGATACGATCGTTAGTGTGGAACAAACGCAGAACGGACTTACCGCTTCCTCTTCCGCAAGAAGCCGAGAAATTTCGGCAAATCACCACAAACTCCAAATCGCTTATTATCAGATGATCCAGGCGGATAGAATGAGAAAGGATTCCAGATACAAGGATTCTCTCATTCATTTCCGTTTAGCAAAAGAATACGGAATCTCCATTCTAAGTAAATTGAAAGCGGAAGAAGAAAGTAAGACCGTTCGTGAAAAATATAAAGTGGACCTGAGCGACAATCGGAATATGGTGTTCTCGGAAAGCTCAGACAATAAGGACCCGCAGAAAAAATAGTGAGGCGACAGAAATACTTTTCCTTCTTTTTTAAATTCCTTCTTCTCTCGATTCTTCTTCCGGGTGCGGTCATCGAGGCCGGCCCCGGAAAAAAGGAAGAATCGGATTCAAACATCCAAACTCCCGTTAAAACGTTTAAGGTGGTGATCGATCCCGGACATGGGGGAGTCGATCTTAAACCCAAGGAAGATCACGGGGACAAATACGATCCTATTTCCGAAAAATATCTCGAACTCTATAAGTCCGGCGCCTCTGCCAGAGGAAGAAAAGAAAGGACGGTCGTATTAGAACTTGCTAAAGAACTCAAGGAGATTCTCGACCTCACAAGAACGGAGGACGGATTCGAAACGTTTCGAACCTATATGAAGACGTTCACGAACGAAGAACTTCCTTGGATTAAAATCGATTCTGTGATGACTCGAAACGGAAACGCAGAGGAGAAGGAATATTCGGCGAACGAAGATCCGAACGCGCCTTATCGTCTTTTCGATTATCCGGACAAAAAAACGAAAAAGATAAAACAGGGAAGAATTTCGTTTATCAATCAGGAAAAACCGAACTTGGTCGTTTCTCTTCATCTCAATCCGAGTTACAAAGAACATCCCGGCGGAATGGCGGCGGTCCTTTCTCCTTCTTATAGAACTTTCTATGTTCTCAAAGGAATTTCGGAAGGAAGGTATTCGGAAGAAAAGTTCACCGCATCCCCTTGGAATCATTGGATGATTTTCAAAGAAGGTTGGTCTCGATTGGAGAACGCGGTCGCCGATGCTTGGATTTATTTCCTCGGTTATTGGCCGAACAGAACGGGTAAAAAAACGGACCTCTCCGCTTTCGAAGGATATCGTCAAAATATGATCACTTGGAAATATAAAGATCTTCCCGGTTGGGAAGAATTGGCCAAGGTCGGAGGGAAAGGGCCGTATTCTAAAACTCATAAAAGTTTTTCCGCAGAAGGTAAATTTTGGGAAAGAGAAAAGGCCGAACCCGAGCTCTGGAGGAGAGAGGATGGTAGGGAAGGATTCGGCGGCGACAATCACTACGCTTCTGCGGAGCTCATGCGTTTTGTACAATATGGACTTCGAAAAACCAATTCCGATGAGGATTCTCCCGAACCGGGGCCGATCAATAAACCCTATCTTTCCACTTACGCGTTGCCTACCTTTATCAATGCAATCTCGGCTTATTTAGAAATCGGTTATATAGATAAGGAGAAAGATATGATTCTCATGACGAAGCGGAGGAGGGACGTTGCGATCTCTCTCGCGGCTGGAATTTATTCCCTGGCACATGGAATCAAAGTCAAACATCAGGATTATCCGTATGTTCCGGTGGGAAAAACGATCAATTGGTCGCGTTACGAGAAATGGAAGGACGGAAACTACTTTCAAATCGTTTCCGAATGAGAATTCCTTTCAACCATTCCACACCCTGCAAAAAGCGGAGTCCGACCTTTCCTCCGGAACGTCTTGGGTCCCAGCTTCTTGCCCACTGTTCCCTGTAAAAAAGGAAAGGACCTTATTCTGTCGATTTATGCTCGGCGATGCAAGAAAGAATAAAATATAAGAATCACTTTATAACGAGGTTAATCTAAGATCTTATTTTGCTCCAAAGTTTGCCGCCTCCTTAGCGGAAGGATCAACTCGCCGATTTCGTTTGTAACCGGCATATTTCAAAATAGGAGAATTTTACAGGGTCGAACGACCGCTCTTTTCAGAATGAAAAGTTCTCATTTTATGTTATTCCTTCTATATCTCAAACTCTTTGGGGAATAAAAACGTATGTTGAGATAGAAAGGTTAAAGACTTCAAAGTTCATTGTTAGGCGACTGAGTAGAATTTTTGTCAAGTTCTCATTTGTGAAAAACTTTATGATTCACTCCTACGAAAATAACGTCGCCAATGAATCGTGGTTCGGACTTTTATCTGGCCTCAAACCCTTCGATGATTTAATACTCATTAAGAGCGAGATGATTAGGAATTTTATGGAATCTTACTACTCGCACATAGTAGGATTGTTATCGGGTTTTTTTGAGATAGCGGTTCTTCTTCTTTCTGCTATTTTGTCATCTAATTCGGAAATCTTTTATTTAAAATCTTCTAATAGGGGAGAAGATTTATGGATTCTCTGTGATTTTGAACGACCAAAACATTCCTTCCATAACGTTTACTAAATAGGGCTCGGGATTCTTAATAAAAAAATAATCACAATGAGTTTTATTTTCATAGTTACTCTCATTTTAATAGTCTATCTTGAGATCATAAATTCTGTAATTGGATAGGGAATAAGATGGCTAAAGAAACTTTTGTTCACAAATACGGCGAGTGGGCTTTCGTTACGGGAGCTTCGAGTGGGATCGGAAAGGACTTCGCTTTGGAGCTGGCAAGAACTGGTTTCAACCTTTATCTCGTTGCTCGTAGAGAGGATGAGCTATCAAAGTTGAAAAAAGAAATCGAAGAAGTTTATAAAGTCGCAGTCACATATCGCGCTTTCGATTTGAGCAGTACGGAAAATGTAAATACTCTAATTACAGAGACGAAAGATATCAATATTGGGCTGATAGTCTTGGCGGCTGGATTTGGAAGCGGTGGAAAATTCACTGAGTTGTCATTAGAAACCGAATTGAATCAGATTGATTTGAATTGTCGTTCCGTAGTCCAGCTTACACATCATTTTGCAAATAGATTCAAACTGAAACAAAAAGGCGGAATCATTCTATTTGGCTCTTTAGTCGGATTCCAGGGTGTCGCATGGGCGAGCACTTATTCAGCGACGAAAGCATTTATTCAAAGTTTTGCCGAGGGACTCTATGATGAGTTCAAGCTGATAGGGATTGATATACTATCAGTGGCTCCAGGACCAGTAAATTCCGGTTTCGGCGAACGAGCGCATATGAGTATGGGTTTGTCGCAATCGCCAAAAGGAATTGCAAAATTCAGTTTAGTTTGCCTCGGTAAAAAACCTACAGTTCGACCTGGATTCCTCTCAAAGTTTTTGGGTTATTCTTTAATTGTGCTCCCGAAGAGACTCCGATCACTCATTCTTAAACAAATCATGTCTGATATGGTTTTCAAAAAGAAATGAAAATCGTAATATTAACAACGTTCTTCTCGACCTTGGCGGGATGTGCTTTGGCAAGTCCTTTTAAGAAATCCTCTAAGTTAGATTCTTCTCTCATTCATCCCGACACGATCGTCGTCGTTGCTTTAACAGAAGTACATACTAAGGGTTCGATATTTGAACAAATTACTTTTTGGAACAGAGTCTCTTCCGTTCGAAAGAGTCTAGAAGACAATCAAGGGTTTCTTGGTGGATGTATTCGAAGACAAATCTTCGGGAATCGCGCTTGGACAATGACAGTTTGGGAGAATGAGGATTCTTTGGAAGATTTTATTTATTCTAGAGAGCATGAGCGAGCAATGAAAGACGGCGCGCCAGCCGTTGAGTCAAACCGGTTCTATCGGATGAATAGACCTTGGAAAGATGTCCCTCTTGCTTGGGAGGAAGTAGAGATTCTGATTAAAGAAAAAGGTCGCATTGATTGATTCTTATATCCCTCTCCGTCTGAAAATTGTCAAAATCAAGTATAGTGAGGAAACGATTTTTAAAAAAATATTACTATTTCCAGATATTTTACTAACTGGATGTATCTGCATTCTTCCATTTAAAAAGAAAATTTCAATTCCAGAATTAAAAATTCCTACCCATTATTAAAGATAAAGAATTGAAAAAGGATATTGGAGAAACGAAAAACTGGTGAGGTTTTATTCTTCAAATCGTACTTCGACATAGAGAAGGATATTTAGTTCAAGAGTGTTGAGTGTTCTCTTTTTGAGGAAGGATGAATATTGGAAACGCTTTCAAACCAAGCAGATGATTTACCGATTTCAATCCGCCGTCGCTTAATGAAATCTATTCATTTTGGTGAGGACCGAGAGGCTTATATCGTATACCGGTTACTGTGCCTACTGCACTTTTAACAAAACACTTCCGTTAGCTCCGAGACAATTGCGGTAATGTTATGAATCATAGTAAGAAGGATACGGTCCACGTAAGCACCTCTGTTCAGCGAAGAAGAAGGTGGTCTTCTATGGAAAAGGAAGAGATAGTAAGAGAGACATTAGAACCGCGATATTCGGTTTCTTTAGTTGCAAGAAAGTATAAGTTATATTTCCTCAACGATTGGCATTGACGGTCAGATGATTCGAGATATGCTTCTTGAAGCAAAGGAGCAACGATTTGGTGATTCCAAAGTCTCTTCGACGCAGTTCCTATCCGACAACGGTCCTCAATATATTTCTTTTGCCACTGTGGCTTTTGTTAAAACGCTGGGATTTGAAGTTTGTCATACTCCTGTTTATACTCCGGAGAGAATGGTGTGGCCGAAGCCTTTGTGAAAACATTCAAAAGAGATTATGCTTATGTGAATCACCTAAACCATGCTGAAGAAGTTATGCTGAAAATACACAATTGGATTGACGACTACAATTCCTTTGCACCACATAAAGGATTGAAAATGATGTCGCCGAAAGAAATTGTCGAAAAAGGACTACACAGGCTTTATGATTTTTTAGAGGTAACTATAAAAAGTATTGAAAGAAAAAATGCGAACGTTCTTAATTTAAAGTTAGGCGAAATGGCTACTAAGGAGAATTTAACAGGGATGAGACACCACTTAAAAATCGTATTCGGTATACCGTTTATTTTAATCTCGCTCCAATTGAATGGAGATTCTTTTAAGGATAGGCTTAAAGAAGGGGATCTAATATTCCAAGAAACGCTTTCGGAACAGGGAAAAGCTATTAAAATCGCTACTAAATCAAGATATACTCATGTTGGAATAGTTTTCAAATATAAAGGAAAACTAAAAGTATTAGAGGCTGTAGAGCCAGTAAGAATAACTGAAATCGACACTTTTATTTCGAGAGGAAAAAATAAACATTTCGTAATTAAAAGGTTAGCAAATTCGGAAATGATACTCAACGAGGAAAAAATAAAATTAATGAAGTCAATTGGTGATCAATATCTTGGAAAGCACTATGATATCTATTTTAACTGGTCCGATGAAAAAATTTACTGTACTGAGTTAGCCTGGAAAATATATAAAAAAGCATTGAACATTGAGCTTACTGAAGACAAAAGATTGAAGGATTTCGATCTAAATAATTCAACGGTCGAATATCTGATGAAGAAGAGATACGGAAAAAATATTCCACTCAATGATTTTGTTGTTTCTCCAGCCGATATGTTTTCTTCTAAGAAATTAGAAACGATTGCGGAAATGAATTAAGAGTATTTAGGGCAGGCGTTTCGTGTAACGTTAAAAATTGGAATTAGCTTATGTCATATCTTTCTTATCTTAAATCGAACGTTAGATTCGCTTTCTTGATTTTTATAGGAGTTGTTACTTGCATTGCACGCAAGCCCATTTTGTGGAACATACCTATTCATTATCCGAAATCAGATCTTGTAATGTTACGTCACTTTAATTCTGGAATTCGAAGGATTGACGGGATCGAACTTGCGTCTAAATACATGGATAGTACGGATATCGCGATTATTCCCGGCCGTCATACAATTAATATTCAACCCGAAATGTGGGTCTCAACTTTTCCCGGAGGAAAACATCTCGAAGAGGTCAAGGCGGTGAGTTTTGATGCTAAACCTGGGGACGATGTGTATTTGTGCCTTGGTCTTAGAGATTCGAGTGAATGGAGTCCGTATGCAGTAATCGTACGTTCTGGTACGAATCCTACTCAGCAATTATTACTTGCCATGGAAAAAAATGGCGGTTGCGTTTCTTCGAGCAAAACTTTACCCATGTTTTGGACTGACCCTTGAAAGAGGGAGTTGCTTAGTTTTTCACAAAACCACTTTACGGCCTTTCTTAAAAGAATGAGATTAAAATCGATTTTGAGAACGGCTAAATAACTATTTTCTTTAATTTTCAACCTGTTTTAACGGTTTGAAAAGTTTGAATCCAAGCAAATGTTCTCGCAACGACCCATCGAAATTTAGGGTCGAATATTTCAGGATTTATTATTTCGGAATTCAATATCGAATTTTCATTTTCCTTAAATTGTATTTAAATGCTTATTCAATTTATGCATTTTAGCGAGACTATATCTCGGATTTAGAGAGTCTTTTATTCCAATCAATTCGATAGTTAAGGAATGTCGAAGCGAGCCGCTTTGAATCCGGGGTTCTGGGTTGGGAGATTGAAATCAAAATTGCGCTTAATCGATCAACTACCCTAAATCTTTTCACACGAATAGGCAAGTAGAAATGAAGCCAGTATCTCAAAGACTAATTAGTTTTCGCTCATCAAACGGAGGCTTGAAAAGAACCTCCTTACGGAATCTTAAACAACGGCAAAAATCAGTTAGCTGAAAAGGGATCCGGGCTTTCTAAAGAGGATTATCTTATCCTCTTTTAAGTATACTTGATTTCGCTGAGCAATTTTTAATTTTAGAAATAAATTTCAATTTAGATAGGAATTGCCTCCTAACCTAAGTTGGATATTTTTCTTTGGATAAAGCATAAAATTTGCATATCTTGAAATTCTTTCCTAACTAGCATGTTAAAACGAATAATCTATCCTCTTAAGATATTAGCTTAATAGAGATTAGAACAAATAGATAAAAGAATCATAAATATCATAGCTAAGATCCGCAGAATGAATCCTCTTTCCTTTTCTCATTTTTTTTATTTCATCTTACTGTCAAATCTTTGCATTGTTTCAATTCACGCAGAATCAAATTTCGGAAACCGGTTAGAGCAAAAAACAAAAAAAATACTTTCGATCGTTGCAGAGGAACACTATTTACGAGATTCTAAAATTCGTTCTGGCTTTTCAGAAATCGTTAAAGAGTCATTTTTAACAAGTTTGGATCCACATGGAATTTATTTCACACAGAAAGACATATCTGAACTAAATAAATATGACTTTCAAATCCATTCGCGAGATCGTATCCGAATTTCACCGTTTTTGAATGTAGTTGCTGTAGTATATAAAACTAGACTTATTGCGAGTTTAAAGTATTTAGAGAAATTAAAAAGGAATCGTTTAAATTCACTTTCTGAAGGGAATATTGAATTTTATAGACGAAGAGAAACAGATTTTCCCGTTGATGAGGAGGCAAGGAGAGAGCGTTGGAACCGTTATTTTAGATATAACTTGCTATCCTTCGAATTCGACTTGAATTATTCCTCTACCGCCAACGGACTGAAAAGTATTTCAAAGCAAAAATTCACGAGTTCTGTCGCTAGCAAATTAAGAAAATCGATTCAGAGTGTTTTGTATCCAACGAGCGGTAATTACGATTCATATATGGATTCACAATTTCTGAATGCCATGCTAAAAGTTTACGACCCTCATAGCTATTATTTATCCTCTTCTGAAAAAAGGTACTACGATCGGATCAATTCTTCCGAAGACTATTATTTCGGAATAACCTTAGTAGAGAATAATTTCGGTTATGCGGAAATCAAAGATGTTATACATGGAAGTCCCGCCTGGAAATCGGCGAATATTCACTCGGGAGATAGGATTTTGGGAATCCGAGTCACATCCAAAAATCGAACCTTAGATACTTCCAATTACTCGGTCGATGAAATGGAATCGTTTCTTTCCGAAATAGGGAATGGAACTTCACTATTTAAAATCAGAAAGAAAGACGGGCGAATCTTGTCCGTTTCAATGCAAAAAGAAAAGAGTGTATCTAATGAGAATGCCGTCACCGGATATTTTTTAAAGGGAAAATATCGAATCGGGTATTTGTACCTTTCCAGTTTTTATACTAATTTTGATACTGATTCGAAAGGTTGTGCCCAAGATATTGCAAAAGAAATATATAAATTAAGGAAAGAGAATATACAAGGCTTAATCCTAGACTTAAGGGATAACGATGGCGGAAAGTCTTTCGAAATGAAACAGGTTGCGAACATTTTCATCGACATCGATCCTTTTCTTGGAGGTGATACTCCATTGTTTCGGGAGAAGAAATCTTTCACCGATCATCATCTTTATGATATTGCCACAGATTCTGAATATAGTTCTGGCGGTGCTTTATACAACGGGCCATTACTCATCCTATTGAATGGAGGCAGTGCCTCTGCATCGGAGGGGCTGGCTTCGATATTACGAAGTTACGACCGAGCTATCATCGTGGGTGGAATAAGTTTCGGAAAGGCTTCATCGCAATTGCCTTTTCCTTTGAAGGGCAATGCGCAGAATTCCGATTTTATATTCTTAACCACCAATATGTTTTTTAACGTAAAAGGAATCACTTACCAACAAGAAGGAATAATTCCGGATATCTCGTTACCTTCACTTTCCGATCTCTATGACAAGGAATCTAATTTGCCTTTTTCCATCCCAAAAGAGACACTCGACGCACAAAAAGAATTGGGAGATAAAATGAATTCTTTCAGAGTCGATGTCGCTCGTTTGAGCGAAATGAGCAGAGATAGATTAAAACATAATCAAAATTTTTCGTTGATTCAAACCCTGATACGAAGATACCGAAAATTGAAAATTTCAGTCGAACAACTTCCATTAAATTCAGAGGAATATTTCAAAATTAAAGCCGACCTAGAAAGATTTAAACAAGACTTGGAATTCGCGACTCAAAATAGAATAAGTGTGTTTTCTGTGGAAAGTCTTACTTTCGATCAAGTCTTGGAAAAGATTGATCCTTTTATTATGAACCTTCGATCGAAAGAAAAAAAACAAATAGAAAGGAGTATATATATCGACGAGGCTTATAAAATTATGTGTGATTATTTACAATTGTCTAAAAAAGAAGAAGAAAAATGAAAACGATTTCGAAAATCCTCTATGTTCTACTGAGCATTTACAGTTTTATTTTTGTAAACTCTATACTCGCCAAAGACTCCGCCCTCGAACATATGGACGAACTTATCTTCTTAACCGAAGGAGTTGCAAAGGAGAGTTTAAGATATATTCAACTCATTGCAAAACCCGATCCACCTCAGCCTGCAAACAATTCAATATCAAAGATAGTAGACCTAGTCGAACAAACGGAGAAAAGAGTTCAGGTGACAACACCATTTAAAGAAAATGAAAGTTTCAAAAATGCCGTGATGAATTATCTTTCCGGCATTTCTCTTCTATTTTTGGTGAGGTACAGTCCATTTGAACAGTTGTTGTTCGATGCGAATAAAAATAAGTCATCTGAATATAAATTGAGTTATTTATTAACAAAACGAGAAGCGAGCACGGTTTTGTACACGAATGAACAAATATTTTTAGAAGCCAAAAATAAATTCGCAATCGAAAACAATGTTCATTATTTAGAGAAAGAAAACGCCAATTCATTCCGTTTGAGAAACGCCGCCGAAGCATTGAATTACCATGAAAATCTATATGTAGAGAATTTTTATATTTATCTAACAGAAGCACATCTCCTATATGCGATTCAATCCGAAAACGTGATTGATATCGAAAAGAGACGTCTTGCGCTGATCCAACTTTCTGATCATATGTTCTCAATATTAGAAAAACATCCTGTGTATAAAAACGACGGCAGCTTGATTTTAAGTTATAGAAAGAATTTGGCATTTTACCAAAAAGAATCTACCGAAGACGTTCCTTTTTTTGTAGAATTGATTCTTCAAAAAGAACGTTTTAATCGATTTAAAAAGAGATTCGGTAAAATGAGCCGCAGTGAAAAAACGAAAGAAGATTTGAATCAATATAAGGAGCTACAAGCAGATTTGGTCCAACTAATCCAGAAATGCGATCAAATTGAGAAAAGATTGAAAACGGAAAGATCTTTATTGCGTATCCAATGGGAAAAAGCAAACAAGGAATTTCTGATTAAATTTGTATTATAATTAGGAGAACGAAATCGATATTTGCAATCAGTCATAAATAATCAATCGTTGTAAAAGGAGTATAAAAGCTTGAATTCGCAGATATATTTGAACGAAATTATTTTATGAGAATGACGCAACGGGAATTATAGGGTTTCGTTTTGACGCGAGCACTCTCTTTTTTTCGCTTTAGTTTCAAGTGATAGCTAAAAAATTTAATATACAAGACGCTCGAATTACTAGTGACTTTGGAAGCTTAATTGATGACGAAAAAGAGGTAGGGCGAGCCGCATATGCACAGAGAAGTAATCGGTTTTATAGAACGAATTTCAAGTAGGGATCAGTCTTTTGGGTGGATTCCCAGTTTGACACTTTATTTATTTCGAAATCGATTCGAAAAAAAGAATTTAGAAAACCTATCTGAACTTTTTTTTCATTCTCGTATTTCAAAAACCGAAATCGCCAAATAGGAAGAGGAATTCAAAAGCATTGTCAGGAAAAATTAAAAAAAACTGTAAGTAAATCCTTTGATACAGAATGAATGCACAACTTTCTTTAGTTATATAGAATTTCAATAATTTAAAATTTGTTCTTGTATTCATTTATCATGGAACTATTTTTAAATCAATCATCATTCATTACAATTTTCTGAGGAGAAATAACGATATGGAGATTTCAACCACCGCGCCGAATCAGCGTATTTTTGATGCAGAGCAACTCGTCCGCTTTTCTGATGAAAAAGCCACTGTGACGGAAGTCGCAGTCACTTCGCTTTCGAGTATAGCCGTTTGGGGCGTACGACCAGGTCAGGAAGTTCCAGCTCATACACATCCAGACGGACAAGACACTTGGATTGTTCTGCGCGGGTCACTAACTTATTTTCTCGGCGGAGGGCAAAGTCGGACGATTTCAGCCGGTCAGATTGATATCGCAGTACCGAATCAAATTCACGGAGCCAAAAATCTTGGAAATGTGGACGCTGTTTTTTTGTCTATCTACTCGGCACCAACCCTTTCGGTCGTTCCTGCTTTACTCTGAGTAAGCTGTTGGAACGTGAACGAAAGGCGTTATAAATCAGTCTTATTATCTCAATCGATGTCATTTCAGGAAAACTTGCATTGTAACAAAAAGACCTTTGAGGATAACGACAATACCTGTATGTAGGAGATGAGAAAGTATAGTGTTCGAAAAAATTAAGACTCAAACCGAGGGGCAAAGATAAGAATTGAATCTATCAGTAGTAAGAACTTTTACAAAATCTCTTTTTGAGAATCGTAACTTGAATCTTCCCTACAGTAAATTTACACTATATCAATTTGAGAATATTTTTTTAAAGTTATAGTCATCTGGTCTGTCTTTCCACATGAAGAATGGACTAACGTAACTTCTTTTAAATAATCAAAGTATCAGAATCACGATTTATACTTCGATAATTTAAATTTAAAAGTTGCTCTGAAACAGGATGCGGATTTATATATTTTATGTTAAAATTAAGCTATAAACCTGTTAACGAATCCAACTGGACTGATTTGGAAAAACTTTTTGAAAGCAAAGGTGGACCCCACAATTGCTGGTGCATGGTATGGCGAAATATGGAAGAAACGACTGACCGAAATAGCAAAGCCGACAAGAAAAAATCTCTTATTAGCTATATGAATCGTAGAATCCCTATAGGAATACTTTGTTATAATGATACGGAAGCAATTGCCTGGTGTTCGATCGGACCAAGGGAAAGTTATCGAGAATTATCCGGAGACAAAGCGTTGATTGATGTATGGTCTTTGGTTTGCTTTTTCATTAAAAAGGAATACAGACAAAAAGGTATTACAGAGGAATTTGTTAATCACGCAACAATATATGCCAAGGAGAATGGAGCAAGGTATCTTGAAGTTTATCCTGTTGATCCAGATTCACCGAGTTATCGTTTTATGGGTTTCAAACCAACATTTGATAGATTAGGTTTTGTATTTAAGCACAAAGCCGGGCAACGAAGAAACGTTATGACGAAGGCTATCTGAAAAATTCATTGGAAATTGCAAAAGTGTGAACCAATTTCCCGTTGGAGACAAAAGATAACGTCGAATAATTAGTTCTCTTACTTACTATAGGTGACCCGCATTATGAGTGACTTCGCAATCTTTCTCAAAACCGTTTAGGATTATTGATCCCCTTATGGATGTAACAATACCTATGAAAATAGCCTAAATGTTGCATAAGCAATTACATGAATCCAAAAAAAAGAAGTGAAAATAAAAAATAAGGGGAATTGAATATATATGCTGTTGGGTTTAAAAAATTCCGTTTACATTGAATTTGCAAAAAACTACCCGGTATCATTCCCATTGTAAAAAAATAGAAATTGAATCACCATAAAACATCATGTTTTCCGATTCCCCTTGCGAGAGGCCTTACTCATGGATACTTCTACACTCATTCATTTCCCGGTTGATTCAAAATTTCCCCGAATCAAATCCGATGAATGCCTGAATCATGCAGGCATTCTCGTCGCACTCTTTGACGATCCGGGTTATTGGTATCAGCTCGTTGGGAGATCCGAATTTTGGGATAGAACCAACTTGAGTCGGAAAAGATTGCAGTTCTACGAAATCTATATTGGTCTTATCGTTGGTATCCTCAATCTCTGGTCATCCAGATTAATAATAATAGGCGAACTCAAGAATCGGCAATTATTTGTCTCGAGAACCCGGGAATCCAATAATCAGGAGCTTGGTTATTTTGAGAATTCACTCTTTAGAATATGTGAGAAGAATCGCGAGTTATCATATGAAGATTTATTAGACACCTTTATTCAACCTCATAAAGATTTGCGGCGTTTTTTCCAAAGTTTTAATCGATCTCTGATTCGGGATTACGATTCATTATTTGCGACGGTAGGCTTGGCACAATGGTTCATCGATAGTGGAAAGAAAGTGGTTGAAGCTGACGAAACCTCCACTTTGAATTCTTTATCGCCCGATTACCAATCGAATCAGGAGTTTGTTTTTTATCGGACTTTGGATTCAATTATGATGAAAACAGAGTCGTTCGTATTAAAACAAAGGTGGTGTAGATTGTTTTAACGCGCGGAGTGGAACTGTTTTTTTGGTCACCGGACGTTATTCTCTCCCAGTTAGTTCGAGATGAAAGAGGGGATAACATAAGAGCGAACTTTCTATTCGCAAAAGCCTGTTTTGCATTGGCCGAGGAAAATTCCCCTTTTCGCAAAATACAAGTTACGAGTCAAATCGGCGATGAGATTTTTTCCGAAGGTAACAAGCATTGAAGCACAATAAAATTATAGATAGACCTTTCAGAAAACGTGTAGTTTATATTTTCATTCTATAGAATAAAAACACGAATCTCCAAAAAAAGGACCTATCCCTTTCAACCTTCCTAAAACCTGCAAAAAGCAGACCCATCCATTCCTGCCGGAATGGTCTTGGGTTGACCGTTATGATTTTAAACTTTCAATAAAAATGAAGATACTAAAATCTGTGAATATGAATTCGAAAAGTCTATTCGGCCAAATATTCATATTATTTTTCCTTGCTGATTGTACGACTACTCAGATCGGTAATGGATACACAACAAGATCGAAAATAGTGGCCTTCTCCAGACCGGACAGTAAAAGTACTATTGTATTTGAAATAAAGGAAAATTCGAAATTTACAATTTTAGATAGGATCTCCTCAAAAGAGTCCAAACATCCGGTGGATTGGCTGAAAATAAAAAATGAAAATCAAATTGGATTTATAGAATACAATAAGAATAACTCGTCTCTAATTTTTCTAAATTTAGAAAAACCTAAGTATGGACTCGTTGTTGCGACATCCTTGTTCGTAAGGAATGAGCCAACGGTTGATAGCAGGCCCATTGAGAAACTTGCAACGAAAGCGATAGTTGAGATAACGGAAGATAGCGAATCATCAATCTCCGTAAATGGTAGAAGAGGATATTGGGTAAAGGTAAAGACGAAGTCTCAAAATGTGGGTTTCGTATTTTCTCCATTCATTATGGTCAAAGATTCGATCGAAAGCTTATCATCGCTTACCGATTTCGAAACGAATGAAACGGGTTGGGCTTACGTTAAGAATTCACCAGAATCCATCTATTTAATGAATCATAATATTCTAAAAAGAAGTAAAAATAACCAAATATACGAAAATCAATACTATCTGATTCAATCTAGATTTGTAACTAAAGACGGAAAAGTATTTTTCAGGCTTCAAAAACAAGAAGCAAGTTTGGAGGACTGGTATTCCGAACTTAAAGTTACAAAAATTGCTGATTGCTACGTTCCTGCGGAAAGTATAATTTTATCGAACAAATATGCCCCTTTGTATGCGCGGACTCAAGATTTTGATAGGAAAAAAACCAAAATTTATGAATTTCTAAGCCATGAGGTGGACGATGACATTGATCCTCAATATTCGGATATTGACTATTTTGAATGGAAAAAAAGAAAATTCCATGTAATAAGAGCGACTGAAAAATATAAATATGATGAATGCAGAGGTTGTTTTCAACCGGAAGCATTTAATCTTGTATTTGTTTTAGAAGAAAAAGGAAGTTCGTTTCAATTGATTTTTAAGGCGGCAGGATCACGAAGTGCTTCTTTCTACCAATTTGATCGTCCCAGGATCATCATAAATGATAGTCCTCCACCGGAAGGAGATGATTCCCCAAGCAAGATTATTTCTTCTGAGTTTGTATTTAATGGAAAGGAGTTTTTATTAATATCGAATCCGAATCATTAGAATCACAGTATTTGATTCGGTTTATACTTGTACTGACTGGGCAAGTATGTTCTCATGAAGAAGTGAAAAAAGTTACAAATTCCAAATCTCACGTTTTGAAAATATTCTGAGTCTTACCTAAAATTTCAATTATACGAAACGAAACAGAGACGATCGATTTTATTTATTTTTATCGGGGAAGTTTATCGTAAGTTCTACAATTCAGATTGAAGCGTCGATTCAGTATCGCTAATCTTTTTCAGCAATGTTTATCCTGTGTTATAAAAATATTTTATTCTAAATAGAATAAGCTTCAAAGAAAGACTCGATCCGATTTCTCCCCTTCTTTTTGGCAGAGTATAGAGCCTGGTCCGCACCTTCTAATAATTGAATCGAGGAAGTTTCGTCTGAAGCCAGAATGCTATGTACGCCGGCGCTTATCGTAACGCGTGAACACTTTAGATGGGGAATATTTAAATTAAATATATTATTTCGTAAAATTTCTGCTATCTGTTGGGCTTGAACTAGAGATGTATTTCCTAATAATAAAATAAATTCTTCCCCACCGAAACGGCAGGCTAAGTCGCTTGGACGTCGGGCAAATTTTCCAATCTCCCTACTGACCTTTTGTAAACAATGATCTCCTTGTATATGACCGAATGAATCATTGTAATTCTTAAAATAATCTATATCAATTAATACTAAGCTAATATATTGCCGATTGCGGAGGCTTCGTAGCCACTCTCTACGGAAGTGCTCATCAAAGTGTCGACGATTTGATAGATTTGTTAAAGGGTCTTTTATGGAAAGCTCAAGGACTTTATCTTCCGCTATTTTTCGAGCGGTAATTTCATTGTGAGAAACTAAATAAAATTCTCCTTCTGGGGTGATCAGGCGGTTGATTGTCATATTGAACCATCGTGTTTCAGTTGGAGAATGACAGGGATAGTCGCTTGTAAAGCTATCAACTTGTCCTTGTAAGACATTTCGGATTCCGCTCGCCGTAGTCAATATGTCTTCTTTATTAGGAACTTCGCATACATTGAGATAATTTTTCCCAATCCAATCATAATCTTCGCTTAGGCCGTTCTTTCTGCCGAATTCAATCCACGCTTTGTTTACATATTTGATTTCACCTGTTTTATCTATAACAGCCAATTGACTGCATAAAGAATCCAGAAGCGAATTTAGAAAATCTGTTGAAAGCGGTCCCATATAGTATTCGGAAGAGTAATCATACTCCGAATATCTAAGACGGACACTTTACTAGGAATACACTAAACTTAGTATTTTCTGATTTCAGCTTTCGAAGGTCTAAACTTGTATTAAAAATTAGAACTTCGAAAAGCCAAAAATACACATTCTTGTTATTTATTTCGCAATATAAGGTGAATTCAATTAAAAAGGTGAAAAGTTATTTCTATGTGACTGTCTTTTTGCACCGGGTTTCGAAAATGATTCGATTGTGCCCTTAAACTTCGGATAAAAGTGTCATTGAGAAAAACTACAGTGTGGAGGACAAAAGCGTAAGTTTTAAAGCTTTCCTGTCCTTTCTGTTTCCAAAAAAAAATGAGTTTCGGGGCCATTTTCCACTGAAAATAACTAATATAAATTTTACGGGACTTTCGTCTTAGAAAAATAGCATTGGCTATCTTCCTTTGAACCCATTGATAAATCTTATTTCGAGATCAGCTTCTCACAGTTCAAAACCCCAAGAGAGTTCGTTCTATTTGATTCTTAGGTCGCGCGATAAGTTAAGAATTGGTTCCGTAAGTTAAAATAATAAAAATATTGAATGAGACTTCAAATTTTATAGAAACCAACGCTTCTGAATTTTAAATTCATTCTTACGGAGCCCCCATAACCAAGCTCCTAATATGATTATGATTCCCACTATGATTCCGATCGGATTTTTATATCAAGCGGAGATCCAAATGAGAATTTGACCTCTAAATCGGACGCCTTCAAGGGTACGATCCATAAACTTTGCTATGTAACGTCCGAAAGGAAGAGGAATCATTTTTCCCGATTGGCGCAATGCATTCAGAATACTGTTATCGAGATCGGTACGGAAGAGGAACAAGCGCACTCGTTAGCGATTGAAGTTCCCAGAAGGAATATGTGGAAAGAATACTTTCGATACTATCCACAGCCAACGTCGCTGGATGGCTTTGGTGAAGTACTAACTTTTCTTTGCGAGTGAAATGATTCCTTTTAATTGGACTCCGAAAATTTAGATAAAAAATAAAAGATCTAATTGAATAGAAAAAATCGAACTATGTTTTTACCAAAATTAGATTCCCACTCTGTTTAGGGAGTAAATTCAAATATAACTAAGAGAATCGCAAGGGTTGCATTCTTCAATCGAGCCAGTTTATTCTATAAACTCTTTATTCTTTTCCATTCTCCATTTCTAAGTAAGGCTTTGTTCGTCATTCGTTGAATCGATCAGTCTCTACCATAAGCGGACTGTTTATCGGGAAAAGTTTATTTCGTTTTCGCCTTAAAAACGTTTCTGTTTTTGGCATAACTCTTTTTCAAACTCAATCGAAAATGTTTTGAGGTCCCATCAGGTCAGAGGTTGCTCTAAGCTTACTGAACGTAAATATTCTTATTGGATTCGTGGTCATCTACATCGGACTATTTTCTCTTGCGAACGTGTGAAGTCTCGAAATAAGAATTTCTTCTCTTGAACCATTTCTGAGCCTGCAAAAATGGAAAGTTATAAAGATTGAATTCACATAATACGCCTTAGGTGAAAAACCCCTCCAGAAAGAGGGGCGCAAAGTGGAAAAAAGAATCTCGTCCAGGTTTTTAATTCAGGAGGAGTTTCGTTTTCAAGTTCATTTCGCGATCTTTAGGATCCTAAGCTGAACAAGAATTTTGAAAGAGATAGATACAAGGGGAGTCCGACGACGATGTTGAACGGAAAGGTGATCGCAAGCGAAGAAGTAAAATAGTAAGTTGGATTTGCCTCCGGTAACGCGATTCGGATTGCCGCTGGCGCGGCGATATAGGAAGCGCTCGCACATAAGACTCCGAATATTGTCGAACCACCCAAGGAAAGTCCTGCGAGTTTTCCCAAATAGATTCCCAGAGAAGCATGAATTACCGGCATTAGAATCGCGAAGAATACTAAAAAAATACCAACTTGAGAAAGATCAGAGATTCTTTTTCCTGTGAGGATGCCGACTTCAAGTAAGAATAATGCAAGGACGCCTCTAAATGGAGTTTCGAAAAAAGGAGCAACTTGTTCGAAACCTTTTTTGCCTGAAAAAAATCCGATAAAGAGACCACCAAGCAGTAGAATGGTTCCTTTCCCTGCGAATAATTCGTGAAAGATCGTTGAGATATTGGCGGAGCTTTCGGAAGAGGAATTGCGTTTTGCGATATAAATCGCAACGAGGATCGCTGGAATTTCCATGATTGCGAGCAAAGAAGGCATAAATCCTTCGTAGCCGATGTTCATCAAGTCCAGGAACGCGGTGCTCTCGCTAAAGGTCACCGCTGATACGGAGCCATAGTGAGCGGCGATCGCCGCGGAATTGATCGTGTTGAATTTACCGATTTTGTTCAGAATGAAAAAGGCGAACAACGGAATCAGACAACACATGACGAGGGCAACGAAGGCGGGTTTATAAAATTCTAAGAATTGTGTGCTTGAAAGTTTCACACCTCCTTTGATTCCTATCGCAAGAAGCAAATAAATCGTTAATCCGGCATATAAGCCATCTGGAAACTTTAGATCGCTTTTTAACAATGTCGAAACGATTCCAAGAATAAAGGCCAAGACCATCGGCGTGAGAAGGCTTGTCGTTAAGGACTGAACTATTTCCATGATTTACTACCCGCCGTATTCAGAGTTTCCAGATAATTTGCTGGTAGTATTTCTACTTTACCGGTTTCGATATCGTAAATCGCTCCGACTATATCGATCTCCTTCTTTTTGAGTTTCTTCGTGATCACAGGTTCAAGTTCTCTTAGTTGTTTTACTTGTTTGGCGACATTGATCCTGACAGCATTATCAACCAAATCTCCCTGCATATTCTTAGCCAATTCCGCTGCCGGTTTAATTGCATTGATGAGAGTAACGATATGGCCAGGAACATCCGGTACGTTACAAGCCGCCGCAACCGCTCCGCATTTTGTATGGCCTAACACTAAGATCAGTTTACTACCGAGTACTTCGACCGCAAATTCAATACTCCCCCAGGATGCATACGTAGAAACTTGACCGGCTGTTCTTAGTATAAATAAATCCCCGATGCCTTGATCGAAAATGATCTCATGCGGGACCCTGGAGTCGGAGCATCCCACGATCACGGCGAACGGTTTTTGGCCGGCGACCAACTCCTTTACACGATCCGGTGTTTGGTTCGGTTTAAGGGACTTCCCGGTAACAAACCGTTTGTTACCTTCCATCAATCTTCTAAGCGATTCACTCGGATCGACTTCCGCGTTTAAACCCATATTTAGGAAAAAAACGAGGATCACAATTTTCGTTCCTTTTATAAATCTCATGGTATTCTCCAAATTGTATTTATTTCTATATTTAAGAAAGACAATACAAGCAAAAAAATACATGTAAAATAATTCAAGTATTAAATTTCAATAAAAACGGAGAATTTTTTGGTAGGTAAGAATGGTTGGATCCTGCATCGATTCGAAACGAAGCGAGAAAAAATGAATGAAGCGATTTGAAAGGCGGAGTGGGGAGGCTAAGTTAGAATTCTGAGGAGGTCGCTGACCGTTTTATGGGATTTCAACTTGTGTCTTAAGGAAGCTTTTTTATTTATCTTATAGCTGTTTCTCCTTCCTTCCTTGGTTCTGACCAAAATATCTGCTTCTTCGAGATCTTCGATGATTCCGATCACCGCTCGTTCCGTGATTCCTACCTTTGTCGCTAATTCTCTGAGAAGAACATTCGGGTCGGAATTTATACAAAGAAGAACGTGTGCGTGATGGCTTAAAAAAGTCCATTGATGTTTTTCCCGTTCCGTGGAATCGCTTTTAGGGTTGTTGATTTTGGCCATATAAAATATCGAACATCCTTCAGTTCAATGACTTCATTCTAATAAAGAGAGCTATTCTTCGTCCATTTCCGCCTGAAAAGAATCTTTTTACAATAAAAAGTTTAGAAATCTTACGGGAATCTTTCCATTTTTGGATTCTCTGTAAAATAATACATGAATAAATATTCTTGTATTATTTTGCACACTATTTGAGTGTGGCAAAAAAATCGAGCATCGGTATTATCATGCAACCAATTGAAATCGTCCCGATCGGAACGCTGCCCCCATTAGGAGTCGTGCCGAGAAAAATGTACGCACAGGTAATTCGTCCCGAACGATATGGAGATCCGATTCGAGCGTTCCAGCAAGAAGAAGTGCCCGTTCCGGAAATAGGACCGGATGAGGTCTTGGTTGCCGTTATGGCCGCCGGCGTGAATTATAACAATGTTTGGGCGGCGCTCGGTAATCCGGTCGACGTAATTGCCGCGCGAAATCGAAAAGGCGAACCCGAAAGATTCAGCATTGGAGGTTCGGATGCGTCCGGAATCGTTTACAAAGTTGGTTCCGAAGTGAGAAACGTAAAAGTCGGAGATGAAGTTGTGCTTCACTGCGGGCGTTGGGAAAAAAATGATCCCTGGGTTCTTTCCGGAAAGGATCCGATGTTCGCACCCTCTCAAATCATTTGGGGATACGAGACGAATTGGGGTTCCTTCGCACAATTTTGTAAAGTCCAAGAGCACCAATGTCTTCCTCGTCCGGTTCATCTCAGTTGGGAAGAATCCGCGGCGTATATGTTGGTCGCTGGAACGGCCTACAGGATGCTTCATCATTGGAAACCGAATGATGTGAAAAAAGATGACGTGGTTCTCATTTGGGGAGGAGCAGGAGGTTTAGGCGCAATGGCGATTCAGATCGTTCATGCCGCCGGTGGGATCCCGATTGCGGTCGTTAGTTCCGAAGATAAAATTGAGTTTTGTAAAAACTTAGGAGCCGCGGGTGTGATCAATCGAAGCGACTTCAATCATTGGGGGCCGATCAATTCCGACATCAATGATCCGAAAAAATTCTCCGAATGGACGGATCGCGCGAAAGATTTCGGAAAAGCGATTTGGAAGATCGCCGGTAATGGGAACAATCCTAAAATCGTCTTCGAACATCCCGGCGAAGCAACGCTTCCTACTTCCGCATTCGTATGTGCGACCGGTGGAATGATCGTGATCTGTGCGGGTACGACAGGATACAATGCCACATTAGATCTTCGTTATCTTTGGATGAGGCAAAAAAGATTTCAAGGTTCTCATTTTGCAAACGATGAAGATTGTAAAGCTGTCAACGACCTCGTTCGCGAAAGAAAGATCGATCCAGTCTTATCCAAGACGTTTCATTTTGATCAGACCGGTCTGGCACACCAGTTGATGAAAGAGAATCGACATCCGCCCGGAAACATGTCCATTTTAGTTGGAGCGTCCGAAATGGGAATGGGAAGACGTTAGTTTTATTTGAAACGTTTCGACTAACTTGAGATCGTCATTGGAACGAGATTCCGAGAAAAATAAAGAAACCGATTCGTGTTCTTCGATCGATACTATTTGTCCATCTGGAAAAGATTCAATCGAATCCAAAGGCGAAAGTATGGTTCCCGAGGTCGTCGCCAATTTTTTACTGGGCGGGAATTTTCCTGCGTTTGGTTTACTTAGAACGATGATACGGTTCCCAATTTTCTATCCCTTCGTTCTTTGCGCAGTTCCATTGAGCGATACTCTTTTATGAACCCCAATATGATTCGGAAAGGTACGGTCACTCATTCTTCTATTGATAGAGTTTCTAAGATAGGATCTTTCGTTATTTGAAGAATCCTATCCTGATGACTTTTTAAGGAGCCGTTGTGAATCCCGTGATTTGAGTGTAATCTGCGCCGATAGGTATATCGGAAGCGTTTCTCACCGAGCTTTTGATTCTCACTTTGTAAGTTGTATTTGGTAAAAGCGCGCCACCGCCTGAATTTACTCGAATCCTGTTGTTTCCCGTGTAAATTGTAAGCGCATTCAAGCGAACGCAATTTACAAAGTTATCCGAAGACAACTGAATGTTCCCGGTACAGCTACCATTGGAAATGTTTCTGGTGAAATCATTCGGATTCATTTCTTCGGAGAAAGTGATTTCGACGTTGTATCCGGCTGAAGGTTGATTGACGCTCCCGTCGGTCGGCGTGATCGAAAGAATTGTAGGAGGAGTGTTGTCGAGGTCGTCTCCGGTCGTGAATCCTACAGCCTGCGTTCCGCCGGCGAAAGGATTTCCCGATAAATCCTGAATCCCGTTCGTAAGTCTGATCTTATACGTGGTCTGCGGCGCGAGTGGGTCTATTAGAAAAAAGGAATGTGATAGTCCAAGCCTATTTTCGTCGTGACGCACGTTCGAGTTCAGCCTCACACAGGTATTAAAGTTATCTGCGGAAATTTGGATAGTTCCGGAGCAGGAATTGTTTACTGGATTTAAAACGAACGATGTTGGATTCATCTTTTCAGTAAAATCAAGTTGGAAGACGCGATTTCTAGCGACCGAAATCTGGTTATTATTTGGAAGAAGTTGCGCTAATTGTGGTGCGGTAGAGTCGTTGGTTTGAGTTATAAACGTGAGAAACTGCTCATCCAACGAATTTCCGGATACGTCTTTGGCTCCAGCTGTAATCTTAATCTGATATTCATTGAAGTTAACCAGGGGGAGCGCCGGTTTAATAGAAAAGGATCGCATTTGATTGAAGAATAGCGGTTGTTGGGCTAATCTTATACAGTTAATGAAATTGTTATTCGAAATTTGAATGCTTCCTGAACAGGTCGTGTTGGAGCTGTTGACGTTAAGCGACGAGGCATCCATGGCTTCCGTGAAGGTCACGGAGATCGAAGTATTCGTTCCAACCAACAAGTCCCCATCGTACGGAAGGGAATGTAGGATCCCCGGCGCGGCGACATCGGTGCTTGCTGAGGTGCTGAAGTTCGTAGTTACTGTAGCCGTAAGTCTTCTTCCGCTTTCGTCTATGATCGAATCGAGTACGCGGATCTTATATTGGCTGGAGATTGCTAAATGGTCTGCCGGATCCAAACGGAAGGTATTACTATTGGCTCCAAAGGGAGACGTCGGAGCCGAGTTCATACGAACACAAGTTACGAAATTGTCCGCGGAAAGGCCAACCGAACCCGAACAGCTATTGTCTGCGGTATTTGTTGTGACGGAGTCCTTCATTACTACTTTAGAGAACACAATCGTCAAATTGGCGTTAACCGGAATATTGGCCGCGTTATGAAGCGGTGTCGTTTGCGAAAGCCCAGGGAGCAGAGGAGAAGAGGGTGGAAAAATTCCGGTTTCGCCAGGAGGGGGTTGAGAACCTTGAGTTTCCGAGGCGTTCGAGCTGACCAAAGCAATCAACGGGGATTCTTTACCGGCATCTTTTTTATCTTCACAGGAGAAAAGAGAAAGTGCCAGAATGCCAATCCCCAGTATTCTTCTTGATTTGCAAATAAAGCTAAATTTTTCCATGACGGATTTCCATTTCCTACGGATCGAAAACGAAGTAGGCTTTTTATTTATGAGTGAAAACTCATAAATAAAAACCACTGAGCAACTTATATTTTCGATAAGGAGCAATTTTCCACTCCGAAAATCCTGTCGTTTGTTCCCCGGGTTATGGCTTTCGGAACTCTTAAGGCGACCGAAAAACAGGACATGTGGCTCGAATTTTCCGATAGAAAAGAGCTATGTATTTCGTTTCTTAGGAGCAGTAAAATAAGTGTACGTTCGAATCATTTCTGGCTCACTGTAATCTATTCAAAGATCATAAAGACGCGAATGTTCGAGGACCTTCCGAATCGAAGGTCGGTCCCTGCGCTGAGGGCATCCCTGTTTTCCAACAAAGGGTTTGTCGTCCCCCTCTCGATTTTTTGTTGGATGATTCGATATAAGAATAAGGATTAGTCCGATCCGTTTGTTTCCAAATTCGAGTGTGACGCTTTTTCCGAAACCGTTGCTTCCAACTGTATTGATTGCAACTTTCATCGACCCTCCGATATTCAGTATTTTGTATATTAAATAAATCTGATAACGAATAAGGTCTGATTGTATCCTTCGGGTAGTGATCCATGCATGGAAGAAATCCGCTAATTTTTCCTCCTTGGGAACATTCTTGGATATATGGAATGTATCAACATATTCTCTTTGTTAAGCGAATATTATGAAAGACTCATTGAAGGAGGCTGTGTTCGTCTTACGGTCCTTGCAACGACTCAGCCAAATTTCGGATTCAAAGGGTTTTGATCATTTCTGGTGAAGTTCCGAAAACCCAACTCACCACTGTCTACGAGCCAAGGTTCGGAGTTGACGTGCAAGGTAGAAAAACGTTTTCGATCGAGAACCAGATTCTTCAATTAAAGGCTCCCGCTATTTTGTATTCACTGCTGAAATTCATGCGACCGAATGAGTTTATCGAGGGCCGAACGGAGGTCCTGATCTTTCAGTCTGTCTTCGTTTAAATCGAAATGTGCTTCTCGACCGATTCAAGGACACTCTGAAAAAAATGAAGGATGCTGATGGACTATGAATGTTTCCTGTTTGGCCAACCTCCGGTGAGATTTTAGGAGCTTGGTAGGGGTACTTACTTCTACTCCTGAAAACGCCTGAAAGCATTTCTACGTTAGCTCTCGTTTAAGAGCTGGAAATTTTAGGTAGAACGCATATCGGGATGGCGCTTGCGCAGTTTTTGGCTACTGGAAGGAATAGGAAGTCGGATTTCACTTGCGAGTGAGAGTATTTCTAACTTTAGAAATCGTATATTAACGATCAAGAATATATAATTCTTTTCCGCGATGAAACGAAAATGATTCACGATCCGATGAGAAAAGAATATTCTCTATTGGATTGATTCTCGCTTCGTCGATTCGATTTTGCATTTCAACGGAGGGTAGGTTTGTTTAACTACTATTACCAAAGTAGAGGATGTGTTTTGGGTTCAATTAGAATACGGTGTATTTAAGATTGACGTTTCCTTTCGCCTTCTCTTCCTTTTGCCTTACTGACGTAAGGAAAAGTATATAGTATGCTTTGAAAGTTCTTTTATCCATCGGAATCTTTCTTCGTTTTCGCGAAATGACTTGTTTTTTTGTCGTTCATTCGAATGAATCATTCCATGATTTACGAAATGTAAATCTCGTTTTAAATAAGATTTTCTAATAAAGAAATTTAAGGAGATAGCGATGGAAAGGATCGAGTCGTCTTACGTGGATAAAAAACGGTATGTTTGGTTGCTTTCACTTATTTTTCCTTCTGCTCCGATTTTGGGGATCTGGGTAGTGCACGCGACCGGTTGGGGAATTTTTTATGCGATGGTATTGATCATCTTCTATCTGATCCTTCCTATATTGGATATGATCTTTCCGGAAGATCCGAACAATCCGCCTGAATCGATCGTTCCTTCTTTAGAAGAAGATCCATATTATAGAATTCTTCCGCGCTTAACGATTCCTGTCCATTACGCTTCCTTAATTGTCTGCGCTTGGTGGGTAGCGACTCATTCCTTGAGTTGGTGGGAATTCTTATTGCTCACTCTTTCCCTCGGATTCGTAAACGGACTTGCGATCAATACCGGACACGAACTCGGCCACAAGAAGGAGTCCTTGGATCGATGGTTAGCCAAACTCGTGTTAGCTTCCGTAGGTTATGGACATTTTTTTATCGAGCACAACAAGGGACATCACCGTTTTGTCGCGACACCAGAAGATCCTGCTACCTCTAGAATGGGGGAAAATATTTATAAATTCGCGCTTCGAGAAATTCCCGGCGCTTTTTTGCGATCTTGGAATTTGGAAAAGATCCGATTGGAAAGGAGCGGTAAGAGCGTCTGGAATTGGGACAATGAAATTCTTCAACCTTTGGCGGTGACTCTCGTCGTTTATGGAGCGTTAGTCGTCGCTTTCGGTAAGATCATGTTGATTTTTCTTCCCATCCAAGCCGCGTTCGGATGGTGGCAACTTACCACCGCGAATTATATCGAGCACTACGGCCTTTTGCGTCAGAAAAATTCTGAAGGACGTTACGAACAGTGCCAGCCAAGACATTCCTGGAATAGCAATCATTTGATTTCGAATTTGCTTCTATTTCATCTTCAAAGACATTCGGATCATCACGCTCATCCAACGAGACATTACCAATCGTTAAGACACTTTGAAGATTCTCCTCAAATGCCGAACGGATACGGTGGTATGTTCGGTGTCGCCTTATTCACTCCGTTGTTTCGGAGTCTAATGGACCCGAGGGTTGTTGCTTGGGCAGGTGGAGACTTGAGCAAAATTCAAATCGACGATGCGCATAAAAAGGAAATATATAAGAAATATGGCAAGTCATAAAGGCGAAGAAAGTAGAATTACGTTTCCTTCCAGAATCCTTCTCTCGGATCGAGAAGGATTCTTTACCTTGAATGTTCAAACTTGAGGGGAGTGATGTCAAAATACAAGTGCCCTGGTTGCGGTTATATTTACGATGAAAGGGAAGGAAATCGGAAAGAAGGTTATCCTCCGAACACGCTTTGGTCTGCTCTTCCGAACGATTGGATCTGTCCGGATTGCGCCGTCCGAGAGAAATCGGATTTTATCGAGGTCTCCGAAAAGAGTTGAACGCTCGCCGGAAATCGTCTGCGATTTTGAATCTTTTTCTTTCTCGAACCGGAAGGGGAGAATGAATCTTTGTTTTCAAAGCCGTACCCGAATGGTTTGATTGAATTTAGGGTCCGTATAATAACAATTAGGTGCAATCATGAATCGAATAGCGAATGTAATGGAAAACGTAAAAGAATACTACGGAACGATCTTAAAATCGAATCGGGATTTGAAAACGACAGCCTGTTGCACGGCGGATCGTATGCCATCGTATCTGCGCAACGTCCTAAGCGAGATCCATGAAGAAGTGAAGGACCGTTTTTACGGATGTGGTTCGCCGATTCCGTTTGCTTTGGAGGGAAGGACCGTTTTGGATTTAGGTAGCGGATCCGGTAGAGATTGTTTTCTTCTTTCGAAGCTCGTCGGTCCGAACGGAAACGTGATCGGTGTAGACATGACTGAGGAGCAGGTTTCCGTTGCGGAAAAACACGTTCCATTCCATCAGGAGCGTTTCGGTTACGAAAAAACAAACGTACGATTCTTGAACGGATATATAGAAAATTTAAACGACTTAGGAATTCCAGATTCTTCCGTTGACGTTGTCATTTCCAACTGTGTGATCAATCTTTCACCCTTAAAGAAAGAAGTTTTTTCCGAAATTTTTAGAGTCTTGAAACCGGGTGGGGAACTATTTTTCTCCGATATCTTTTCAAGTAGAAGAATACCGATCGAGATCGCGCAAGATCCGGTTCTTTACGGAGAATGTTTGGGCGGGGCGATGTATATAGAAGACTTTCGCAGACTCTTGTATCAACTGGGAAATTTCGACTTCAGAGTCACGTCGAGTTCGAAGGTGGACCTTGTCGACGATGGGATAATCGAAAGAGTTGGTCATATCGAATTCTATTCTATGACGATTCGAGCCTTCAAACTACCTTTAGAAGATAAGTGTGAGGACTACGGACAAGTCGCAACTTATTTGGGAGGAATTCCAAATTCGGAAGATTCCTTTCTTTTGGATGATCATCATCTTTTTGAAAAATATCGACCTTCCTTGGTTTGCGGTAATACGGCGATGATGCTGGAGGATACGAGATATTCTTCTTTTTTTAAGATTGACGGCGATAGAAGTCGCCACTTCGGTTTATTCGATTGTGCTCCGGCAAACAATGGAATCGAGAAAAACGCTTCATCTGAGTCCTGTTGTTAATTTTCAAAAGAAGAGGCTCTTCGCATTTCTCTGAAAAGATGTATTTCATTCCGTAAAGATCTTAGTTAGGCGATCTTGGTTGACCGCTTCGGTTCGCTTCTATTGTTCTGAGGTATGAAACTAAAAAGTATTCCTCTTTTCATATTTCTAAACTTTATTCTCATCCAATGTTCCGATCCTAAAAAGGAAGAAGACCTTTTTCCTTTGCTTTTCCTTCTTGGAACCCCTTCACCGGTTTCTATCAATGCCGAGGATCCGGATTTTATTCGACCGAATATAAATACCGCAAATATACGGTTAGGCGGAAACAACGTTTTGCGGAACATCGACCCTTGTCCGGACGGATCCGTAAATTTAGGCAATCCTTTTGATTTACCGACTCTATACATTATGAATGTCGATCTATCTCTGAATTACGGAGTTTTATTGCGTGAGAATGGAAGTTTTGTTTTGAACATCGATCTTGACGGTCAAAGCGTGTATAGCCCGAGCGCTCCGTGTCCCGTAAATATAATCGAAAATTCGGCGACCTCTTACGATATCCAAGTGAAAGGGTGTTCTTTGAAAAAGAATGCGGTAACGAGTCCAGCGCCGTCGACGAACACGGTATCTTTTCGTGCTCTGTGTTCGAAAGTCTAAGAAAGCTCGAATCGAGATAGGAAATTTAAGATTCTCAAAAATCGCGATGGCATACGAAAAGCGCTTTCGAGATTTAGAATATTTTAAATTGCGTAAAAACTGCGAGTAAAGAGTCTAACGTGGAATGAAGCAGTTTTTGCCAACGATCGTAATCGCTCAATTTTTTTGCACGTCTCTTTGGTTTGCTGGGAATTCGATCGTTTCCGAAATGGGGAAAGATCTCGATCTAGATCCTTCTTTTTTTGTACATCTAACGAGTGCGATTCAGCTTGGATTTATTAGCGGGACGTTGATCTTTTCCGTATTTACGATTTCAGATCGTTATTCACCTTCTTATGTTTTTTTCATAAGTTCTATTCTCGCCGGAATCTTCAACCTTGCGATTGCTTTTGGATTTGTATCTCCCGGGCCGATTCTTTCGTTCCGATTTCTTACTGGATTTTTTTTGGCGGGAATCTATCCGGTCGGAATGAAATTGGCCTCGGATCACACTCGTTCCGGTTTGGGAAAATCGTTGGGTTTTTTGGTAGGCGCCTTGGTTTTGGGAACGGCGCTTCCCCATTTGATACGAGATTTGATTTCGAGTTATCCGTGGAAGTATGTTGTATATACAACCTCGCTCTTGTCGTTCTTAGGCGGATTCTCCGTCTTTTTATTTGTTCCCAACGGTCCGTATCGAAAGATCGGTCAGAAATTAAATCTTGTCTCGTTTCTTCGCGGATTTAAGAAACCGAATTTTAGATACGCATCCTTCGGATATTTCGGACATATGTGGGAGCTCTATACGTTTTGGGCTTTTGTCCCTTGGATGCTCACAGACTACAATCACCGTTTTCCGGATAACACGATCAATGTTCCCATCCTTTCTTTTCTTATCATCGGATCGGGCGCTCTCGCCTGTGTTCTGAGCGGCTTTCTTTCGGAGTATTTCGGTTTAAAATGGACCGCATTTTCGGCCTTGTTTTTATCGTGTACCTGTTGTTTTCTTTCTCCGTTTCTGTTATATTCAAGTTCGATTCTATTTCTACTTTGTTTTTTATTTTTTTGGGGTTTGGTGGTGATCGCGGATTCACCTTTGTTTTCTACCTTGGTCGCACAGAATTCTCCGGAGGAGTCGAGAGGTTCATCGCTTACGATCGTGAATTGTATCGGTTTTGGAATTACGATTCTAAGCATTCAGATTATAAATGTGTTATCCGTTTCCATG
The DNA here is from genome assembly GCF_003545885.1 of Leptospira stimsonii. NCBI lineage: Bacteria > Pseudomonadati > Spirochaetota > Leptospiria > Leptospirales > Leptospiraceae > Leptospira > Leptospira stimsonii. Next base: position 75,738 of record NZ_QHCT01000007.1, read on the forward strand.
ATTCCTCGTTATCTCTATACGTTGCTTTCAATCGGTCCGATCCTCGGTTTGTTCTTTCTTTGGAAATTAAAAGAAGAAGAATTTGATAAAAAAATTATTTCAAATGATCGGAAGCGATAGGCGCGATCGCAAAACATTTGCCACTTTGTTTCGTTAATAAGAATCTGTCTTTATCTCGTCTCGAAAAAATCGAAATTTTGCGTACATTATAACCAATAGGAAATCGTTTGAATGCTTTTAGTAGGAATCGGTCAGGGAGAAGATATCGATACGTTATCCGCCACTCGTGCGGCGATCGTAAAGAGTAAGCTGAGTCTGGGAGATTATTTCCCGAGCGCCGGAATGGTTTTCGCGGGGCATGGCTTCGATCACGAATTAATGCTTCAAACCATCAATAAAGAATTTCCCGGAATTTTGCTCGTTGGGTGCACTACCGCAGGTGAACTCACGAGCGATTTGGGTTTTAGCGACGATTCCGTCATTCTTCTTTTATTTTACTCGGATGAAATTCAGTTCTCGATCGGACGAGGATCCGATCCGGAAGGTAATTCCGAAATTAGCGCCAAATTGGCGTTAGGTGAAGCAAAGAACGCATTGGAGAAAGAGGAAAAACTCTGCGTCCTTTTTACGGACAGTTTTACACTTTCGGCAAATTCCATCGTTGAGACGTTGAATAAAAATTTGGCTCCGGGTTGTAAGGTTTTCGGAGGAGTTTCCGCTCGTCCGTTCGGAACGGATCTTCCAATCAATCAGTTTTATCGAGACAAGGTGCTTACCGATTCTTCCGTGATTCTTCTTTTTGCGGGGCCGGTCGAATACAGTTACAGCCTTTCCAACACGTGGAAACCGATCGGTCGACGAGCGACTGCGACGAGCGTAAAAGGAAAGAACGTATTAAAAATCGATGATATGCGAGCGATCGACTATTACCACTATTATCTTGGCGATTATTCTTTTCCGGCTCCCGAATTTCCTCTGGCGGTTTATGAAAAAAATTCGGAACATTTTTATCTCCGTGTTCCGGGCGGGTTTAACGAGGAAGAGGGGAGTGTTCTTTTTGCGGGAGAAATTCCCGAGGGTGCCGAAGTCCAATTAACGGAAGCTCTGCGTAATTATATCGTAGACGACCTCAAGGATACTTCCTTGAATTCGAGTAAGTCTAAGAAAAAATTTCAGCCAACACTTGCATTCGCTTTTTCTTGCATCATGCGAAAACATCTCCTTGGAACTCGTGTAAAAGAGGAAATTCAAATCCTTGAAAGAAATTTACCGGAGAATATCCCGATTTTCGGTTTTTATACGTTCGGTGAAATCGCTCCTTTGGAAAACGAAGATAGAAGCCTACTTCATAACTGTACGATGGTCACTCTTTTGATCGGAACCTCGACGGAAGTGGAAACGACTCGTAGTTTTCCTTCCGTAAAAGAAAGCGGGATTGCGGTCAGCCTTCTTTCCGATAAGGAACTAAACGAAGAGATCAAAAAAGAAAATCGTTTTTTGAGAATGAAGTTCGATCGAGAATTGGAATACAGGAAGAATCTGGAAAACGTAAAAGATTTTCACGGTTCGATCCTAAAGACGATCAACCAGGAAGTAGAAGCCGCGAGAATCGTAATCCAAAGAAAGAACGAAGAATTAGAAAAACTCTATCAACAGCTGAGCGTTGAAAAGAAAAAATCCGACGATTTACTTTTGAACATTCTCCCGTTTGAAGTTGCGGAAGAGTTGAAAGAAAGGGGCGTTGTTGAACCCGTGTATTACGAATCCGCTTCCGTTTTGTTCACCGATTTTAAGAATTTCACCCTGATCGCGGATAAGATGAAACCTTCGGATTTGGTTCGCGAATTGGATTTTTACTTTTCCGAATTCGACAAGATCATAGAAAAACACGGTCTTGAAAAATTAAAAACGATCGGAGACGCGTATATGTGCGCGAGCGGTTTGCCAAAGCCGTCCCCGTCCCACGCCATCGACTTGGTAAACGCCGCTTGGGAAATTCAAGAGTTTATGAATCGGCTAAAACGAACGAAAGGAGAAGCCGCCTGGGAACTTAGGATCGGAATCAATTCCGGTCCCTTGATGGCCGGAATCGTCGGAAGGAAAAAATTCGCGTATGACGTTTGGGGTGATACCGTCAATCTAGCTTCCAGACTTGAATCCAAAGGAGAACCCGGAAAGATCAACGTCTCTCAATTTACTTACGAACTCGTTCGTGATCATTTTCTCTGCGAGTATCGAGGTAAGGTCCCTGCAAAGAATAAGGGTGAGATCGATATGTATTTTGTGATGGATAAAATAAAAAAGTAACTCTTTGCTTAATATTTCGAACTTTGTAATTGTGGGTTTTCGTTCAGTTCGTTTTCGAAAACCTTAGACAGACCTCCGATGTTCATCGGATAATAGTAGTGATAACCTTGCAGATAATCCGCGCCGGTATCGATTGCGATTTTTTCATAGTCTTGATTTTCAATTCCTTCTAAGATCACTTTTTTTCCCATCGTATGAATGATTCCTACGATCGAAGTTAAAATCTTTGTCTTTGCAGGGTCGTGTAACGCTCCGAAGACTAAATTCTTATCGATCTTAACGATATCGGATGGAATTTGCTCGAGTCTTGAAAAGTTGGAATGACCTTTACCGAAATCGTCGATGGCAATCTGAAATCCTTCGAGGTGGAGAGTCTGAGCCTGTTCCTTCAATCGATCGATCGCGTAATTATCATCGGTATCGATCGATGTCTCCGTGATTTCCACGAGAATTTTCTCCGGAGTCGTCTCATGTCTTCTTACCAATTTCAAAAGTTGTTCGGTGATGTCTTTCTGATTGATCTGGATCGGAGAAACGTTGATCGTCAGTTTACAATCGGGATCGATGCCTGAGATTTTTTTGAGAATGGCGATTTCGCTGATCGCATTCTTCATCACCCATTCACCGATCGTAAGAATGAGTCCTGAAGATTCCGCGATTGGTATGAAGATCTCGGGACTTATATTTCCGTTTACGGCGTGAACCCATCTTGTAAGTGTTTCTACGAATTCAATTTTTTTAGATTTAGAATTCAGAATAGGCTGATACTTGAGTATCAATTCTTCGTTAAAGATCGAGTTCTTGAGAGAGGAATAGAGTTGAATCGCCTTTTGTCTTTCGATCTCTTCTTCTTGTTCTCCGAGAATATAATGACTGAACGGATATTTGGCGGCTTTTTTAAGAGATTCCGTGAGCTTTGATCTTATTTTTTTAAAGGATTCTTTTTGATCCTTCATGAGATACGCGCCTATCGAAATCTTAAAAAACAATTCCGTTTCATTATGAGAAAGCGGATAATCCATAATCGATATGATCTGTTTCGAAAGAGCGGAAAGATTGAATCTTTCGTTTTCGACGGGAATGATTACCAAAACTTTATTTTGAGAATATCGTATGATCTTTGTATTTCCGTTTGTGAGCGTAAAAATTTCCGTTGATAGATCCATAAACACCTGTTCGAAAGATTCCATCTCCGGTTCGGGATTTCCTTTTACGGAAACGAATTGAACTTCGATTAAGAAGAATGCGGAACGGGATTTGCCTAAGAACGTTTTGAATTCCGCTTTATGCGCGTTGATTCTTTCTTTGATTGTGATTAATTTCACTTTAGAGTTTGGTACTGCAGGTATCTTTGTAAGCTCGAAAGTGATTTCTTCTTTTTTATGGAATACGAGCGCATACAAATGATATGTCTGTTCGCTTTCGCTAACGATTTCCATAAAGAGTTCGAAGGTCGTTGCGTTGTTCTTGTTTTGATGTGAAAACTGAGAAATCGATATAACGATCTTACAAAGTTTTTCTTTTAGATCGGGAAAGGCTATTAACTCCTCTTCGATACTCGGATCCAATTCGATACACTCTCCTTTGAAACTGCATCGTATTTTTCCGGATAAGTTGGCCGCTGATTCTCTTTCGCTTTTTAAAAAATTCATTCCCTTGGCACCCGGAGTTTTATATCACACTTTTGCGCAGAATGAACCTTGTTCAATAATTTACATCCATTAAACGATCTTTGTTCCTTTATAAAAATAGCTTATGATAATTTAAAAACTTTCTGATTGAAATTTTCACTCCTCGAATCTTGCCTCCGGCACGAAGCCGGAATCGCAATTCAAGATTCGATTTCATTCCGTATGCAAAAAATCCGTTTTTATAGAAAGCTGGTTATTTCTGAAAAAGGATGTCGTGTTAGCAATTTTTGTAAAATGGAAGTGTCGTTCCGATCTCTTTCTTAAAAGGAAAAGGCCGACAAGTCGACCGGGACACAATGACTGGATCCTTGGTCCGTTTTTTTCGCTCGCAAACGTAAGCTCTAACGGTTCGGACGGCTCATCCCCGATTTTACAAAGGGAATACGGCAAGAAAACGATTTGAACATGAATTCTCCGGTTAAGATTTTTCGGATTCGGTAGAAAGATAGAAAAGGATATTTTGCTTTGGACCTTGGGTAGGAGTTTCGGATCTTATCGTTTCCGTGCCGCTGGGGGCGAGAAGGAATGCCGCCGCGGCGAACTTTCGTCCGAACAACGAAGCGCAAATCCACGCATTCGCTTATCAAAATGATCGAATCCATAGAAGAAAGTCATTCTACAAATCAGTAAAATATTTCCGGGTTCGAATGACCTTGAATTTCGCTCTGTGGAGAAGCGCTTCTGAAACTTCGATTCCCTTGCGCATTCCTTGTTTGTTCTTTGTTTCTGATGAAACGGAGGAACGTTTTACAAAAATACTTTTAAAAAAAAGTGGATTTCTCGGGGAGTTTTGGACAAGCTTCAAAGACTTACGTTTCAGAGAACGGCTCCAATCCGATTCGTAATGGAAACCGACCACGCGAAGATGAAACTATCTTTGATTCGATGGAAACGGTTTTAAAATGAAGGTAATCGGTGACTCGATCTAGTAATCATTCTTTTGAATCTCAAAAAAAACTTCTGAAAGCCTTTCGCGGTTTTCGCACAAAAGCTTCTTCACATTTTCCCAACGGGAAGGATACAAAAGCCGAGGAATCGATCGGAAAATCCCTTCGATCGATCCATTGGACGGACGAAACCCCATCGCTCGGAATCGTGACCGAAGGATCGTTGTGTCTGGTTCTCACCGGAAAAATCGAGGAAAGACTTCTCAACACCGAAGAAAGCAGTCTGATTCTTCGTGACTTATTTCCCGGAGATTATTTTTTGTTTCAACCGGACAAGGTGATCTACTCGGGTATATCGGAAATTCTTTATATTCAACCCGATGATCTGTTGAGAATCGAATCCAAGTTCGTTCACTGGAAAAAATGGATCGTCGATCTCAAACGCGAAAATCACCTCTTCCATGTTTCGAAACTTAGGCCTTCTCGAAAAGAGCTTTTGGATTTTCTTTCTTCTGTCGAATTATTGTTTCACCTCGATAAGACGACATTGTCCGATTTGGAATCCCGAATGGAATGGCTCGTGATACCGGGCGGTGAAATCCTTCTCAAACAAGGCGATATCGGCGATTCCATGTTTATCCTCGTTTCCGGAAGACTTTCTTGGATCGTTCACTCCAAAAACGGCGAGGTGCTCGCGGAAGGAGAATTGGGAAAGGGAGATATCATCGGCGAGATGGCTCTTTTGAGTGGAGACAAACGCTCCGCGACCGTGATCTCATTGAGAACGAGCCAAGTAGTAAGAATCTCAAGAGATGACTTTCGTAAAAGTTTTTCAAATTCTCCGGACGCCCTGTTTCAAATTACGGGAACGATCGCTCATCGCCTCGGTGAGGAACGCCACAAAAGATTTCAAAAGGCGAATTCAGTTCGGACTGTTTCCGTTTTTCCACTCGCAGTGGACAGAAATTCTTCCGATCAATTCTTTCGATCTCTCCAGAACGGATTAAAATCATTCGGAAAAACGATTCTTGTAGATGCGGAATCCTTCCACAAAGTCAGAGCAAAGTCTTCCTCAAAAGGCGCAAAGGTTTCGCAGAACTATCGGATCTCGGATTTGGTTCATTGGTTTTACGAGTTGGAAAAATATTATGAAAAACTAATATTTAAAACGGAGCTGAATCAACCCGGCTGGAGAGAAACCTGTTTTCGTCAGTCGGATCGGATTCTTATCCTAATCGATCCCGATCGGAGTCCGAGTCTGGACTTTGTCACCGCACAGACTTTGTTGCCGGGAGAAATCCAAAAAGAAATCGTCTTCTTGATCGATTCCAAATTCGAAAACTGGAAAAGAATCGAATCGATTCTTCAGGAATTTCAAGGGATCGCACATTGTATCGTTCGCCGTGACGTTCCTGCCGACTTCGGAAGACTTTCTAGAAAACTTACCGGCAATAGTATCGGAGTCGCTCTTGCCGGAGGTGGTGCAAAAGGTTTCGCTCATCTCGGTCTTCTCAAGTGTTTTGAAGAGAACGATATTCCGGTGGATATGATTTCAGGCACGAGCGCCGGTTCGATCATGGGCGGGTTGTTTGCGATGGGCCTTGACTCTTCGGAAATTCTTCCTCTCATTCGAGACTTTTGGTTGGATCGAAATATTCTCGGAGATTTCACTTTTCCATTTGTTTCTCTCGTTCGCGGAAAACGTTATTCCAACGCGATTCACGAATTTTTTAAGGATCGAAATATCGAGACACTTCCGATTCCTTTTTATGCGATCGCTTGTAATCTAACGAAAGCGGAGAGGAAAGTTTTTGACAAAGGACTGCTCTGGAAAGCGGTTCGATCGAGCACATCCATTCCCGGTATCTTCCCTCCCTTTTCCGAAAACGGAGAACTTTTTGTCGACGGAGGTTTGCTCGACAATCTTCCCGGTTCCATCTTAAAGGAGAAGGGCGCCGGAATTCTTATCTCGGTCGATCTCGGCGGCGGAGGTCAGATTGATAAGGATTTGACGTATCAAAATTTTCTCGGACCCCAGTATTTGGGAGAAGCACCTTCCTTTTTGAGAATTTTCTTTCATCATCTTTCCAGACAGAGTTTAAAGAGCAAATATCCCGGAGTAGCCGAGATCATGATGCGTTCCCTGATGCTTTCGAGTAAAAATACGTTAAATCGAACAAGGGACAATTCGGATCTCTACATCGAACTTCCTGTGGGAGGCTATTCAACCTTCGATTGGGACCAATTTCAGAAATTATACGATATCGGTTATCAAACCGGAAAAGAGAAGGTTCACTTCTGGAAAAACGAAATTAGGAAAAAACTAACTATATTCTAAATAACCGTTTTTTAATTGAAATTCGTGTTTGGTTGAAGTTAGAATTGTCCTTCTTTAGAAGCCGACATGCCACCACCCAGATTCAAAACCTTGGAAGAATTCTCGACCGAGATTCCATCCTTTCATGAAAGTATTTGTATTCTCGAAGAACGTTCGAATGGTAGAATTTTATTCTCCCGCGAGTGTTTCCGATTTTGGGAACTTCAACTCTTTGATACGGCTCCGACCGGTTTTTCTTCCTTCCTAATCCACTTGCACGATAAGATCCGAAATTATGCGGAGTTCACCGAAAACGTTCTCAAAAAAAACATTCAAGAATCTAAATATTTTGAAACTCTAATATATAAAGACTGGATTCTTCGTCTTTTTTGGGAGGACGTCCTGAAAGAAGGAACGTATCGGATTCGCCTCTATACCTTCGAAGTGTTGGCGAGAGAAGGAGAATTGGAAGAATCCGAAAAGCACAAAGGTGTCGAAAGTATATTTTATAAACTTCCTCAGCCTGCTATTCTTTTCGATCCTTCCACACTCAAGATTCTTTCCGCAAACGACGCGGCGATCTATCTCTACGGGTACTCGAGAAACGAATTCGGGTCCTTGGGTCTACTCGACATTCGTCCGGAAGAGGACCGTGCGGACTTGGACGTCGTTTTAAAAGGTTTCGCGAGCGAGAACGGAATTCAATCCAGGGGGATTTGGAGACACTGGAGAAAGGACAAAAAAATTCTTTATATGAAGATCTCCGCAAACCGGATCGTCTACGGAGATTCCTTCGCCGTTTTAGCGGTTCTTTCCAACGTATCCGATGTTGTGGAAACGAATTACGCTCTAAAACAAAACAGGGATGAAAAACAATCGATCATCGAAAGTATGTCCGATCGATATTTCTCCCTTTCCAAAGATTGGAGATTTATTTCAGCTAACAAACACTCTTTGATCACGTTAGGAAAGACGAAAGAGGAATTGATCGGTAAAAACATATGGGATCTTTATCCGGAGGCGGCCGCCCAATTCTTTCGTGAAAAATACGAACTTGCGGCGTTCTCACGCAAACCCGTTCTTTTCGAATTCAAAAACGAACATACAGGAAACATAATAGAATTCAGAGTTTTTCCTTTTGAAGAAGGTCTCTCCGTCTTTTTTCAGGACATCACCGAGGTCCGCAGAAGGGAAACGGAACAAAACATTCTCAAAGAGATTTCTATGAGAATTCCGAAGGCATCGACGGTAAAGGAATCGTTTGAAATTCTATTCGAGGTTATATGCAGAGAAACTTCCTGGAAATTCGCACAAACGTGGAAATACCAAAACGGAGAATTGATCCTGGAGGAGAACGCTTCCTGGCATTCCGTCGATTCTACTTTTTTGAGATATCGGATTCTTTCCTTTGATACGAAGTTCAAACCCGGAGACGGTCTGATCGGAAAGGTATTTTCGACGGATAAAACGTATTTCTCGGGAGACATTCAAAAGGAAACCGACTTCAAAAGGACCAGGCAGGCGATTCAATCCGGAGTCCGTTCCTGGATCGCAGTGCCTCTAAAGACCGGGCACGAAAGCTACGTATTGGAATTCTGCACTCACATAGAAATCGATTCAGGAGAATCTTATATTCAAATGTTTGAATTGATTTCCGATCAGATCGAAGTGTTATTCCGGAATAAGGAAGCCGAGGAGGAGAAGGATCAATTTTTTAAACTTTCAGGAGATATGTTTCAAATTTCCGCGCCTGACGGAAAGGTCATCGAGCGAAATCAGGCGTGGGAGGAAATTTTAGGATATTCGACTGAAGAATTGTCTAAGTTCGATATATCGGAAATCATTTATCCGGATGATCGGGAGAAGATGATCAAAATCAGAGACGAGTTCAGAAAAAATCAACAGAATATTTCCGAAATTCTTCGCTATGTCGCCAAGGACGGACAGGTGAAGAGTATTCTTTGGAAGGTCACCTTTTCGAAGGAACATCGTCTGGTCTATACGACCGGTAAAGACATCACGGATATGCAAAAAACGCAGTTACAACTGGAGGCTCTTGCGAAGGAATTAAAACGTTCGAACGCGGACCTGGAAGATTTTGCGTTCATCGCTTCTCATGATCTTCAAGAACCTCTTCGGAAAATCATGGCTTTTGGCGATCGCCTTTTAAAGAAGAATGCGAAGCTGGATCCGGAATCGTTGGACTATTTACAGAGAATGGCTTCTTCCGCAAATAGGCTTTCCAAATTGATAGAAGGACTTCTTTCGTATTCCAGAATCAAAACAAGAGCGAAGCCGTTTCGAAATTCCGATTTGACCAAGGTCTTAAAAGAAACGATCGGAGATCTTGAAATTTATATCAAAGAAAAAAACGCGAAGGTCGTCGACTGTAAGGTAGGATTTGCTCGTTGTGACCCCGCACAGATCGGGATGGTTTTTCAGAATTTGATCAAGAACGGTTTGAAGTTTAATAAGAGTAAAATTCCGGAGGTGATCATTCAATGTGTTCCCCACCCGAAGGAGCGGAAATGGATTCAGATTACTTTTTTCGATAACGGAATCGGCTTTGACAAAAAACACGAAGAGAAGATATTTACGCTCTTTCAAAGACTTCACGCACGGGAAGACTTTGAAGGCAACGGGATCGGACTCGCTGTTTGTAAAAAGATCATCGAACTTCACGGAGGAAGAATTTACGCTCAGAGCAAACTAGGTGAAGGATCCACTTTTTACGTGGATCTTCCGGGCGTTCTGAATACGGAATAGATCGTATGAAATTGGAGACAAAAAAACATAGTTCCATTCACATTCTCGTCGCAGAGGACGATCCAGATGATCGTCTTTTGATGACCGAAGGCTTTCGCGAAAACAATTTGATCAATCCCCTTCATTTCGTAAAGGACGGAGAAGAGCTAATCGATTTTCTAAAGAATCAAGGAGAATATTCTGATATTCTAAAGTATCCCCGTCCCGGATTCATTCTGCTGGATCTCAATATGCCGAAGATGGACGGAAGAGAAGTTTTAAAGACGATTAAATCGATGCCCGAATTCAAAAAAATTCCCGTCATTGTTCTTACCACTTCCAGAGAAGAGGAAGATATGTTGCAGACCTACGATTTGGGAGCCAATTCGTTCATCCGAAAGCCGGTGGAATTTAGCGCCTTTATGGAAACGATCCGAGCGCTCGGAGAATATTGGTTGGAAATCGTGGAGCTTCCGGATGTCTGATCGGTTTTCGGATGAGATTCCCATCTTTCTCGTGGAAGACGACGAGGAGGATGCGATTCTTTTCCGAGAATATTTAAACGATATTCCATTTCCTAAATATATCCTAACAAGATACAAGGACGCACACGCGGCTTTAGACGCGTTGCGTTCGAGAGGGCGGTTGGAAAATGAAATATATGTAATCGATCAGTTTCTCGGAGCACAAACAGGGCTCGCGTTGTTAAACGACATCCAAACAATCGTAGGAAACGTTTCTGCGATTTTGGTTTCCGGTCTTTCCAAAGAGGAAATAGAAACGGCCGCAAAAGAATCGGGATTTGCCGGATTTTTGGAAAAAAAATATCTTTCCGCGAGTTCCCTCTCTAAGGAATTTTTAAGGATTCAATTCGGAGGTTCGAGCAAAGTTTCTTCCGCCGAAAAACTTTCTGAAGAAGAACTCCGCGTACTGAGAATGGATACGATCGCTCAGTTCGGAGGAGGAATCGCACACGACTTTAATAATATTCTAAACATCATCATCGCCAATCTGGATCTTTTGGAAATGCAGTCTAAAGAACAACCGGACGTATTGAATCGAATTCGTTCCGCTCAAAACGCGGTGATGAGAGCCGCCGATGTAAATAAGAAACTGCTAAACTTTTCCAGAAAACAATCTCTTCATCAAGAACTGACGAATCCGAACGATTTGATTTCGGATTTCCTAAAAAACCAGTCGGAGACGATTCCGAAAAACGTTCGAGTCCTCTTTGAGTCCGAGGGAAGGGAAGATCGTTGTCTTTTGGATCATTCCGAATTTGTGATTTGCCTTACTCAGCTTTTACAAAATGCGGTGGAAGCTCTGGAAACTAAGGAAGGCGAGATCTTGGTGGAGACGATCCGTGTTGTTTCCGATCCCGGAAATAGAATCTCCGGACTGGAAAATGGAAATTATTTTTTGCTAAAAATCACGGACACGGGGATCGGAATCCGTGAGGAAAACGTGGAAAAGATTTTTGAACCCTTTTATACGACTAAGCCGAAAGGAAAGAGTTCCGGTTTGGGGCTTCCCATGGTCTACGGTTTCGTAAAAAGAAGTAAGGGCCGAATTTTTTTCCAGTCGGAATTGAAAGTGGGGACCGAGTTCTATCTTTATCTTCCGATCATAGAATTGGAATCGGATCCTACATTCAAAGACCAAAATTCTAAAATTCGATCTCAGGAAATCATTTATTTTTGTAAGGACGGTCCGTTTGCGGATTGGATTGTGTATTCCCTCAAAAGCCTCGGTTTTGTTACGCACAAGGTGATCGATTTCGAAAATTTCAATTCTAATTTTCGTAATCTCGAAAGAGCAACGTGTTATCTTTCGGAGACCTGGCAAACACGTTTTTCGGAATGGAGGGACTTTGCCGTAAAAGCGAAGAGAACCAATTCTAAGATAGAAATTAATTATTTTTCAGGCTCGGAAGGTTCGGATGAATTTGAAAATTCTTTTGCTATCCGTTGGCCGATCTCCCGAAAATCTCTTGAGAATCATTTCGACAGAATGTAATTTAGGTATTCATGAATCAATCCGCCCAACCCAATCTCCTGATTCTAGACGACGAGGAAGAAATCGCGGGAATTTTAGGCGATCTCGCAAAACAATGCGGGTTTGACGTTACGATCACTCACGAGGCGGGTCATTTTTTTGAGAAGTTAAATAGTTCTACTCAATATATTATTTTGGATCTGATGATTCCCGGTGTGGACGGTGTCGATGTGTTGCGTATGTTGTCCGGAAAAAAATTGTTTGTTTCCGTGATTCTTATCAGCGGCGCGGACCGGAGAGTTTTGCAGAGCGCGGAGGCTCTTGCGATTCAATACGGTTTAAAAATTGCAGGCGTTTTAGAAAAACCGATTCGGATTCAAGATTATCAGAGATTGCTAACGGGATTGATTTCAGACAAGAAGAATGAAACTTCGACTCTTTCGTCCGTAAGTAAAAGAGCGAACGCAGAGCCTTCCTCCGCGATTTCTCCCAAAGAAATCGAAGAAGCCATTCGTGAAGAACAGTTTATTCTTTTCTATCAACCGAAAATCAACTTTAAAACGGGCGCTATCGCCGGTTTCGAATCGCTGGTTCGTTGGTATCATCCCGTAAGAGGTCTGATCTTTCCGGATTCGTTTATTCCTACGTTAGAATCCTATCCGAGTCTTATGGATGCGATGACGGAGAAGCTGATCCTGCAAGCGTTAGGCCAGTGCTCGATTTGGAATCGGGATTTCCCCGGAATCGCGGTTGCGGTGAATATTTCTCCCGTGAGTTTGAACAAACTGATCTTGCCGGAAACGATCTCCAAGATGATCGAAAGTTTCGGTCTGAAAAACAACCAACTGATCGTAGAAGTAACGGAAACCCAACTCTTGGAGAATATCACATCGACTCTCGACATTCTTACAAGAATTAGAATTCGGGGAATCGGTCTTTCGGTGGATGATTTTGGAATCGGATATTCTTCTTTGAAACAGATTCATCGTTATCCGTTTACTGAGTTGAAGATCGATCGATCTTTTGTAAGCGTCGCTCCTTTCGACAAGGAAGCTCTTTTTATCTGTCAGGCCGCCATCGATCTCGGACACAAACTGGGGATGACAGTTGTCGCAGAAGGAATCGAAACGGAGGAAGTGGGAGAATTGATGAAAAAGGAAGGTTGTGACAAGGGGCAAGGTTACTTTTACAGCAAGCCGATGCCTCCCGACGTTGCTCTTCAATATCTCGCCGCATTCAAATCCTGATTCGTTTTCTAGTTTACTCTAGAAAGTAGAATCCGATTCTTCCGGAAGTATGAAAAACTATCTTCAGGATCCCGACTTTCCGATTTTGATCCGCGCATATCGGGCTTCTCTTATTCAAAGATATTCCCCATCCAATCTAGAACGTTATTCCGATCTTGTAAAAATTCCGAGACCGGTCATCGATACTTTACTTCAATATTTTTTAGAACTTCTTTATCCTGAGTATGAGGGAAGGGTGTTGCTCGACGGCGCCTTTCATTCACTGTCCGGTTTCGTTCACAGTCCTTCGAAGGTTTTCGGTCTGATCGGCTCCTTAGGCTCTGCCGCCTTTAGTTTTGGGAGACATCTCGGTGCGGCCTTTAAGACCGGTTTTGCCGCTCTGCATTCGTATCTCACCGCGAGACATTTTGAATCTTTGATGTTTGAGTTTACGAAAGAAGAATTGAAAAAGGGAAATCATCCGGAGGACCCGGTTGTCTTTGATAGAATCATCGCCCAGGTTCCGAAGAAGGAAGCCGATCAATTCAGAGACGATCTCGTGAAGTTATTCGCTACTCTTGCCAACAAAGAACTTCTGCAAAAGATCGTAACGATGATGAAGGCGATCGTTCTTAAGATGGAACAAAAGTCAAAGACATACACGAAACAAGAAGTGGAAGGAATTCGCCTCGGCCTTTCTATATTAGAAAAAGGTGAAGAACTTTTCCTAAGCCTTTCCGACGAAGAGATGAAGATGATTTTGACCGCGATTGAACGAATCGAATCGGATTTTTTTGAGGATGCGCTTCGAAGGAACGGTAAGCTCGAAACGAGAGGAAGGCTTTGAGTTTTTCGTTTCAATTATAAATTCTTTGAAAATGCCTTGCGGGTCGTGGACAAAGCGGTTAGAATCGTTCCCTTCCAGGGAGGAACGTTTATGAAAAAAATTTTGGATTGGACGCTAAGAATCGTCGCGGTCGTCATTTTGATTCCCGCCTTTTACTTTAAACTTTCGGGAGCAGAACGTTCGATCGCCACTTTCTCCGCGTTGGACGCTGAACCTTTCGGTCGTTATGCGGTCGGCTTTGCAGAATTGGCGACCGTTCTTTTGTTTCTCATTCCTCGGACGAGCTGGTTGGGTGCGATGTTAGGCGCCGTGATCATGATCGGCGCGATCGGTTCTCATATTTCCGTGTTGGGTTTCGAAGGTGGGACAGGCGTTTCCTTTGTTTTGGCGCTGGTCGTCCTTGGTTGTTGCCTTGCTGAAATTTATACAAGTAAGGACCGAAATCCGATCTTTACGAAAATTTTTGCAAACCAAGATTGAGCTCTTTGTAATTTTGGAAAGCGCACTTTTTTAGAACGTGTGAGTTCCTACTTTTTCTTTTCAGAGGATCACTCGTTTTCTGATTGGTTCTGTGATTCTGCTTCTTGAGGAGTTCCCGCACCATTTTGTCGGTAAAACAAGTCTCGAAGCTGACTAAGGCGGGTATCTCAATTTTGAACGTGTGAGTTCCTACTTTTTCACCTTTTACGTTTCGGCTTCGATGTTTTTCCGCGGTAGGGATCGAAGCGGGGTCAAGTGACCTCACTTGACCGTAGCTGAGAGCCCGGTCCTGCAAACTCTGCGAATCACGGTTTCTATTATGAAACAGCAGGAACCGCCCCGAATGGTTTGGTGAAATCATACCCGATAGAACCGAATCTTAGGCTAACGGGCGGGTTCTAAATTTGGCGATGAACGCGACTGGAACCGACACAGAGTTGTCCACGTAGATTTTGAAAGGAAAGTTAAATCTTAAAATTTGGCGATGAACGCGAATGGAACCGACACAGAGTTGCTCACGTAGATTTTGAAAGGAAAGTTAAATCTTAAAATTTGCCGATGGTCGGACTCGAACCGACACAGAGTTGCCTCCGGTGGATTTTGAATCCACTGCGTCTACCAGTTTCACCACATCGGCGGTTTGATTGCAAAGAGAGATCAGTCGTCTACTTCGATGTATTTGCCTTTTCCACGAGCTACAATCTTTCCGATCTCGTTTTCGATTTCAGCTCTATTCTCAATCACTTTCTTGTTCTTCTTTACAAACCATCCGCGAAGATGGAGAGGTTGATTGACAAATGCAGGCTGTAGAAAACGAATCGTGAGTTCGCCAGTGGTTGTTTTGAAATTCATGGCTTCATTAATTTTCACCATGATTTCGTCTAAGATCGTAGATATAATTCCTGGGTGGATTACATCAGGCTGACCTTGAAACTTTTCCGGACAAGTGAAGTCACCGTAAGCGGATTGCGTATCTTCATCAAAGGTGATTTTCAATTGAAGTCCGTCCGGATTGTCTGGACTGGATCCAAAACTTAAGTTTGCCCGAACCGAAGCTTTCATAAGTCAGAAATATACTATACATCCATGACGTCAATTACAAAAAGAAGGCCGAACGGGTTCAAGAACGGTACCCCGTTCTGTCGATTTTAAGAACAGTAGCTTCTCGCAATGACAACACTCCTCTTATTCATGTTAGGTCTCCTCTCTGCGGGGGCAGGCGCGTACACTCTCTTTCGAGACAAACCTCCTTCCAAAGAAGGGGATTCCGGCTCTGGGAAATCTTCTTCGGGGGCAGGTGGGCCTGGCGGTGGGACTAACGTTCGAGGGGATCGAGGAAAAGAAATTCCTGTTTCTCCTCCTGGAGTTCCGACTCCTCCGTCTTCCGCAGGCGGTCCTCCGAGTTCCGGTGTGGGGGCTCCTTCTCCTTCCGGATCCGGTCTTGGCTCCGAAGACGCAAAGAGACACAAAGAAGAATTTCCCGGTCTCCGCAAAAAACCGAAATTAGATCTAAAGAATAAAGTCGACGATATCATTCGCAACAATTCTAAATTCGCGAATCACCGACGTCCCCTCATCAATGCCGAAGCTCTCGTTGATAAGGAAAGTTACAACGGTGCATTAGAAATTTATAAAAGAACCAAGGGTCGGGTCCCGGACGAGGAGATTCAGGGGAAGATTCAGGAGAATATCGATCAGATCGAAAATCACCTGGAGAGCGACGAAGAAGAAGTCTATCGCCCTGAAAATTACGAAGGACCTCCGATTCCTCTCGGGGATCTGGTTCGTGCAATCAAGGATATCAGCGAATCGTTAGGCGACACGATTTCCAAGGGTTTTGGAAATCCGATTTCCCTTCCACTTTCTCCCTTGGATCCCGGCGCGATTCCCGGTCCTCCGACTCTTCCCGGAAATTTCACCCCCGGACCGGTTTCTTATCATATCTTTAGTCCTGGCCCTCCTCTTCCTCCGGGAAGTATTCCCCCTCCGGGTCCCGGAACCTCCGGCGCTGGCCCGGGAGCTCCGACCAGCTTTCTTCCTTCTTTTCCGGGAGCGGGTGGAGGGGGAGCTTCCGGTGGCGGTGGCAGTCCTTCTGGAGGGGACAGCGGTGGCGGTTTTCCTGGCGAAGTCGGAACTCCGGGCGGAGGAGCGGACGGATTCCCCGGAGGAGGTTTGTCTCCCGGAAGTGGATCGGGAGGTTTTCCGGGAGCTGGATCTTCTCCGGGCGGAGAATCAAGAGGCGGCGCTCCACCAAGTCCTGGAGAACATCTGGATCCGAACGCGATGGATCTCCCCGAGGATACTTTTTTTTCGGAAGAATGGGAGAAGTTCAAAGACCTTCCTCTCGTGGATCGAAGAACGGGAGAAAGTCGGAGATCCGGAGGGGATCGAAGAGGACAGGATCCAAACCGAAAAGATCGTCGAGACGGAGATGATCGAAGAAAAGAAGATCTCTTCAAACTGAGAGACGAATATCTCAAACAAAAAGAAGAACAGAAAAAAAGAGAAAGAGAAGAATCTCCCCAACAGGACAGAGTCCCGGAACCTGCGGACTTTGATTGGCCGGACACTCCGGTTCGGGACGATCTTCCTCCATTCTTAGCTCCGATCGTTCCAAAGATCGACCTTGTTCCGATCCGACTTCCCGATCCGACGGACAAAACCGTTCGTCCGGAAGAAGAACCGCCCAAGGCCGCTCCAGCGCCTTCGCCGATGGGGGAATTGAAATTCGATTCTCTCCCGGCTCCTTCCGAAGCTCTCGAGAAAGAAGTCAAACCATTAGAACTTCCTAAAATAGGTCTTCCTGATCCGGAATATCAAAAAACGACGGAATCGACTCCGGAGATTCCACATCTCGCGCCGGCGCCTCCTCCCGGAGCGGAAGAACCGCCTGAAATCGAAGTATTGGAAGGCGGGCTTCAACCTTTCGACGAACAGGAAGAAGAAGGGGAAGAAGGTGGAGGAGAATCGGGAGGTTCAAAAGACGAAGAACCTCGGATGATTCACGGGATTCTCGAGCTCAAACCTCCGGAAGTAGACGACGCCCCATTTCTAACGCTTACATACGACTTCGGAAAAATTCCTCATGCGTTCAAACTCTCCAAGAATTACAGTATTATGGAATACTCATACTATAAATACAAGCCGATGCTTGTAAAGGCACAGGAGTTTGCGAGAAGGAAGATGTTGAAGAACGCACTCAACTACTATCGAGTGATCAAATCCCAGAACATTCCTCCCGAACTCAGGAAGATGATCAACAGAAACATCAAAGATATCACCGAATTTATGGAAAAATATCTTATGGCGAAGGGTGGTTGATCGTCTTCATCTTTTAGTTCGTTTTTTCACTCGCCGGTTTTTCGGAACTCTCCAAAGAAAAATAACGATGGATGTTAAAACCGATCGTCCATTCTTTTTTATCGTAGTTGTAGTCCGCGCCTCTGAGGAGTTGTGTGTGGGCGATTGCTCGACTGTTCGTCACAAAAAACTGAAACACGTGACCTCCCGTCTCGAAGTCCACTCCGAAACTCAAAGGAACCGAAGTGTATTCAACGGGTTTGGAAAGAAGAATATTGTTTACGGCCGCGTCGATCGTCTTTCCTCTCGCGATGAGATCGTTTACTTCGGAAGTGGAATATTCCACTCCGCCGATCTTTGTTTTTCTATCCTCGGTCGCATAAGAATCGCCGACATAGTCTCGTTTCGGAGTGAGAATCGTAGCGAACGTAAAGTCCACTCTTTTGAAAAGATGAAGTCGGAACGAGATATCCAAACCGGTTCGATCGTTCGAAAGATGATCCTTCACATAGTTTCTATGAACAAACATCGGAGAAAGTTGAATCGAAAGAATATCGTTGAAACGTTTCGAGATCAAAAAGGAAGCGAGGGTGCTCTGACGATCCTTATAACTCAGTTCATACGTGTTCAATTGTTTTTCTAAGTTTGAATCGAAGGTTGGAATTCCCGTCGAAGGACGAAGATACGGACCGAAGAATTGTGTCTGTTCCGAAGTCTCTTGTCCGAAAACTCCGAAAAAACTGACGGTGACAGGGAAGCTCGAATCTTGAGTCAAAAGGCGCACCTTAGATCTTGCTTCATACGTTTTTTGAAACGAGGTTCTCGCAAATCCTACTGTGATTCGATCCGTAAGTCCGTAATCCAAGGAAAGTTGCGTATTCGCTCCGTTGTCCAAACCTAAAAAATCATAGGAAGTCGACTTTGCGTTTCCAAATCGGTGATTGAAACGAAAGTCGAGACCGTTTTTTCCCACGTCTTCCGTGCTCGGCATATGGATCAAACTGCTTCCTAAGAATGCGGATTTTCTTTGCTCTTGGGAAAATACCGGAGAAACGAACGTTAGGAGGAAGAGAACGGAGATACTAAAATAAAATATACGGTGATTCATTCTTTGTTCTGCCATAGGATGCTGGTTTCGATTCTGATTTTTTCATTGAGTTTCAAAATAACTAATTTAGGAATTTCGATTTTAAAATCGGTAAGAAGAATTTCGAAATTGGATCGAATCAAAAAATCGTTTTCTTTTTCTTCGATCGTTCCCTGAATCTTCACGTTTTTCTTCGTGATTCCGTGAAGTCCTAGCTCCCCTTCGATTTCCACGACTTTGTTCTTCAGATCCCATTTTGTGATGACACCCGCGAAAGAAGCGATCGGATGTTTTTCTGTTTCGAGATAATTCTCGTGCATGTGATTGTTCATCATTCGGTTCGGAACTTTTAAACCGTTCAGATCCACTCGAATCACGACCTTCTTCGTTTCTAGGTTTGCGGAACCCTCCGCTTTCGAAACCGTTCCTCGAATCGTTTCTTGAGGAGCTTCGCTCAAAAACTGGATGTTCGCCTCTTTTACGACCAGCTCCTTCTGTTTTTTTTCGGACAGAAGACCGGTCGTAAGGATCGCAAACGCGATCCCAAAAAGAAACGGAAACTTTTTCGCATGAGAGAGAATCAAGGATTTGCTCCCTTGAGAGTCCAGCAATAGACCGCTTTGTTGATCGCATTGTTGTTGTAGATTCTCATACTTCCGGAGTTGATCTTAATGAAGAGCAAACTTCCTTTCGGATTTCCTACCGTAACTCGGTTTCTCACGCTGTTAAACGAAGTGATGTCCAAACCGGCATTCGCATTGCCCGCGTTATGACAAGAAGAACATGTCGCAGTGGTTCCCGCTTGTCCGAGTGTGGAGAAAGCCGGCGCTGGATCCGTACAGTCCGCATCCGTGATATCTGTCAGAGGCGAACTCGAACCCAAAAGAAAAGCAAGGGTTTTTAAGGAATCTTCCTTATCCGAACTCTTTGTATTTTCGCAATTCCAAAAAACGGAAGAAATACAAAGTAAGACAAGACCGACTCGAACGTGATTGCGAATTTGATTCATAAAATTCTCCTTTGATAACCTTGCGAACCTTTCGCAAGGAGTTTTGATTTTCGTTTCCAAATTTGCGTAAAGGGTCCTTCACAAAAAATCAAAAACGAAGAAACGTCCTTGTTTGGAACCAACTCCATATAATCAGGAAGTTATACGATTGTTTGTGGAAAAGAATTCTTTCTTTTCCTGCCAATGTCGATCATCTGACAAAGTATCGAACGCTCTTCTTTGTAATTCACTGATTCAAATTGTTCCAAGTATGTTACAGTGAATGTTTGAATGGAATCCGCTATGAAAAAGAATTCTTATCGAACGGAATTTCTCCGGTCTACCTAAAAAAAACTTCTGGGAGACGGATCTCGTTTTTTTAGTTCGATTCCCGGTGGACGCAACCTTTGCAAAACAAAAGATGGGATGAAACTCTCAAAGTTTGGAATGAAAACGATGAAACCCTTGGATTCTTATCTCACTTCTACTTATTTTTTCGATTACAATTCTTCTTCCGTTCAAAAGTTTATAGAAGGATGTACGAATCCCCAAGATTCTCCTTTGGAAAAGCTCAAAGGATTCTATTTGGGAGTAAGGGATCAAATTCGTTACAATCCGTATGTCGTTACCGATTCGAAAGAATCCTATCGCGCGAGTGAAATCGCGGAAAGTAAGCAGAACTATTGTATTCCAAAATCCCTTCTCTTCGCGGCCGGTGCTCGCGCTTTGGGATTCCCTTCTAAGATCGGATTTGCGGACGTCGTCAATCATCTCGCAAGCGAACGTCTGATTCAAGTTTTGGGAACGACTACGTTTGCGTTTCACGGATATGCAGAAATTCTAATAGATGGAAATTGGATCAAGGCGACACCCGTATTCGATAAGGATCTTTGTAGAAAGTTCGGAGTGGAACCTCTCGATTTCGACGGAACCAAGGACAATGTCTTTCATTCCTTTGACGGGAAAGGTAAAAAGTTTATGGAATACGTTCATCAGAGGGGAGTTTTCGACGACTTTCCGTTTGAATTTGTGATCCAAGGTTTAAAGGACTTTTATCCGGACGTTTTCGGCAAACGTTTGCAAGGCGATCTTCGAAAGGAAAAACCAGTCGTCTGATTTGAATCCTTCTTTTCAACGAAGTTGAAATCTCTTTCCGAATCACATCTTTAGTTTCTTTGGAAAAACATGAGTTCTCCGTCGTTTTGATACGTTTCGGAGACGTTCCCTTGTTTCTCTTTGTCTGAAAAAAACGTTTCGTTTCAAAGGCGCCACTTCGGATTAACACGTTCCATTCGTTCAAACCTTCGATTCCGAAACGACCAACCGCTTCAGTTTATAATCTCGTATGGGGAGCGGTGAAAAGGGCAGTGAAAACACTTGACTCATCCCTTAAGTCATATTAAGATTAGCGCCCTTAAACTTATGAAAACGATTTATAGAAAGATACAGAGGTTGGGAATTCGGAAAAAATTAATGCTCCTCTTTGGATCGGTTTTGATTCCGATCGCGATTTTGGTCGGACTCGCGTTACTCAATACAAAGGATAGAATCAAGGACATAGAAACGATCTATGAGGATCGAGTCATTCCCCTCAAACAACTCAAAAAAATTTCCGATCTCTACGCGATTCATATCGTGGACTGTGTTCACAAAGTTAGAAGTGGCGCATTTACTCCGGAGGAAGGAGTGGTGAATTTGGATAAGGCCAGTTCCGGAATCCAAAAAGAATGGAGCGCATACAATTCCACGTTTCTCGTTTCGGAAGAGATAGAGATCATTCAAGAATTGAATCCTCTTTTCTCTACATCCAACGTGGCGGTGGAAGAAGCTCGTGCTTTGATGCTTGCAAAGGATTTTGTCGGCCTTGGGGATTTTGCGGAACGTCGATTGTATGAAAAGATCGATCCCGTGACCGAGAAAATCGAGGAATTGATCCAGGTTCAATTGAAGATCACGGATAAGATTTATAGCGAAGCCGAAAAAGAATTCGCGTTTAGCTGGATCGTGTTTATTTTTCTTTCCGGTATAACCTTGACTTATATCCTTTTCATCGCGGTCGTGTATTCGATTCAACTCGTCAAAGGTTTGAATTCGCTGAGCCGCGCGATCCAAGAGGCGGATTTTTCGCATCCGGTAGAAGTACTAGAGGATTCCGAAAAGAAGGACGAACTATACTTGTTGCTCATCGCCTTTCGTCTTTTTCAGATTAAGGTCAAGGAAATGTTGGATACGATCCTAAACTTTTCGGAAAGTATCGTCGCTTCTTCGGAACAACTTTCACAAGCCGCCGATCATCTTTCTTCCAATGCACAATCTGAATCCGCTTCCGTAGAGCAAATCTCCGCCTCGGTGGAAGAGATCAGTTCCGGTATGGAATACGTAAACGAAAACGCGGAATCCCAATACTCGTTGATTTCTTCGTTTAACGGTGAAATGCGAGAACTCGAAGGGATGATCAACAAAGTCGGAGAAGCGGTTAAGAATTCTTTGAATAAGATCTCGGAGATGTATCTGAAAACCGATTCCGGTAAGAAAACGATGGGGGATCTGACCGATACGATGGAAAAGATCGAAAATAGTTCCGTCGAAATGCAATCCATCACTGCGATCATCAAGGAAATTTCCGAAAAGGTGAATTTGCTCGCTTTGAACGCGGCGATCGAAGCGGCGAGGGCGGGCGAACACGGAAGAGGTTTTGCCGTTGTCGCGAGTGAAATTACAAGACTCGCGGAACAAACGGATTCGAGCGCGATGACAATCGAAGAATTGATCAAGGCGAGTAACGCAGAGATCGAAACAGGAAGAAACATCGTCGAGAATTCCGTGCTGGTTTATGCGGAAATTTTGAACGGACTCGAACACTTAAAAGAATCCTCCAATCAAATCGTCGCTACGATGGAACTTCAACAAGGAAAGAAGGAGAAGATTCGTTTTGGAGTGGATCAGGTGGACGCGAAATCCGAGGAGATTCGAAACTCCGTAAAGGAACAAAAGGTTGCGATCGCAGAGACGGCAAACGCGGTTTCCAATATCGCCATCACCGTACAAAATAGCGCCGCCAATTCCGAACAGATCGCGGGAAGTGCGGTGAGTCTTTTGCAGATTGCAAAAAATTTACAGGAAACGATGCGCTTTTTGAAAGGATGAGTTTGTTTTTTGAGTCTTTTCTTCCGAGAAAGAAATTTCCAAATCGAGAGAATCCGAGGTCGGTCCCTTGTTTTATATTCATAGATCGTACTGCGCTACGGAAGAGGTTTCGGATTCTTTCTGTAGTCTTTTTTTGGAAGAAGTTGGATGCAAATCGTGAGAAAACTGAATCTCAATAAGAAAAATAGAATTCGTATTTCTGTTTTTATCAGTATTCTTGTTTTAAACTTTTGTAATCAGAACGAAGAAGATTCTAAATTACAAGACCTTCTTCTTTTGGGCGTTGCTTACAACCAGTCCCAGTGCGGAGCGGACGCGAACCTTTCCCGTAAACAGGCCAATCGAACTTTTTTTACTTCGTTCGAATCGGTGAGCGATTTTTCGAATTTTTATATCGTTCCTCAAAATTATCAGGGAAGCGCTTCCCATGATCTTTCTTCGGAGCAGGTGTTTAGCGGAGCAAAATCGCATAAGGGTTGGATTTATTCGGCTTACAATCCTACGAATCCATGGATCAACAACAATCACAGAGGATATCCAACGATTCAACTTCACAAAACTTCCGGCGGGAGTTTTGTGACTCCGGTTTTGATTACGTTCCAAGTTTGGCTCGACATGAATCTAAAACAGACGTCCCCCGAAAACGAATGGTTCAGTTTTGCGACGATCGCGGACGATGCTTCCGATGCTTGGAACAGCCCGGTTCTCGTAAACTTAAGCTACGACGGTTTTGTTCATCTGATGCACGTTCCTTCCATGGGTCAGAAGATCACTTCTTTTCAAACGACTTCACTTTCCTATCCGAAGTCTCAATGGGTTCAGATCAAAGTTTTTTTGGATTTTCAGAATCCGGAAGGGGTGGTCAAAGTCTGGCAGAACGGAACTCTTGTCTCGCAAGCAAAAGTCTATTGTAGAAAAAAGACGATCGCACAACTCCATTTCGGCCTCTACGCTCCTCCGACAGTGTCTTCGGGTTCCGTCTACAACGACGATCTTAAAATCGAAGAGATCGACGGAACTCTTTGAGCCTTTCTCTTTTTGGAAAAGATAAGAATCTTCACAATTTGATTTCAGAACGGACTGGAAGTCCGTTTGCAACGTTTTTTTACCGCGATTCCTTTGTCGGAAGAATGAACCCGCGAGAGGGATCGAAGCGGAAATCCTGCGATGCGCTTTCGTCTTCGAAAAGCGCTTCGCAGATTGAAGCGAAGAGCCCGGTCCTGCCGTTTTTTTTGTCGAAGATATGTTTTTCGGAATTGTCCGGCGGGACTCGCCCGGAAAATTCAAAAAAAAGAATATTCTAAAAATATCATTCCCATCCGAGTTCTTCCCGGAGGTTGTTGAGCCTTCTTCGGTTTGCGAGAAAGTCGAAAAGCCCGAGTATGGATTCGGAACGAATCTGAACGGTTTTTGTTTTTTCTTCGAAGAGAAATTCCACGGTATCGGGGAAGTGAAAGACTCTCGTATAAAATCGTGTCTTGATATAATTTCCGTTCACTTCCAAGACGCTCACTCGATCCGCGTCTTCCAATTTTTGTTTTAACTTTTGAAACGCTTCTTCTTTCTCTTCGGTGTAATGAAACGGATCGATATGGTGGATCGGATTGTAAGTCGAACTCTGGCTGGAAACACAATTCGGTCGAGGGGAACAATAGTTGAGTTCGTCTTCATAGACTCCGGTTCGAGGTCCGACTAGAGAAGTGCAACAGAGGAGAATTAAGAGGGCTGTTTCCATTTGTCTATTGGACTCACGCGCTCCTTCCCTTTGCGAGGTATTTTTAGTTTATCCTTCTTTAAAGTATGAGTTCCTACTTTTCATTGTTCCTTGAGTAGAAGTTTCTGGGAACTTTCCACTTTCCAGTCAGGTTTTGTCTTTTTTTCCATGCATTCTATCCGGGCATTTTCCTTTGGAAAGTGGGGACTCACACAGTTCCGGCGAGCTTTCGCTTGGGGTTTTCGTTTTTACAAAGTTCGAGGACGAGGTTGGGTTCCGACCTTCTTCTTGGTTTGAGAGAAAGGCATTTATAGAAAGAAAAGTGGGGGAGTTCCCACGTTTTCTTCACGAGAAGGACGGAAACTTCGATCCTTCTCTAGATTGCAGTGTGATTCTTCGTAAATTCTTCGTAGCGTTTTCGTTTTTCTCCGGGGCTTACTCTTCGGTAATGGCAAACGGAAAAGAGAAAGTGTCCGGAGTTCCGTCCAAAATTTTTTAGAATTAAAAAAAAATTAGAATCATTCTAAAAAATATTTGCTTCCGAGAGGTGGAAGGATAGGATGGGAGGGTCTAAAGTTTCAAAACAAATTCACAAAGGAGAAACAAAATGCCTCAGGTTACATCCCTAGCGCCGGATTTTAAAGCAGAAGCTGTTCTTGGAAAAGAAATCAAGGAAATCAAACTTTCCGATTACAAAGGAAAATGGGTAGTTCTATTCTTCTATCCTCTCGACTTCACTTTCGTTTGCCCGACTGAGATCATAGAATACGATAACCAACTCGCTGAATTCAAAAAGCTCGGAGCGGAAGTGCTCGGTGTTTCCGTGGATTCCGCGTTCACTCACTTGGCTTGGAAGAATACTCCGAAAAAAGAAGGTGGAATCGGCGATATCAAGTATCCTCTCATCGCTGATCTTACAAAGTCCATTTCCAGAGACTACAACGTTCTCACGGAAGGTGGTGTCGCTCTGAGAGGAACGTTCATCATCGATCCTGCCGGAGTGATTCGTCAGGCAACGATCAACGATCTTCCCGTGGGACGTAATATCGACGAAGCGATTCGTCTGATTAAGGCATTCCAATTCGTTGAAAAACACGGTGAAGTATGTCCTGCGAACTGGGACGAAGGTAAAAAAACGATGGTTGCGGATCCTCAAAAATCCAAAGACTATTTCTCTGCAGTGAACTGATTTTTTCCTGTCCGCAGGCGTTTGCCTGCGGATGATGGTTCTTAAGTGATCGAAAACACGGATTTGCGATAAGAACCCGGATCTTCATTCCTTTTACGTTTTATTTGGAAGAATCCTTCAAGAATTTCGGACCTCATCCGGAAAAACTGCCTTGAAAATCGAATTCCTTCTTCCGATGAAAGAATCCACTCTGAATCGTCCCTCTCTTCGAGTTTTCAATCCTATGTTTTGTAAGTCGGGGTTCTTGCTGGTCTTCTTAGATTTTGAAAGAATCAAAAAAAAACGCTCAGAGACAAAAACTTTTCTTCCTCACATTGTGTGGAAGTGACCGGAATCGTCCAGAGGCGGGCGAATATTGTAGGAGTTCCCACAAAATAAGGGAAAGTTTATGATTGCAAAAGGATGATTTTGTGATAGAGAAAATTCTCCGGAAACTCCCACCGCCCACCCCACCACCCAAGATCAGGGTGGGGCCAGCGAAGTTTCTCGAGTGAGCGTCGTTGTTCCGACTGATTATCAAAGAGAATTTTTAGTTTCCGTAGATGGGCATCCTTTCTGGCTCAACGGATTTCTCGAGAACTTGAGCGATCGGTGTTTCCGGTCGCAAAAGAACTCAGTGGATTGCTCCCTATGGGTCGCAAAAGAACTCAGTGGATTGCTCCCTATGGGTCGCAAAAGAACTCAGCGGATTGCTCCCTATGGGTCGCAATCCATGTCTAACTTTTTGGAGGCAATAAAGATGGAACAAGTCCTGGAAAAGGAAGCCAATCAAGAGGATCGGTTTTATCGCGCCGATAACTTCCCTAAGGGTCTTACCCGAAAGGTTGTAGAATCCATTTCGAATATCAAAAACGAGCCTTCCTGGCTTACGGAATTTCGCCTCAAAGCCTTTGAAATCTACGAACAAAAACCGATGCCGAATTGGGGTTTCTTTCCCAACTTCAACGTAGACATCGATTCTTATACTCATTATATCGGATCCAACCAGAAGAAGAAAAAATCTTGGGACGAAGTGGATCCGGAAGTTCTAAAATCATTCGAACGACTGGGGATTCCGGAACACGAACGAAAGTATCTCGCCGGCATCGAAGCGATGAACGATTCCGAAACCGTCTATGCAAACGTGAAGAAAGAATTGACCGATCTTGGAATTCTTTTCTGCGATATTGATACCGCGATCCGAGAATATCCCGATATCGTTCGGAAGTATTTGGGAACCGTCGTGAGCGTCGGTGATAACAAATTCTCCGCCCTCAACAGTTGTGTTTTTTCCGGAGGATCCTTTGCTTACGTTCCAAAAGGAGTAAAAACTCCGATGCCTCTTCAAGCCTATTTCAAAGTGACCGCCGCTTCTTCCGGGCAATACGAACGAACATTACTGATTGCTGATGAAGGCGCAGAGATAGAATATTCCGAAGGATGTTCTTCGGTTCAAGACAAGGGGACCAACTTTCACACTGCGGTTGTCGAACTCGTAGCCCACAAAAACGCAAAGATCTTCTATACGACGATCCAGAATTGGAAGAAGAATATGTACAATTGGACCGTCAAACGCGGGTTATGCCATGAAAGAGGGCATATCACCTGGACCGACGTGAACATCGGTGCAAACACAGTGAAATATCCGGGAATCGTTCTTCAAGGAGATCATTCTACAGGCGATATTCTTTCTCTCGCTTTTGCCGGAGGCGGACAGATCCAAGACACGGGCGCGAGAATCATCCACGTCGGAAAAAATACAAGAAGCAATATATTAGCAAAAGGTGTTTCTCTCGACGGAGGAATCAATTCCTATCGAGGACTCGTAAAGTTCACCACGGGTTCGGAGAATTCTTACTCTCACGTAAAATGCGACGGTTTGATGATGGACAATCGTTCCCAATCGCACGCTTATCCCTACAACGACGTTTCCGGTCAGAACGGGACCTTGAACTACGAAGCGACCGTTTCCAGGATCGACGAAGACCAGCTCTTCTATCTTCAATCCCGCGGTTTGTCCGAAGACGACGCAAAACTACTCATCATCAACGGATTCTGCGAAGGTGTTACCAAACATCTCAACGTAGAATATTCAGTGGAAATGACAAGATTGATTCGAATGATTCTCGAAGACGGTCACGTAATCCAGGAGAACAACGAGTCCGTAGTAACCTAATCAAATTCGGCGGAGAAACAAAATTCTTCTTAGATCGGATTTCTCCGTCGATCTTCTTTTTTTCGAAAAGAAGATTCAAATCATTGCATGTCCGTTCTGGGTTGTCCTTCTAAAGTTTCTTGTTCCACAAGTTATATCGCGTTTCGATTGCGATCAATTTTGAAAATTCATTCTTAGATTTTCAAAACATAGATTCGGAAAAAACTGGAAAGGCCGTTTTGCTTTTTTAGAATTCGAAGAACTCCTCGTTCCCGAAGCCATTTCAAATCCCAAATATTCAAACTTTGAATTTTAGAATGGACTGAACAACGGATTTCACATTCTATCCCTTGTTCCTTGAAGACAGACATCGAAAAAAGCATATCCTTTCCAAAAGGTTTGTGAACCAAGTCGAACCCGAGTCAAAACGATGTTGCTTTTTTTGCGATGTCGTTTTATAAAATTGAACTGTTTTGAAAATTTATTGACTAAACTGGATTCGAGTTTGTTGAATAAAGTATATGTTCCGGCCCCGCTTCTTTATAATTTCATTTCTCTTTATTATCTTTTGCGGCACGGGAAAGGAACCTTATAATCCCGCCGTTCCATATTCTCAAGCTTGGAAGGACACGGAGATTCTAAAGTGTCTTCTTTTGCAAGCTCCGAATTGTAACGGATTCTCACCCGGCTCCGATGAAGTTTTTTTCCCAGAGAAGATTTCGGATACCGGACAAACGCTTTGTTATGATACGGCGACCAACATTCCTTGTTCGGATGCGACCTATCCAAGACAGGATTCGGACTTCGTAAATATTCCTTCCGCGAGAAGTTATTCCGGGCCGACCCCACATTCGGTTTATACGAATGATTATACGACATTGGATACGATTCGCGGGTTAGTCTGGAAGACCTGTGCGGAAGGTCTGAGCGGTCCGAATTGTACGATCGGTTCCGCGACTTCGAGTTCTTTCTCTACAGCTCCTTCTACTTGTTCCGCCTTGAATTCACTCAATGCGGGCGCCGGTTATGCCGGGATTCAAACTTGGAGGCTTCCTTCGATCTACGAACTTGCTCGTTTTGCAAACGCGGAAAGTCCGAACGGCGTGGATTCCGTTCATTTTCCGGGAAACCCTGCTATGAGTTTTTATTCTTCCACTCCCTATGCATCCAATCCCTCGACGACGGGATGGTATGTTCAGATGACGGCCGGTTTTTTTAATCAGCTAAATTTTGGAACGGGTCCTTACGCCGTTCGCTGTGTTTCGGGAACGCCCCTTCAATCTCCTTCCCTTACAAATAACGGAAACGGAACCGTTAACGACAATAGAACTGGTTTGATATGGCAGACATCCGGTAGTAGCATCGGAACCTGGCAACAAGCTCTGACCGGTTGCGCCTCTCTTTCTCTTGCGGGTTTGAGTTGGAGACTTCCGAACGCAACGGAATTGCATAGTATCGTAGACTACTCGGGTTCGACTCCTGCCATCAACGCTACTTTTTTCCCCGGAGCCGTTTCTCAATATCATTGGACTTCAACCACGGATCGTTCCAATGTTACCTACGCGCTGGCGTTGTTTTTTACGAACGGACTGATCGGCGGAAATGGAAAAGCGGCGAGCTGGTATTTTCGGTGCGTATCCGGACCTTAAAATCCTAAGTCCGCGTTTATACGAATTCGTTTTAGGGTAAGAAGTTGATAGGGATCGATATTTTCAGAGTTTCGATGTAAAATGATCTTTTCTTTCACGGATCTTACTAAGAAATTACCGTCTTTTACTATGAGTTTTATATGGAAACCCTAGACTCTCACCTTTTGAATTCCGAGTTCTTTCGGCAAATCTTTGAAACGAGTAGAGATGGAATCGCCATTGCAAATCTGGACGGCGTCTTTTTGGAAGCAAACCCGGCCTTTCTTTCTCTCACTGGTTATTCTTTAGAAGAACTTCGGAGCATCACACTCTGGTCCCTCACGCCCGATCACTGGATCGCAAACGAAAAAAGAATTTTCGAAGAATACCTTCTTCCCACCGGTTATTCCCAAGAAATAGAAAAGGAATACATTCGAAAGGATGGAAGTATCGTTCCCATCTGCGTGAAGGCTCACGTCATTCAGGATGATTCTAAAAATCCGATCGCGATCTGGGGAATCGTAAGAGATATTTCCGAACAAAAAAGAAACGAAAACGTTCAACAAAAATTATACCAAGAGGCAAAGGAAGGTTGGGACGCGCTCAAAAGTATTTTTTTGCTCAATCCTCTGCCTATGGCCCTCACCGAAATCCAAACGGGAAAAATTTTGGAAGCGAATCAGAAATTCGCTGAACAGATAGAGTCTACGATCGAAGGGATCATCGGAAAAACAACCTTGGAATTGGGACTTTGGTTTTCGGAAGAAGCAAGAACCACGATTCTTTTGAACATGAAACGAGACGGGTTTGTGGACGGAATCGAAATGCCGTTTCGAACCGTGACCGGCAAGGAATTTTGGGGATTGTTTTCGGCGAAAGCGATCGAATACAAAGGTGAAACGGCGCTTCTTAGCATCACGGTTCCGATGACCGACCGAATCAAAGAGGAAAAGGAAAAACAAAAACTCTTAGACGAGGTCCGTGAAAAAGAGGAAATTCTCAATCAAATCTTTCTCTTAAATCCTTCCTCAATCACATTATCAAAATTGAATGGATCTTATCTCTTTGTAAACGATCTTTTCCTGGAATATCTCGGTAAAAAACGGGAAGAGGTGATCGGGCACAACCCTATTGAACTCGGAGTATATTACGACAGCTCGGATCGTGAAAGAATTCGGATGGCTTTGGAAAAGGACGGAGTCGTTCGGAATCTGGAAGTTAAAATGCAAACTCCGGACGGAAACTTAAAAACGATTCTTTTTTCGGCGAGAATCTTAGAATCTTTTGGAGAGAAAAAAATTCTCGCGATCGGTCACGATATTTCCGAGATCAAGGCATACGCCAAAGATTTAGAATCCCTTGCAGAGGAATTGGAACGACGCAAGAGAACATTTCAGAAACTCTTTCAACTCATTCCTTCCTCTCTCGTCCTGACCGATTGGGAAAATCGAAGGATCATCGATATCAACGAAAGATTTTTGGAAATGGTAAAGCTCGACCGGAGCGACGTGGTCGGAAAGACCACTCCCGAAATCAAAGTTTGGGATAACGCGGCCAATTTTCGAAACGAAGTCTACGAAGCGCTTTCTGAACACGGAGAAGTAAAAAATTTAGAATCTACCTTTACCGCGTCCGACGGAACCGAAATTCCGATTCTTTACTCCGCAAGAATCACGGACTTGGACGGAAAAAAACACGTTATTTCCCTTTCGACCGATATCACGGAAAAAAAGAAAGCGGATGAAGAGCGGAAAGCATTGGATGAAGAACTGATGCTGAGTAAGGATCTTTTTGAAAAGTTGTTTCAACTCAATCCTGCCGCAGTTTCTCTTTCCGAGCTTGAAACCGGAATCTATCGACAGATCAATCAATCTTATTGCGACCTAATCGGTTATACGAGGGAGCAAATCTTAGGGAAGTCCTCTCTCGATTTAGGAATCTGGAGGACTTCGTTTGATCGTGCCGCTCTCATCAAACAATTACAAGAGAAGGGCGGAACCGGTCCGATCGAGGCGGTCATTCAAAGTTCTGACGGAACGCTAAAACACGTGTTATCCGGAAATCGGGTCTTTCAGTGGAATGGAAAACCGATGTTGCTCGCACTTTTGATAGACGTTACTGATAAGAGAAAAATGGAATCGGAACGTGACGAATACTTTGCGAAGATGCAGGAAAGTAAGGACCTGTTCGAAATGGTCTTCGAGATGAATCCGGATACGATCACTCTGAGCGATCTTTTCACAGGCAAATACATTAAAGTAAACGAACATTTTTCTGAAATGCTTCAATATAGGAAGGAAGAAACAAGAGGAAAGAGCGCGGTCGAACTCGGAATTTGGAGCGATCTAAAAGAAAGAGAAGCGGTCGTTCAGAAATTGGAGATCGAGGGTCTCGTTAGAGACTACGAAGTAAGATTCCGAAAAAAAGACGGAAAGTTAGTCGACACTCTCTTTTCGGCGCGAGTCGTAAATTTGGGAAATACGCCCACCGTCATCGCGATCACTCGAGATATCACTCAGATCAAAAACGCGACGAGAGAAAAGGAAGAACAAGCCAAACAGATCGCATTACACGCGCAGGCGTTGATGGAGATGGCGACCGATTCCGAATTTGCTTTCGGAAATTTAGAGATGGGCGCGCGCAAGATCGCGATCATGGCCGCCGAAGTTTTAAATTGCGACAGAGCCACGATATGGATTTTTGATTCGGACGATCTCAGCTCATGGACCGTGGTCGCCGGTTGGGATCGACGAGATCAAAGATTCATCGAAAAAATTCGAATGGATCTGACGCTCTATCCACACTATTCTGAATCCATACTAAAGGATCGATTTGTGGACGCGACTGACGCCGTAAACGATCCGCGCACTTTCGATTTGTCGAAAGATTACTTCATTCCTCTCGGAATCGTATCTTTGTTGGAGGTCCCCTTTTTTCTTAGGGGTAAAATCAAAGGAATCGTCTGTTTGGGACACAGAGGCGAATTGAGAAAGTGGAAAGGTCACGAAAAACAATTCGTATTCACGATCGCGGAACAGGTCACACAACTCTTATTAAACGCAGAGAGAAAAGAAGCCAAAGAAGAATTGGAAAAAGCGGTCCTCGTTCGAACATCCGAATTGGCGCAGGCCTTGGAGAATCTCCAAAAAACCCAGGAACAACTGATTCTTTCCGAAAAGATGGCGGCCTTAGGCCAACTCGTCGCTGGAATCGCGCATGAGATCAACAATCCGTTAGGCGCCATTTCAGCGTTGAGCGGTGAATTGAAAGCCTATCTCAATTCTTCGGCGGATCGAATGGAACAACTCGGTCCGCAACTTTCTTTGGTAAGCGCGGACTTTGTACAAGGTCTTTCTGAAATGATACGAAAAGGAATTGAGAGTAAGGAAAATATTCTTTCCAGAGAAAATAGAAGGGAAGTCCTACATTCGCTTCGCGCACAACTCAAAGCACTCGGATTCGAAAACGGTCACGATATAGCGGATCGACTTTTGGACAACGGAATTCCCCAGGCACTACAAGAGTTTCCGATTCTATTTCAAAATCCGATCCATTATCCTCTCGTAAAGTTTGCCTTGGAAGAAGTTCAAACCTATAAGAATATTTTATCGATACGGTTGGCAGTGGATCGAACGTCAAAGATCGTTTACGCTCTAAAAAATTACGCTCATATCGATGCGGACGAAGCGAGAGGAAAGGTGTTGATCGATCTTGCCGAGAACATAGAAACCGTTCTAACGATTTATAATAATAAAATCAAAAGCGGCGTGGAATTGGAACTCGACTTTCCGACTCGACCGATGATCCAAGCCTACCCGGATGATCTGGTTCAAGTCTGGACCAATCTGATCTATAACTCACTTCAAGCGATGAAGTTCAAAGGAAAGATCAAAATATCCATATCGGAATCGGACAAGGAAGTGAGCGTTTCCGTCGAAGACAACGGCCCCGGGATTCCTCCCGAGATGAAGGAGAAAATTTTCGATCCGTTCTTCACCACAAAAGGGCCAGGAGAAGGAAGCGGATTGGGTTTGGATATCTCAAGAAGGATCGTAAAAAAACACGAAGGAAGAATCGAGCTCCATTCAAAACCGGGTAAAACTATCTTTCATATCATTCTTCCGAAAGGATAATCGAAGCTTCGATTGAATTTGTGGAATCGCGAGGGAAAAAATTCTGGACTGAGAATTCGAATTCCGGTTCTATCTCCTCTCGTGTCCTCCATTCTAACAGAGACCGTCTTTTTTGGCGCCGTATTCGGTTTATTGATCGGATTGGGAGCGCTTCTTAGACCCAACGCGGGAATTCAAAATCGACTCGTTTTTCTTTTGAACTTATGCGGATCTATATTATTCTTTTATGTTTATTTCCTTCTAAAGGACATTCACTTCGAAACACGTTTTTTAAATTACATGTATGTACCTTGGTCTTGGTTTTTGGGGGCTGGAATGTACAGCCTTTTTTCGGCGACCGTTCGGGATTCTTATAGTTGGAAGAAGGACAGGTGGATGTATGTCCCCGGCCTGGTTCTTACGATCCTGATTCCTTTTTGTTCCTTGATTCAACCGGACTGGTTCGGGGATCGACCGGAAGATTTTTTTCATAAGAAAACTACGAGCCTATGGGATCTATTGTTTCTCACAGGATTTTTCATCAATTTAGGCTACTATGCGTTTATCTTTTGGGACACTCGTTCGGTGTTTCGCATTTCTCAATTGAAAAAAGAACCCGGAGGTCGTCTCCTTTTATTGGTGTTAGGCGGAGGCGCGAGCGTTACCATTCTTCTGCTTTCAGCCTATTTGTTAAGAGAACTGGATCTTCTCTACGCCTCCGTGGTAGCGACCACTGTTTATAGCGTAATCGCATATCTTTTCCATCAGAGAATTCCAAAGCTGTTGGGTGAGATCGGCCCTGCAGTGAAAGAAGCATATCAAAATTCCAGATTGGAAAGTGTAGACCTTACCGAGGTGGAATCTCTCTTACATCGGCTTATGAACGTTGAAAAAATATTCCTCCAGGAAGATTTGGATCTTTCCACGTTGGCCGAGCGGTTGAATCTAAAGCCCTATCAGTTAACGGAATTCTTAAATTCAAGAAAAGGAATGAACTTTTCCAAGTTTATCAATTCTTATCGGGTTCAGGAAGCCGCAGAAATTCTCAAATCGGAAGAAGGAGCCAATATCCTTTCGGTCGCGTATCGTTCCGGTTTTAATTCGAAGGCGACCTTCAATCTTGCGTTCAAATCCGTTATCGGGACATCGCCTCGGGATTATTTGAGAATGGCGAGAAAGATTCGATCCGGTTGAGTGATCCAATGCAAAGTAATCTTGGAAGCAGTCAAAACCGGTGATTCCTCTTGCATAGGATTGAACAAACGTTTATTGTTTAAACGAAGCCACGGTTCATTTGGAAAATCCCCCAAAAAGAGATCTTAATTTTAAATCTAAGACCTTTAATTTGGCTCAAATCCGAATCTTAGGCGAATTCTTCGTGTGCGAAGAGTAAACTTCTTCTCCATAAGTGAAAAATGCGTTTTACGCTAAAAGCTTTAGGAGAAAAAAAATGAGAATTGGATTTCGAATAACAAGTGTGTTAAAAGCAGGAAGTGTTTTCTTTCTGCTAACTTTCTTAATGAACTGCGGTAGCGAATCCGCTGACTCGTCGCAAAAGAATCGAGCGGTCTTAGCGGCGTTGATCCCCGGCGCGACAACGGCTCTTTTAAACGGAACTTCGGCACCGAGCCACTTTCAGCAAGGGATCACTTCTTCCCAGGTGGATTCGGCATTTCAAGCGGAGAACGACGGGAGTTTTACTTTTAACGATTCCATCGTGATTCGTTCTGCAGACGGAACTTCTCTCGCGGCAAATCTCTTTCAACCGAAGAATCTTGTATCCGGACAAAAATACCCGACCGTGATTTTTGTAAACAGTTGGGCCTTGAACGAATATGAATATCTCGTCCCCGCCGCAAAACTCGCAAAAAAAGGATACATCGTGTTGAGCTACAGCACTCGGGGGTTCGGGATATCGAGTGGTCTGATCAATACCGCAGGCGTAAAGGATCGTCAGGATTTATCCGCGGTGATCGATTGGCTTCAAACAAACACACAAGTAGATTCTTCTAATATTGGAATATCAGGAATTTCTTATGGAGCTGGAATTTCATTGTTAGGCGTAAGCTCGGAGCCGAGAATCAAAACCGCGGTAGCGATGAGCGGATGGGGAGATCTCAAACGATCGCTTTACGGAAACGACACACCTCGTTTAGTCTGGGGTCTGATTTTGATCGGTGCCGGTTATTTTACGGGAAGAATGGATCCTGTGATCGCCGAGAACTTTGGGAAACTTCTCTCCCATACGGATATCGCCGGCGTTACTACATGGGCGGCGGAACGTTCTCCTGCGAGTTTTGTTTCTCAACTCAACGCCTCCGGTAAACCGGTTTATATATCGAGCAACTTCGAAGACTTCTTATTCAATCCGAATCAGATGCTCGACTACTATGCTTCTTTGACCGTTCCCAAAAAATTGGATATGAACGAAGGCATTCACGCGACTGCGGAGATCGGCGGCATTCTCGGTCTTTCCAATCCGATCTGGGACAACGCTTACGCTTGGTTCGATTACTGGTTGAAAGGAATCAACAACGGAATCATGACGAAACCTCAAGTCTCCTTTCAAAAAAGATTCAACGGACCGAGGGTGACACTTCCTTCCTGGCCTTCTTCAACCGTCTCGGAAAAAACTTATTACTTAAAACCGAGAACTCTGTTTACAGACGGAAAAATTTCCTCTACGCAAAATACGAACAATCAGAATACGGGAATTCTCTCCGGAGCGGATACGATCGCGACCACCGGGATTCCTTTGATTTCCGATATTCTTGCTTCACATCTCGAGGTTCCCGTTACGGCGTCTTTGGATTGGTTGAGCAGAATCAATGGGATCGTCTACGAATCGGATTCTCTTGCCTCCGTCCTGAAAATCAGAGGTAAAATTATCTGGAAGGGTCAGGTTTCTTCTTCATTAGGAAAAGCGAATGTGAATGTTTACTTTTACGATGTAGGAAGTAACGGAGTGGGGAAGTTGATTACTCACGGGACCGCTTCCGTCTATGTTTCCGCGTTTGAAACATCGGATCTCACAATCGACCTGAATGCGGTCGCTTATGACGTTCCGGCGGGAAATAGAATTGCGATCGCTCTGGATACTTTTGATCCTCAATACGCGGTTCCTACCGCGTTGGTCTATGGATTGGATGTAAAGCACAACCCGAGCAATCAATCGACGCTCTCGATCCAAGCGGAATGAGACTTCGATAAATGAAAGTCGAGTCGAAATCCGTTTCGGCTCGTCTTACCTCGTTTTAGAATCCGAAAACAGAAGAGTTAAGACAAATTTTTAATCAATAAAAAGTTGAATTCTTGGGAGAATTCGATTTCTATTGCCTGATGGAAAATAAACTTTTGGACTCGTTTCTTTTCGGTTGGTTTTTTGTAATTGGCATCGTGATTCTTATCGGAAGTTTGCTTTTTCCAAAAACCGAAGAGGTCGTCGATCCGGGGGCAGTTGCAAGTCCTTCCTTTTTTCAACAAATTTCGGATGGGATCGATTCCGTTCTGAAAGAAATGAAGTCGAGTTCGAACACAAATCAATCCTCGAATTCTTCTTCCCCACCTTCTCAAGAACCGGAAGAAGATCCGAACTTAGTTTTCAATCGAGCCTACGACGCTTATGAAAGAGGAGACTATCAGAGCGCGTTAGACGATTATTCCAAATACATCGAGAAGGTTCCCACCGACGCATCGGGGCGCTACAATCGCGGGCTCGCGTTTTATTATTTAAAAAATTATTCGGACGCGGCTACCGACTTTGAAAAAGCCGTCGAGCTTGATCCTAAAAAAGCGGAAGCATATTTATATAAGGGATACAGTCACGAACGATTGGACGATTGTATGCAGTCGATCGAAGATTTTCAGAAAGCCATCGACTTGGGATTCAATAAGAACGCGAAATTGTATCAGTTCAAAGCCCGTTGCGAAAACAAAGAAGAAGACTATGCGCAAGGATTGAAGGACGCGCAGAAAGCGGTCTCCCTGGATAAAAAAGATTCTTACGGATATTTTGAGGTCGCCTACGCGCAATACGGATTAAAAAAATACGCGGACTCGGTCGCCACGTATTCAAAAGTGATTCAGATGAATCCGAAAGATGACGTCGCTTTTCACAATCGTGGTCTAGCCTATGTATTTTTAAAAAAGACCGCATAGGCCTGTAAGGATTTTCAAAAGTCATTGGACCTTGGCTATGAGGATTCAAAGGAAAGATTGAAAGAATATTGTAAGTGAGAAACTTATCGATTTTTATATAAGACAAAGTTTTTTGTTTGCGATACGATTTCGATTTTTTTCTCTTCGATTTCCTTTCGAATTCTTCCTTGAATTCTATCCGAAGAAAGATAAGGAGAATTGTACTCGAGATCAAGAACGATCCATTTTTTGAAATCTCGATTCTCTCGGATCGGATACACTTCGTTTTGAATGGAAACATACGGAGATAGGTGAAAACCTGCGGAAACAACCTCTCCCCACGGGATCGTTTTTAATAGGGTTCTTAATTCCTTTGCTTTTTCTTGATTCGGTTCGAGTCGGATCGGATACTGTCCGTCCCTTCCGTTTCTATAAACGGAAAAGAAAAAAGTCAAAACGAGGAGGATCAGAATTTTTTTCTCTTTCGAAAAAGGGAAGAGACGTAACTTTTCTTCCCTTGCGATCCAGCCTTGAATTTTTTCCGCGCCGTTCTTTAGAATTACGATGAGGAACGGGATCAATGGATAGATATAGTAGCTGTACATTTCTCGGACCCAAGGATGAATCGAGAGTCGAAAGAGGGAATACAAACCGAGGAACGGCAAAAGAATCCATCCGGAGATTAAATTCCATAGACCCCATTCGAAACTTAAATCCCGAAGACCTTTTGCGTATTGTCTGATACTTTCCGGATTTTGAATATAGTGAAAAGCTGAATTCACCGGATTTACTTCCTCGCCTCCCCAGTATTCTTTCCAGTTTCGTTCTGCGGAATTTCCCGCAAAAGAACGGAAATACGGTTGGAGAATCCCGAAATAAAAGAGGCTCGATAGAAAGATACAAACCCATTCTCTTTTTCTTTCCTTATCCGTGAAGATCTGAAAAAAAGAAAGACCTGCCAAATAAATCGAAAGGTCCTCTTTGATTCCTAAAAAAAGTATGAGAGACGGTATCCAAACGAAGGGGTTTCTTTTTTTAATTCCTATCAAAAGCAAAAGAAATAAGACCGGAATCAAAATTTCAAAGTGAAGAGAATGTCCCAAGCGGTAGAAGCTCGAGGATCCGGTCCAGAGTAGAACCGCTACGACGGAGAGTTCTTCGGAGATCGCTGATTCTTTGAGATAGAGGAAGAGTAGGGGAAGTGTGATCGCACTGAAGAAAAAAACTCCGATTCCAAATCCTAATTCCGATCCGAACAAAATCGGAAACGGAGACAAAAGAAGAATGGACGGAGACAAGTGGTGGGAAAGGAAATTCGCATTCTCATTCCATCCGTAATATTGAGTTTCAAATATCCTTCCTTTGAATAGGGTCGACATCATTCTTGCTTGAGCGGTATAGTCCAGGTCTCCGAGCAAAAAAGAGTTCAACGCATTTTCCGTATAATGAATTCCTTCCACAAATACGATCAACGACCAGTATAAAATCCAGAAGTGAGAGGGAATGGGCTTGTAAAGATCGTATTTTTTCTTTTGAAGAATCCAAAAGAAAAAGGCTCCAAAGAGCAAGGTCGCAAGTAAAAAATTACCGGCGATTCCACGGCTTCCCAACCAATACTGAACGGGAAGATAGAATAGAAAAAAAGGATACAAAAAAATGTAAGAAGACATACCGATTTTAGTCCAAGATGAATTCTTCGATTCTAAATTCTCTCGAAAAAAAAGTCTTCCGGATTTTCGATCGTTCTTTCGATCGAATCGTTCCTTTGTTTATTCTGCGTTTTCGATCCTGTAGATGCACGACTTTGCAATCGCAGTGCTATCGATTAGGTAGGCTCGACAGTCGCCCGTCCATCGGTGTAAGGATTCGTGTTCTTGTTCCTTGAGTTTTAAGATAGCCCTTTCATACAATAAACCGCAAAGATATCGGGATGTAAGGACCATTAGATTTTCTGCAACTCTTTCCTTTGTTTCGTCTCGTTCGATGGATTTGAATATTTTGATCGCACTCTCGAGAAGGTTCCATTGTTCGAGAAGAAAGGAAGAAGGTTCTTTTACTTCTTTTTGTATCGTCTCCAGATATTTTCTGAAATTTCCGTCTGCCGTCATTCCGGCGACGATCGCTCCCGTCGCGATTCTTACATGAATCTGACTCGTTCCTTCGTAGATCGTATTGATTCTCGAATCTCGAAACATTCTGGAAACGTCATAGTCTTCCGTATAACCCGCTCCCCCGTGAATCTGAATCGCAAGGTTTGCACACTTATGCGCTTCTTCGGAGCAATAATATTTTGCGATCGGGGTAAGGATGGAGGCGAGATTTCCCCAGGTTTTCACCCTTTCCTCTTTTCGAATTTCACGTTCTTCTTTGTTCGCTTTTTCCATTCGAATCTGATGATGCTGATACATATCCACAACTCTCGCCGTTTCGAAGGTAAGAAGTCTCATTGCGTTGACTTCTCTTTGGATCTTGTGAAGCATTTCGGAAACCGCCGGAATTTCAGCGATCGGTTTTCCGAATTGAATTCTCTCCTCCGCGTATTTTTTGGATTCGTAGAATCCTCCGGCTCCGCCACCGGGACCTCCGGCCGCACTTCCCAGTCTCATAAAATTCGTCATTCCAGCGGTGTACCGAGTAAGTCCAAGTCCTTCTTCGCCTAACAATTCGGCGAAACTATTTTCATAGACAATCTCGCAGGTCGGCGACGCGTGAATCCCCATTTTCGTTTCGATTCCGGCGACGGTAACGTCCGAACTTTTGACTAGGAAAACGGATAAACCCCTTGCGCCTCCGTTTTGTTTTCCGGTCCTTGCAAGAGTCAAAAGGCTCGATGGATAGGGACCGAGGCCGCATCCTTGAGAGATAAATCGTTTGGTTCCGTTGATCCGATAACTTCCGTCCTCGGTCTTTGTCGCGGTCGTTCTTACGTTATTTAGATCCGATCCGAAATCGGGTTCGGTAAGAGCCATAGCAAAGAGCGTCTCACCTAACGCGGCTTTTGCGGCGAATTCCTCGATTTGTTCCTTGGTTCCGAATCTCGCGACGATCTGAGCTAGGTTTAAAAGAGTGACGGTCATACAAAAGGAAACGTCTCCTCTTGCCATAATCATAACAAAAAAGGCACCTACGGTTGCGGGTAACGCAAGTCCTCCCGCTTCTCTTGAAATGGAATAGGACATCAATCCCGTTTCCCGAAACTTTTCGTATATGAATACGGTCTCTTCAGGAAAGATCACTTTTCCGTTTTCGTAACGGAGGTGTTTTCTATCCATGGTTTGTGAAAGTTGAGAAACCTCTTTGCCGAAAAATTCCCCCAAGGATTCCAAACTGGATCTATAAAGTTCGATCGCCTCTGGCACGTTAGAAGGTGCCATTTCCAATCTCGGATCGGCGGTCTTTTTATAGTGTTCGTGATCGAAGAATTCTTCGCCTTCCGTCGCTTTTACGATCGAAGACCAGTCGATCAAATGTTCGAAAAATAGTTTTAGATCTTCGTCATCGGTGAAATAATTGTTGGCTATCATTTTCTTCGTTCCAATTCCTTATGCGCTTTGGGAAACTCGATTTTCTTTTCCGATCGCAAATGCCGCGTTGAGTCCCTCGAGAAAGGCTCTTTCCGCGTCGATTCCCTTTGCGTCTTTTGCTCCACCGATGAGAAAGATTTGTTTTTGGGGATGTAAGGATCGATACGTTTCATAGACTGCGTTTTCCTTTTCCTGGCCCACACAAAGAACGAGGGAATCGCAGGGATATAAAACCTCCTCTCCGTTTTTGAGAATCACTTTGATTCCATCCTTCGTGATTTCTTTGTAGTTGAGTCCCTGAAAAAATTCCACTCCCGATGCTTCCAGTTCCTGCTTGAGAGCCCAAAATGTGGTCGGCCCCAAACCCGCTCCGTGTTTTCCGTTTCTACGAAAGATCGCGACTTCTCGTTTCGAACGGTGCGGTTGAATGACGGCATTCGTATAAGAATCGATATTGTATTTTTTAGAATAAGATTCCAACGTCGGATCGTGATCTTCCGTAAGTTTGTGCGCGACATCCACGCCGATTCCGCCGCCGCCGATCACCGCGACTTTTTTTCCGGGTAAAAATTTCCCTGTCAGATAATCCGTATAATTTCCGTGCGGAAGAAGATCGATTCCGGGAAGATCGAATTCTCTCGGCTTAACCCCGGTAGCAAAGATGATCGTGTCCGCATCGATTTCGTTTAACAATTTGAGATCACAATTCGTATTCAAACGAATCTCGACGCCGAGCGCCGTAAGTTCGTTTTTAAAATACCGGATCGTTTCCTTGAATTCGGATTTTCCCGGAATATTGGACGCGAGATTGAATTGTCCTCCGAGTTGGTCCGATTTCTCTATTAGAATTACCTTATGTCCCAGAGACGCGCTCGCTCTCGCGGCTTCGAGCCCGCCGGGACCAGAGCCGATCACTACGACCTTTTGTGATTTTACGGGAGAGTGTATTTCGTATTCCAATTCGTTGACCGCTCTGGGATTGACAAGACACGAAACGGATTTATCGATAAAAGCGTGGTCTAGGCAGGATTGATTGCACGCGATACAAGTGTTGATACGACTCGACATCCCGGTTTGAATTTTGTTTACGATATCGGAATCGGCGAGAAAGGGTCTAGCCATCGATATGATATCCGCCTGGCCTTTTTCAAAAATGGTTTGCGCCGTGACGGGATCGTTGACTCGGTTCGAAGCGATGATCGGAACACCGGGAGTTTTTTCTTTGATTCTTCCTGCGATGTTGGCCCAGGCGCCTCTTGGAACCAATTGACTAATCGTGGGAATTCGCGATTCGTGCCAACCGATGCCGATGTTCAGAGCGGAAACATTCTCTTTTTTTAATGTATTTGCAAGAAGACAAACGTCTTCGAACGTCGGATTTCCGGGAATCAGATCGATCCCGGACATTCTAAAGATCACGGGAAATCCTTCCGGTAGATTTTTTATCACGGAGCGAAGAACTTCCACAGCCATATTCATTCTTCTTTGCAAATCTCCTCCGAAATGATCGTCCCTTTGATTGGTCACTGCGGAGAAGAATTGGTTGATGA
Source organism: Leptospira stimsonii (assembly GCF_003545885.1). Classification (NCBI taxonomy): domain Bacteria; kingdom Pseudomonadati; phylum Spirochaetota; class Leptospiria; order Leptospirales; family Leptospiraceae; genus Leptospira; species Leptospira stimsonii. The sequence goes on from NZ_QHCT01000007.1 coordinate 118,743, forward strand.
GATAACCTTCGCTTCCCATAATTTCAACGGCACCGAAACCCGCTTCTAAAGAAAGTTTTGCGGCTTTACCGAAATCCTCTACGGTTTTCCAACATTCTTCTTCGGTGAGCGCTCGTGGTACGTATCGATTGATCGGCGCTCGAATTGCGGATGGAGCCACGCAGTTTCTATCAAAGGCGTATCTTCCGGCGTGGAAAAGTTGCGCACACATGATCCCTTTTCCTTTTAAAAGAGAGTTCATCTTTTTTAATTCGTTAGCGTGCTCTGTCGTTTGAATATTAAAGAAGTGTTTCGATCCCCTCGCTTCTTCGTTGACTCCGATTCCGCCAGTAACGATCAGGCCGACGCCTCCTTCGAAACGTTTGCCATAAAAAGCCGCCATTCTTTCCGCCGTTCCGATTTTTCCTTCGAGGCCCAGGTGCATAGATCCCATGATAAAACGGTTGGGGATGGTTGATTTTCCTATTTGAACGGGTTGAAACGCCTTTTCCATGATCGATCTCCGTAGATCTTTTAATTAATTACCACTGGTAATATAAATGAAATCCAGATCAAGAATTAAATTACCACTGGTAATTATAGTCTTGCCGAAAAATAAATCCTGCGGTATATAGTGGATATGCCCGTAAAGAAAAAGGTTTCGCGTCGTCAGCACTTGGGGGTAGGAAGGCCTTTCAAAAAGGACGGAGTTACGGTCCGGGAGGATTTAATTTTGGCCGCGGCCGAACTATTAAAGACAACCCCACTTGAAGAAATCTCCCTTCGAAAGGTCGCCGCTTTGGCGGGGGTGAGCCACGTCGCTTCGTATCACCATTTTGAAAATAAGAACGCGCTCCTCGCGGCGGTAGCTGAAAAAGGATTTCAAAAATATTTCTCTTCGTATCAGAAGGAACTGAAAAAAACGGACAACGATTTTATCGGAAGAATGCGCGCTCTTGGTTGGACCTATATTCAATTCATATTAAATAATCAGCAATTCGCAAGAATTATGTTCGGAGGAGTGGACTTACATCCGGCGCTTTCCGCGGTTTCAAGAAGAACGTATAGGCAATTGCACGAGATCATTCGATTGGGACAACGTTTGGGGGCGATTCGACCAGGTAATACTCGCGAGAAGACCATCGCGGCATGGTCGATGATTCACGGGATCGCGATGCTTTTTCTCGAAGGAAGAATTAAACCGAAGAAAACGGACAAAGAGATGAAGGAATTTATAGAGTCCGTGACGGAATATGCTTACGTCGGTATGACGATGCCTTCTTCCTCTCAAACGAATCGAATCGACGCCAAGGAATGAACTCCCGATTTTTAGCCCTGAACGATCGATCGATTGGATTCCTTTTAAATTAGAGATTTCTTTCCTTTTTACGTGTTTTCGCGTTCGATTCCCATTCTTTCCAACCTGAAATTAGATAAAAAATTATTTACAAACATCCGATTTCCCGGAAACTCTCCAGGCCTCTTATAATTCCTGTCTTTCTATAAGTCGAAATCTTTCGATTTGTCGTTGAGAAAAAGATAAGGATCGGATTGGAGCAAGTTGTAATTCAGAAAGGAGAAAGTTCAATGGCGTTTGAAAGCCCGGACGGAATGTCCTCAACAGAAAGTGTAGGTTTCCTATCACAGATGGGAAATTCTTTTAAGAGTATTCTCACAGGAATTGTGTTGTTACCGGTTTCGTTTATAATCATCTACAACGTAGAAACCTGTGAACAAGCAAGCGCCGCGCTCAAAAATGCCGCGCCCGTGGGAACTGCAAAAGAAGGGCAACCTTCTTACATTACCGGAACTCTAAAAGCGGATCCGCTCAGTGGAAGTTTTGTAAAGAGTGGACCTTACATTTCCTATTCTGCGAGCTCCGAAGTATATGCTTGGGACGAAGAAACCAAAACCGAAGGATCCGGAAGTAACAAAAAGGAAGTACGCAATTGTGTTCTTGAATGGACTTCTTCTCCGGAGAATCCCTCCAATTTTAAATTGTCCGGATGTCGCGCCAAAGCCTTCCATAGAAAATCCGTAAAAGACGAATCTGAATCCGCTTCCGGTGGATCGGTTCTTTCGGACGGAAAATCGTATTCCGTAAATCTTTCCGACGTGGATTTCACTTCTCAAGTTTCTTCCAGAGACGCGAATGAGGATGAGATCAAGACGAACGGATTTGTTTTGGGAGACGGATATCTTTTTAGTTCCAAGTCCTGTGCCGAAGCCGAGAAAGAAGGTTGTGAAAGAGTGAAAGTTTCCGTAACTCCGATTCCAGAAGGTGAGATGACTTTTATCGGAGACATCAAAGGGACAAAGGTCGGTAAATTTATTTCAGCGGAAGGAAATAAATTTTTAAGTGCGAGCATCGGCGGTTTTGCGGAAACGATGAAAGACATTCAATCGGACGACAACACGATGAAATGGGTGGGACGGTTTGTCGGATTCATTGCGATGTTTAGTAGTTTTACTCTGATGGCAGGACCTCTTACGTCTCTTCTGAGTTTCATTCCTTTTGTGGGGGATTTAGGCGGAGGTCTGATCAAGGTGGTTCTTGGTGTGATTGCCTTTGTCCTTACGGCGATCACGATTCTTCTCGTGAAATTCTGGTATATCTGGTTGGTTCTTCTTTTGGGCGCGATCGGATACGCGGTTTATAAGAAAAAATTCGCTCCGGCCACTTCCGGACCGTAATTTTAGAATTCGCTTTTCCTGCGAATTCGGACCGGTTGCTCGAAAAAGGGAACCGGTCCTTTTTTATGCCCAAGCCTTTTTTCTCGTTAATATAACAATCGATATATTAAATATGAGCAAGTTATCATTTTTGTAGCGATTGATATAAAATTTGAACGCTTGATATAAAAAAACATTTGCATATATTTATAAAATAATTAGAATCTAGCATATATATAAAACCCCGTAACGATCGTTACAGGGGAGTGCCTCCAGGGAAACCGAAGAAGAGGATTTTAGGGATGAATTTGAAAAACAAAACAAGACGAAAATCGAGCTGTGCCATAGCGCTTTCCAAAAGTAGACTTCTATCTTATAGAATTCTAATGGTGTTCGTTTTCCTCTTTCTCCTTTCCCTAGGATGCAAACCTCATTCCACAAAATACGATTCTAAGATCTTCTTTGATAATATCGATTCCTACGATGGAATCACTTTATTTACGATTCTGAACGGCTACCCCGTCTTAAAAAGTTTTTTTGTAAGTTTAGAACCGGTCGACTTCAACAAAGCATTGGGAGACAACCTCGCAAAAGCCACGAGAGACGACAATTTAGGAACGCTTCGCGCGACTCAGTCCGCGCTTCTTGTCAGCAGACCGAGTATTCAGGCTCTGAGCACGGATTCCGCTTCCTTGATCGAGAAATTGGAGACCACGAATTCGGACGCTTATAACGCTGTTCAGCCACTTTTTGAAAAGATTCGTTATTATCCGAAGCCGGTTGTTCGAAACATAGTTCCAATTTCGGCTAACGTGCTTCGCCAGGAATATCTTTCCAAAACCAAGGATCAAGTTACACAGTCGATTCACGATTTTTCGAAGGATTTAAAAAGTCAAAGTACGCGAGATCTTCTTGTGGAGATCGAGGACGTCGCTTATAAGGGGTTGATCGCGAACACAAATGCGAGAGCCGGTGTGGAAAGTCTTCTCAACGGATTTTTCGATCCGGTTTTGGTTTCGGATCGTTCTCTCAAGGACGGTTTTATTTCCATCGTCTACGATTTGGGTGAGATGATGTTCAAAAGAGCTGGTTTTTCGGATTTCAAAACTCCGAATACCGCGATGAAGGAACTCGTATTCAATCTGGATAAATATTTTACTGCAGGCGGTGCTCAGTACAACGCCGATTACAGCGATCCGGCTCATCCCGCAGAGCTCAAAGCTTTTATGATGGAGAGTTTTCAAAATGTTCGTACGCTTCTGGATACGGGAGCGATCACAGCGACTCCAGTAAACCTTTTGCAAAAGACTGCGGAGAATCTCAGTCTTTTGGATTTCGGAGCGAAACCTACGAACGTGGACGGATCCCTCAAAGAACTCATCCGAATCGACGTAGACGGAAAGGATCGTGCGTATGACGGAACGAGCCGATCGATGTCCGCTTTGGAAACCCTCTTTGTCGTTCTTACGATCGCTAATAACTACGGGTTTCATTGGGATACAACGGATACGACGAACGATTGGATCGACGGTTCCACGGGGGGAGAGCTGACCGTTGGAGATGCGATTCATTCCCTCAAGTCCGTGATCGGTTCTTCTAGTCCATTCAATTTTAAGAATATTACAAATCTAAGTAAGAGTAGCGGTAAGGTTTATCGGGACGGAGCGGTTCATCAATTCGATATGAACAGCAGGGTTCTTTCCTTACTGGAAGACAAAGCGAGAGGTGTAACCGCACCCATTACCGATCCAACGGCGGGAAACTTCGATCGTGTTTACAATAAGACACTTCCCTGGGCAATGAATTGGATCAAACGAGTGACCTTCGGCGGTTACGGTCCTTACTACAACAAGAATCGAAGAGACGGCGCGGGGAATTATCTTTCTCCGGATGGGACGATCACACGCAATTCCGATCTTTCCGAAACCCTCTTTCAGCCGAGTTGGAATACGCATAGTTATGAAATTCAACTAAATCTTCCCGCACCAAACAACACAAAATATGTCGGTCTGAGAGGAAATTTTCAAAACGGTCCGAACGTTCCGAATACATTCTATACGATCACGGAAATCCCGAAAACGGACGCGCAACGTGCGGTCGATAGCGACGAGGAAGCTTTTTACAAAAATCTTCAATGGTTGTTGTATGAAAAACGTTTCGTCGCCGTTTTGCCGGTTCGTGCTAAGTTAGCCGCAACCGTCGCTTTCGAGGAAGCCCTGTTTATCACCGCGATCGGGAACGGACTTGTGGGAATGCTTAACCTCAAGCCGAACTGTTTGCCGAGCGCTTGTGCGACGGACAACGGACGTTGGACGATCGATAACGCAAATTATGTAAAGGCGTATAACGCCGCCGGTTCGAACCTAACATATCTTTCCAACACTCCGGGTGATTCCGTGATGCTCTTGGAAGGTTGGGGTTTCGGAGCAGATGGACAGCAGGCGTTTCAAGTCACTTTCGTTTATCCGGCTCTCTGGTCCTTGATCGTTCCCAATCCGGATTTGATTTACGGAATGTTACCTCCGGTGATTTCTTTGAACGTTCCCGTATTGGAACGACTGGGTTTTACCACCGCCGGAAAAGTGATCCCGGATCAAGTAAACGCAAACTGGGCTCAGAGAAATACGCTTACGCCCTTGGTTGTCGCATTAGCAAAATCGTTAGACGACCAAGTTTCCGGTCAGCAGACCGCCGGATTTAAGAATCCATATACGATCCTAACCAATCTTGCTGAAATTCTTTCCCGTCCCCTCGTTTTTTTCGGACCCGACACGACTGCGACTTTGCCGACCAATCCGGCTCCTCCTAGTTTTACACAAGTTCGAACCGTCGGTATGGCGGACGGTTTTAGAAATCCGATCGCATCCACGATGGAATATTTTCCTCTTACGAATTCTGGCGCGCAAGAATACAGAACGATCATCAGTGTCCTTTCGGAGAATACGAGACGTTTTCAAGACGGTGCTTTGAATCTGATCGGGAAAACACAACTTCTTACCGGGCTCGTTAAATTCGTCGGACAGTTGGGTCAACCGTCGAACGTGAACGTCAAAGTGAAAGTTTTCAACGGACTCAAGCTGATCATGGGTGAGATTAAGTTCACGGCGGAAACTCCTACCGCGACTCAATTTAACATAGAGACCAAGTTTACGGAATGGAGAGACAAGGTAGCAAACTATCCGACAGTCAATGGAACGAATATTTTCGATCCTCTTTGGGTCGGAGTGGACGACGTCGTCAATCTTTTCAAAGATTATCTTTCGAGAAGTTCCGGTTGGTCCATCGTGGCGAGTTTGGATTTTCTCTTCGATCTTTTGTTGGATATTTCTCCGAGTAGCTCCGATATCACACAACTCTTGAATTTGGCTTCTTCTCTTTTTTACAATCCGGATAATACGAGATCATACACGATCACCAATATTCTTACACAAAGCCTTCCTCCTGTTTTAGATGCGATGGCGCCTTACGGCAGACCACTTTACGGTACGGGTTATTATCTCGCGACGAGCGGCGGATTCTTCTCTTATCTCGAGAATCGAATGTTTATGAATCCCGCCTTCACTACGAAGGACCTGTTTTCGGATCTTAAGAATTTTCTAAGATCCGATATCATTCAGAACAAAGAAGATACGAACCGTTCGTTTCTGTATGCAACCGGAACCTTGATTCAGCAGATGGCGGACATCTATCAGGCGGGAAGAAAGTTTAGTCCGGTAGGTTTTTATATGTATGACAATTGGAACGACGACCAGCCGACGTCGACGCTTTGGGATGATATGAACTTTATGTTTTCGGTGCAGTGATAAAGAAAGAGGATTGGTGTAAAAAGAGATGAACAAAAAAAGAAAATCGATCTTAGCGGTAATTTTTATAGTTTTGATTTCTCTAAACGTTGGATGTAATTCGGATAAGAAGGCTGGTTCTCCCCTGAACAGCGTCCTTTCCTTGTTCGGACTTTCTACCGATACCACGGTTTCGGCTAACGTGGTGGCGCCGTATACGGAGACCGACACTCCTACCAGTCTTCCCGCAAATTTCGGAGCGGTCGCTCCGGAAGCGACTCTTTATATCGCATCGACTACGGATGTGGATCGTTACAAAAGTATCGAAATTCGTTTTTCTCATCCGATGAATAAAACGACAGTACAAGCCGATTTGATCTTATCTCCAAGTGCGGGGATTCTTCCCGGACCGGGAAAGGGCGGTACATTCTATTGGGCGTCCAGCTCTCGTTTGATTTTCGATCCGTATCGGGAATTTAAGACGAACGAACAATATACTCTTTCTCTCACCAATAATTCGAAGACGATCGACGGACAGGACCTGACCAGTTATTCTCAGAGTTTTACCACCGAACCGGATTATCTGATGACGAGTAAGATTAATACGACAAACACGTTAGGCGGAACGAACGACATCACGTTCAATAAGGCGACGACTCCGACCTTGACTTTAACTTCTACATTTACGAATCCGCTTACCGGAAGCAATTCGATTCAATCCATCAAGCTCAAACATATGGGTGATACGAATACGAGCGGAATCGACATCTGCTCCGCGCCTCCTTGTCCAATGAACACCACGTTGACGACGAACCTGACTACGTCTGCAATTCCTCCGTTTATCGGCGGTAACGTTTATTACTACGAAATCACCGTAGCCTCGGGAAAAATATTCAAGAGGTTTGCTACGTTTAACTACGGTAATGTGAACTCGACTCCGGACAATATGATTGTAAACGGAGGTTCGATCATTCTTGATCAGGCTCAGGCGATGCCGTTTTTATCCAAAGTATTGGAAAGGTTTACTGCGGGGAATTTTAAGGTAAACGGAAACACGTTCAATCAGTTTGCCGATTCTCCAAAAACTTCTACGCGACGATCTTCCTATTGTATCGATTACAGTGGAATCGGAAGTTTCGCGATGCCTCAGTATATTCGGAACTACGGAGATTCCGCCACGGGTTTTGGAGACGGTTATTGTGGAGGGGCAGGGGAGAATCCGGGAGGTTTTACTCAAGAAGGTTGTGCGACTCTGATCTTTACGAGTTGCACCGACTTTGATATCGACGTTTACATTACAGGGATCACGATTTATACCGGAGTCGCCGGCTTTCCCGCGTTGAAAAACATCGGCGTCAACATGGTCGCAAACAACACCGGAGAATTGGGATTTCAGTTCAAAGGAAAAACTCTCGCCGTGGACATGGTGATGATCGCAAGAAGTCGAGGTTCCTTATTTCTCGTCATCGGTTCGGGAAACAGATTCGTATTTTCAACAACGGCGTATTTGAATTACAATGATTCTCCGCCTGCTGATAGAAACACGACGGGGAAGGCGAGTCTAACGATCGATTCCAACGGCGATACGGCTTTGAATATATTCACTCCGATCACTACTCTTTCCAATTTCGATACGACCGATTGGTCTAATAATCTCACCGTAAAAGATAGGGACGGAAGAGTGAACCAAGTGAAGTTGGAGGCGACAACGAGCGGACTCGCAGGTTGGCTCGCGGGAACAACGGAAGGGGCCGCGAATGGAATGGTTCCGGCGTTGACTCCGCTCATCACAAGATCGATGTTGCGAAACTTCATAGAAGATGTAGCGCCATCGGTATTGAATTCTATCATCGGATCTTTGAAAACACCCGGAGTGGACATCGCACTTCCTTCTTATTTACCTGCTCCGCTTGCGAATTTTCCGTTGAACATTAAGATTAAGTTGGGAATGGATTCTCAGGTGAGAGTGACGGGTTCCAATAGAGGAATCGTCGGATCGATCGATCTCGGAATTACGGCTAAGAATCCGATCGGTTCTCCGAGAACACACCAGGTCACGAGCGGATTCGTTGTTACAAAACCGAACGGAGCGATGAGCAATCTCTATCAGTTTTCCCAGAGTGCGGCTAACCCCGGTTTGTTGCTTTCCCTAACGGTGGATTCGATCACACAGGCCGCCTATCATCTGTGGAAAAACAGAGCATTGGACTTGAACATCGATAAGACATTCATCGATACGATCAAACAATATGCCGGGACCGATCCTCTATTTCAGCTAACGGAGTCTTTGATCAAAGTCGCACCGATCGTAAATATTCTCGCACCCGGGAGAGACAATCTCGTCGGAATCGATCCGACCACGGGAGTGCTTGTTCCTGCGATCAACGGAACCGACGATATCGTCATATCCGTTAGTCCGATTCACGCACCGAATGGAACTCTAAAACCAGTGGTTGGAACCGCGAAACCGAAATTGGAAGTAAATTTCACGGATATCCAGTTGTCGATTAGAGGAAAGAGACCGGACAATTCCACGTATCTGATCAGTACCGCGAGAGCGAGTTTGAAAGGACTTGCCGATTTCGACTTTGTAACGTTCTCCAATCCTACGAATAATCCGGCGTATGCGAATTTGAATGCGCTAAAGATCGTGATCTCCAACGGTCCGAGTTTATCTTACACGTTAGACATCTTGGAAGGTTCCTCCGGTGCGGGGGCGCCGAATCCGTTCGGTTTGGATCCAAAGGGAATTTTGGCCGTTGTGGATCCACTCGTACCTTCTTTGATCGTTCCTCTTGTCAACAACGTATTAAAGGAGATTCCGCTTCCTCCATCCATCTCTCTTCCCGCGTTGACACATCCCACAAACGGGACGGCTTGTGGAATTATCGCAAAGACGACGCATTCGATTCTTCAAACGCTACCGATCGTTGATACGGAACCCTATCCATACGTGTTCGGCGGATTGAAACTCAATCCGAGCGGACCTGCCATCAGCGATCCTGGCGTATTGATTACCTGTCCTTAAGATTTGGAATCGATAAGAATTCTTAAAAAAGGCCGCAGTCAAAAGCGGCCTTTTTTTATGATAAAAGATAAATTTAGAAGAATTGAATATAGTTGAGATGCTTGCTGTTGCGACTGAGTGCGAGTTCATGGAAATGTGATCGAAGAATCAGTTTTACATCGGGTATTTTGCATTCGCGAACGACTTGCAAAAATATCAAAATGAGATCGCTTTGAAATTCTTCCGGCTTGCGGGCTTATGGTTTGTTCCAATATAAGCTTTGCTTCCCTTGATAATAAAATGAATTTTCGATAGATTCTTTTGGAATCAATCGAATGAATTTTGTCCGGATTCTCCTTTGAATTTCTAATCCTTCCACATTTTTAGAGAAAAATATTTTTCACTCTTACGGTATTATGTCGTTAGGATCCGCAATCGAGGAAAGGGAAACGATTTCTGTCTATTCTGTTTATGACGAATTGTTATCTAAACAATATTAAAATTACATTAAGAAATAAATTATTGATAATAATTGTAAATATTATACTATTCTAACCTATTTACAAACTATGTGAGTTGGGTATGAAAAAAATAGTATTGTTTTGTGACGGAACCTGGAATGATCCGGAACAAACGGATGACGGGGTTCTTGCCGTAACGAATGTTCGAAAGCTCTTTTTGGCGTTTCAAAACGGAAATCCGGAAATTCATCCCCGTCCTTATTATGACAAAGGAATCGGCACTAGCGGCAATGTGCTTTGGCAGATACTTGCCGGGCTTTCCGGTACCGGAATTTCCGAGAACATCAGGCAAGCGTATCGATTTATCATCAAAAATTATGAATTTGGAGATGAGATCTTTCTTTTCGGTTTTAGCCGAGGTGCGTTCACGGTTCGAAGTTTGGCCGGTTTGATCCGAAATTGCGGCATTTTGAAAATGGAAGAAGGTGAGAAATTAAAAATAAAAGTAAACGAAGCCTACGAAATATATCGATCCAGAAAGCCGAAGGACCATCCTAATTCGGAAGAATCCAAACGATTTAGAGAAAGAGAAAGTTGGCCCGAGGCGGACCTGTCTCCGGTTAGGTTTATCGGAGTCTGGGATACGGTAGGGGCTTTAGGCATTCCCATTACTTACACGATCAATCCTCTTTGGTGGAGGAACCGATTTCATGATACTCTCTTGAGTTCTAAAATTCTTTATGCATATCAAGCTCTCGCTATTGACGAAAGGAGATCTCCTTTTCGACCGACCTTATGGCAAAAAGATAAGAAGGATATCAATCAGACAATGGAACAGGTTTGGTTCGTAGGAGTTCACTCGGACGTTGGAGGAGGTTATAAGGACTCTCAATTATCCGATATCGCCTTGCAGTGGTTAAAGGAAAAAGCAGAAAGTTGCGGCCTTACGTTTGCATCGATGGAGATAAATCCTAGTTCGTTTGGAACGTTGCATGATTCTGCCTCCTGGTATTTGCCTTCCTCTGAAAGGCCGATAGGCGAAGAGAAGAATACGGACTTCGAAACGAACGAGACGCTTCACGAATCGGTTTTGCAAAGATACGCTAAGGATTCTTCTTATCGTCCGAATAATCTGGAAACGTATCTGCAAAAACATTCGAGTCTTAAGTCCGCATTCGTTACGGTTTCATCAAGAATTTGAATAAGTTAGTATATTCATGTTCTTTAAAATATGGAGTTTTAGTGGAACGAGCATAAAAGGAGCCTGAAAATAAATTTGGAAGGAAAGTATATGGATATCGAATTTTGGGATTGGTTAAAAGAGATTAGTAGGGTAAAAAAAATCGGAATAACGCTGGCTGGTTTTGGCGGTTTGATAACTTATTTGAAGTTTATTCCCGATTCTTGGGTGGCTGTTGTGAATCGATTTATTGGCCAATGGGATTTTAAGAGTCAAAATTTAGAAACTTTGCTCATTACGATCATAAGTGTTATCAGCGTTATAGGAATTTTTAGTATGACATTGATGATCGCTTATTGCCCCTTAAGTCTGAAAGAAGAAAAAAAGGAATCTGCCGAGATTACAAAATCGTTTCGATTCTATTGGTTTTTACTTTGGGTATTTTGGCTTTTTCAATATATATCGCTTTCTTACATTTTTTTACATTTTCAGAACTATGAAAGTGCTTCGGAAGAATATAAAAGTTTCTATAATTTATTGAATAATTTAACAACGGCGATTTTTATAATATGCTTTTTATTGATCTATACGGGGAAAAAATTTAAAGAGAATATTACGCCGATTGTCATCTGCTTGGTGTTTTTTCTTTTGTTTTTGGCCGAACTATTTTTAGGTTCATTGATGAAAGGAATAGAAGTATTGAGTTATAAATTTGATTCTGGGGATTTTTTCAGGATTTCGGAATACTTGTGCGCATTTGCTATGGTTATTTTTCCGAGCCGACTCGAAAGTCGTAGCCTGGGTACTCCCTTGCTGATAATCATATTATTGTATGTTTATGGATTGATGCAATTTCTCGGGTTTCATTGGCTGATACTAGTAGCGCTTCTGTTATTCAAGTTTGTTTACTTTATTCTTTTTACATGGCTTTTTGTTTCGGGAAGACTACAATACTATTTTTACAAATTGCAATCGTTGGATGAGGAAATTGGCAATGAGCGCCCGAAATTTTTGGAAAGGTAGGTGGGATTGAATTCCATTCAATAACGAAAAGTTAATATGCGAACAATGGGTTTCTCGTGATGTATTATACGTCCGGTATTTTTCTAAATTCAAGAAAGAGAGCCGGGGTTGTTTTATTTCGAATTAGAGGCCTTCGATTCGTTTTGACTCAAATACTTTGAGGCTTTCTATGGAAACCTTGATTCTTAGGTTAAAACGAATCGAGAGAATCATTTTATCCTAATTTCTCCAATAAGAAAGAATCATTGCGACTGCTTGAAGGGAAACAAAATAGTAACCCGCGCCGATGCTGAAAAATTTCCAGGACCGACCTTCAAAGGCCACGTTATTGATCTGCAACGGGAGATAGAATCCGAGCCAAGTATAAATTCCGGAAAAGAATCCATAGACATAAGCCGGACTGTCTTCTCCCAAATGCCAAGAGGATGGTCTCCATACGTTCGTGGTGAAAAATAAAACATAAGCGGTTAGAAAAGAACCGATGAGCATCAGTCCCATGGATTTGTACATTTCCTTTTGGTCCGGTTTGAAGTCGGCAGGGATATTCATTTCTTTCATCCAAACCTTTCCGAACAAGGGGCCGTACCAAAGAAATCCGATGACGAAGTTTACGACCACAGCGACGAGGATCGCCAAATAGTTGATATTTAATTCTGGATGCATAATCTTTCTCCTTCCTTTTGAATAGGATTCTATAAAATGCTTTCGATCGATTGTCAAGTGATTCTGTCATACGATCCAAACTTAGAAGAATACAACTCCTTCTACTTTCGAGAACGACAGAGACATCGATCTAAAATTTGAAACTCGATTCTCATTTGATTTCGATTGAAAATACGGTCGGTGTTCTAAAAACAAAAAAGGCCCGGGGGGAACCGGGCCAAAACAAATGTTGTGGTTCTGGTCTTATAGAAACTACTGCTTGCCGTACGTCTCGTCTCTCTGCACGTCGTTGGGAGGAGTCCATCCTTCCGGAGTGTGGCACGAGAGGCAATTTTTAAGGGAAGCGTTCTTTTTCAGTCTCGCTTCGAATCCCGAAAGTGCTTTTAACTTCTTAATGATTCCTTCATATTCAACTTTTTTCATCTCGGAATCTTTTGCGGAGATCATAGTTCCTTTTCCCTTTTCCTGGAGAACTTCTTTTCCATCGGAATCGGAAACGGCAACCGTTCCTTCACAAGTACAAAAGGAAGAATCTTTTGTCTTCGGATCGAATAGCACGGAGAAGGAGGTTCCTCTCACTCCCGCTGTGGAAGTCGCGGTCGCAACGTCGAACTTTCTTCCTTTTAATCCGACCACTTTGAACCAGGCAAACCCTTGATTCACCTCGATTCTTCCGTCTTTGGATTCTCCGTGAAGGCTTGCGAGTTTGATCTTACTGTTCTGCTGAATTTTGAATTCTGAACCTTTGTAGACTACGGTTAATCTTGATCCGTTCCCCGTGGAGATCAAATCTCCTTCGTCTACGAAGTCGTTCGACTTGAGAGGTTCCCAAGCGCTCTTTCCCGCTTTTTGAACATGAGCTTTTCCTAATAGAAAGCCGACTTTCGCATCTCCGGTTTTGGTCTCCTGACTGAGGAGCACGATCGATCCGCCGGTCATTGTGAGGGATATCAAAATCGATGCGATCTTTATCCTATGGTTCATAACAATCTCCTAATTTAAAACTCTACTGTGGCTCTTAAAAGGATCCACCTGTCCATTGCCGAGTAGGCGACCACGCCGAAATTGCCTACTCCGTTAAACTGCGCCAAATAATCTCTCTGCGTCCGAGCGTTTCCAGCCTGATCAACGTAGACGTTTTGTCCCACGCCGTTGGAATCGTAATTTTTATTTTCTACGTAACCCAGTGCCAACTTAAACTGAGGGGAAACAAGCCATTCTAAAAATATGCTCACCCTTCTAAACGAACTCTTGCTGGAATAACCGTTGTTATTCGTTTCCGTCAAAGAGTTTTGAATCTGCGGCGATAAAGGTGCGTTTGCGATAGGAGCTCCGAAACCGGGAAGGAATTCTTTTTGACTGGTTTCAGTCGTTCCCAATGTTCCGTTGCTACCAGTACCTCTTTCGTATCTTCCTAAAAGAGAAAAGTCACCTAGTCCGAGAGAAAGCCAAGCGTAAGCGCTTCTCCCGTAGCTATCTTTGCCGTAGACCAGAGGAGTTCCATAAAGTTGCATTCTATCTCGGATCTCTCCTCCGTTCTGTCTTTTGAAAAAAGCTCCCAATCCTAAGTTCCATTTCACGGAACCGGTCCAAACAAAATTGACTTCCGAACCGGCAGTGTCCGATTGTAAGGCGCGTTTGTTTTTCACGAGAACCGTATTCAGATTGAGGTCGTTCGGGAGACATCCGGTCTTCCCTTCATAACATTCATAACCGGCGGAACCGAAGGCATTTTCCTTTCTGTAAAAAAGATGAAAGCCAGCCTTGGTTTTTTCGTCTAACTGCGGTTCAACGGAGAGTCTTGCGGAGATGTCCATTCCCGAAGAATTTATATTCTGCGCTTCCCTGTAACCTTCGCCGTTACTCACCATCAGTTGAGAACTTACCACGGACCATTTACCGGTCGCGCTTAGGCCTAAATCCGCGGGTTGAGGGGAGAAACCCAAGGACTCAAGCGGCGCTCGATCGATATATCTCCATTTCCAATAATTGCTCCACTGAGTATACGTATGAGGAAGTTCTTGCATCCCGAAATTAAGAGTATAACTTCCAAGAGAAGTTTCCCAGGTTTTTTTAACGCTCGCGCGTCGGACGCTGATAATATAAGGATTTTGCTTGTTTCCGCCGTCGGATCGTGTATCCGCTGTTAGCTGGGAATTGCGAATCAATTCGCCCCAGAGTTCGGTCTGTATTCCGGTCTCTTGGAACGTTTTGGAGATCATGAGCAAGGTCCAGGGAGTGGAGAATCCCGATTTATCGTTTTGGCTCATATAAGGATTTGCCGGCGCATTTTGTCCCGAAGTCGACAATGCGGTCGCTTCGTTCTGTATTTTGGCTCCATAAGAAGGGGATATGACGGCTCTCACATCCAAACCGTAATAGGCGTCCGGTTCGTCTTTTTTTGTTGTAACGACTTGCTCAGCGTTCATACTCTGGACCAGAAATAAGGATAAAAGCAGAATAAAGTAGATTTGAATTCTTTTCATGATTCCCCTGAACCGTTACTAAGAAAAAAAAACTTTTTTCCGTCAATTTTTTCTGCGTTTTCATTCCTAAATCTTTCTTCTTTAAAAAAAAGATTCAGGGCAATTCTTTTCCTGAAAATATGTCTGTCTTGGAAATGAACTTCAGTTTTTAGGGAATTAAGACGGTAAATCCGGAATGACGGAAAATAAATTATGCGCTTAAATGCTCTTCTAAGCAGGTGAAAATGATAAACTCCGGCCTCCGCATTCGTTGGTTTAAGCTGTTCTTTTGGTTCTCCATCAACACAGTGATCGGAACGATGAATTCTCTTCTTATCGCGCATAATTCAAATTCGCCATTTTGGAAAGTTTTTCTTGCGACTCAAATTACGACTCATTTCGTTTGCGGAATCGTAGAGATGACTGTCGAATCGTTGAATTCTTCCGGCCAAAAACATGGAATCTTAAAATCCGGAATCACTCTGATTCTTGCTTCTTGTTTTGCCGCGATCATCGGAGTGGCGGCCGGTGGAATTCTTCACGCAATAGCCCTATCGGATGAAAGTCCCGGAAGAGAACACGGCGGTTCTTATAATATTCTATTGAGTTCGTTAATACTCGCACTCTTTATCTCCGTTCTGGAGAAGTCGATGCAGATCCTGATCGAAAAGAAGAAGGAATCGGAGAGCGCGCTTAAGGATCTTCACTACGCGGCTTTGCAATCCAGGATGGATCCTCATTATCTGTTCAATACTTTGAACACGATTCACGCGTTATTGGAGATCGATCCCTTGAGAGCGGATCGAGCGATTCTTCTTTTATCGGATTCGTATCGATTTTTAACGGAGAGGCATTCCGCGAGATTAGTATCATTTAAGGAAGAATGGGAGTTTACAAAAAATTATCTGGAGTTACAAAAAATCCGATTTGCGGATTTTATGGAACTCAAGATGGAAAGTCACGGAGATTTTTCGGGCGTATCGATTCCCCCGCTTTCGATTCAGCCTCTTGTGGAAAACAGCTTTAAACATTCTGAAAGTTCCGCGAACATTCAAAGAAAAATTTACGTGAAAGCGGTAACAAAAGACGGAAGAATTCGAATTTCAGTCGAAGACAACGGAACCATCTCTACATCCAAAAGAGAATACACGAGTCCCACTGGAGGTGGATTTGGAATGAACGCGATAAGAAGTACACTGAGAAACATACAAGCAAGGCTTGACTATAATTTTAGGGACGCTATATTAAAATTAGAAGAAGGGAAGTCCGGAGGAACTACGGTTCTCCTTGAGTATTCGATATGATCGAGGCAAATTTTAGCGTATTGATTGTGGAAGACGAGATTCCCGCGAGGGAACTGCTGAGAAAATATTTGGAAGAATGGCCTTCCTTTAAAATCGAAGCCGTCGTTGGAAACGGGCGTCAGGCTCTGGAGATTTTGGATCGAAAGAATTTTGATCTCATTTTTTTGGATGTGAATCTTCCGGAAAAATCGGGCATTCAAGTTATTGAAGAAAAAGGAAAGTTGGCTCCGGCTCTTGTCTTTACGACCGCCTATCGAGATCATGCTCTACAAGCATTCGAAGCGGGCGCATTGGATTATCTACTCAAACCCTATTCGAGAGAACGATTTCGCGAAACCATGACGAGGGCGGAAGAATTTTTATCCGTTCGAAAAAAAGGAAACAAAATGGAATCCTTTTTGTTCTTTCGGGAATCGGGAGTTTTACATAGGCTTTCTCTTTCCAAACTTCTTTATCTTACCGCGAACGGAAAAAAATGCGTTCTCCATAGTTTGGAAAAAGACCACGAAACCTCCAAACTTTTAGGAGACATGGAAGCGGAATTGCCTTCCGATCGGTTCGTAAGAATTCACAAAAAATACATTCTAAATTTAGAATATATTTCCGGAATGAAATCGAACGCGGGCGGCGGATACGAGGTATTTTTGAACGACGAAGACGAAACCGTCCTTCCCGTAGGCCGGGAATATGTTTCCAATCTGAGAGAGCGATTTCGAGAAAACGGAGTCTGAAAGAGCGGACATTGAGGAAAGTTTTCGATCTCTGACACAAGCAACTTTTTGTGAAAACGCTTTGTCGGAACAAACGTTGTAGGTGAAAGGCCGGGAACGGTTTTCGTTCTTCATTCTTCTTTGGATCCGATTTTTGTCGAAGGTGATCCATTCAAAGATATAAAGGGGAACTTCTTGGAATTCCTTCTCTATTCTAGAATTTTATATCAAGAGACGAAACGCCTCAGCCTTCTGAAAAAAAACTTTTCGTCGTTTCGGAATCAAAACGAGGGAGTTCCCACAGATTCTTTCTCTTCCACGGTGTATCAACCTCTGACGATCTTTTGTAATTTTGTTTGATGGAAGATCGGACCAAGGTGAAACGGTAGTTGTCTCACTTCCAATCGCGGAACGGAATTATGGGAAATTATTTTTTGAAACGTTTGCGTTTGTTTTTGAAAGAATGGAACCGAACGCATGCAATCGGGAAGCTCGAGTCAAAACATCCCCCTTTCTGAATCCAAATTCGTCTTTGCAATCGGATCGAATTCTTCCACCCATTCTTATCCTTTGAACCAATGTTTTTTTCGAAACCAGTAGATCATTCCGGGAGGAATGAGACTCGCGCCTAACACGGTGATGATGAGAAATGCGGTGCTGTCGTATGGAATGGCTGTGAAGTTCATTCCGAAAAAACCGGTGAGAAAGGTGAGAGGCATGAAGATTAAACTGATGAGAGTGAGTCTTTTTACTACGTCGTTCGTTCTCTGGGAAATGACCGAAAAATACGCGTCCATCGTGTTGCCTAAAAGATCACGATCCATATCGATGGTTTCATACAAACGGCTGAGGTGATCGTAGACGTCCCGGAAATAGATTTGTATTTTCGGGCTCAAAAAATGACTGTCCCTTCGTATAAGGCTGTTTACGATTTCTCTTTGAGGGGAAAGGACTCGTCGAATGCGTGTTAGGTTCCGTTTGAGAAAAAGAATTCCTGCGATCGTTTGTTGGCTGTCCTGATTGACTAAAATTTGCGTTTCAATCTTTACGATTTCTTCACTCATCTTGTCCAAGATCGGAAAATTGGAATCCACCGTTTGATCAAAAAGGAGATAGAGAATCTGATCGGTTCCACGAGAAAGCGGATTTCCCTGTGACATACAACGTGCTCTGAGTTGTTCGATCAGAGGTTCCTCTTTTTGATGAACCGTTACTACGAACTTCTCATTGAAGAAGATATGAATCTCGGTGCTTCTGAGAATCTTTTTCTCTGCGTCATAATGAAAGTGATGGAGGACGATAAAAATATAAGAGCCGTATTCGTCGAGTTTTGGTCTTTGATTCTTGTTGATACAATCTTCGATTGCGAGCGGATGAAAATTACATTCTCTTGCGAGAAAATCGAGATCACTTCCGTCAGTGGAATCCAGATCGATCCAGACAAGTCCCTTGGAACAAAGCCATTCCAGCTCCGGAAGTCCGGGCGGTTTCTCTCCTGCCTCCAAAAGCGCTTCACAAGGACCCGCTACGGATTTTTCTAAATTTCCTTCCGGAAAAAATTCTGTAAATAAGATCCGTTTCACTTGGACTGAGGCTAATGGAGAAAGATTCTCTGGCAAGGAATATTCCTTAGTTGCAAGTCTTCGTCTTTCGTTAGAGAAGTCGAACTTAGGATGCGATATGAGTTTTTCGGTGGAATGAAAACGGAAAATTTTCCCATTCATTTTTGAAGCAGAATCAAATTGTTCCGACAAACTATCGAACATAAAATTTTCTTGAAATCGAAGCCGGCCTTTCCGTTCAAAAATTCGGGTAAAGATCGGAAGGTTTTATCACGACGAAACATCCGCTTTAAAGCTATATTCTTACGATGAAGTTTGTATTCTTTCTAAAATGAGTTCGGAAGCGAAGTTAAAAAAGAATCCGACCATTTCCCAGTGGCATGACTTCTCTCTTATTTCTAAAAAGAAAACGGCCTCTGAGAAAAAAGAGCGGGCTCTTTTGCGTGAGTTTGTCGTAGTTCCGACAACTTGAAAAGAGAAAAATTTGGTTTGCGAAAATTGCTTTTTTGTGCTAAAGCCCAATCTCCCACTTTTTCCCGCGGACCCGCCACCTCCACCCAATTGGGGCGGGGGTGCGCGAGGTTTTCACTGTAAATGTCGTAACTACGACAAGTCTCTTCTTTCATCGATTCTCAGTAAAAATGGAATTTGGTCTTTTTTCATTCCCTGACCGGGTGTCCTCTCTTTTTCTTTACGTCCTTTAGGAAGGTTTCTTTTTTTTCTAAGGTTCATGAACGATCTCTTAGAAGAGGAGGATGAATTTTATTTCCCTAAAAGCCGTAATAACAAAGGGATATCTCGTTTCTTGCGAATCCCTCACTTGAGTCGGAATCGAAGGTTTACGTATTCTTCAAAGTATAAACGAGGTAGTTTTTGAAATCCTCGAGGGTGAATTCTTTTTTGTTTGTGAGGTAGTTGATCATATAACCGATCGTTGTCGACGCGAGATTTTTGATTTCAAATTCGCTGTAGTTCGGTTTGATCACTCGAATCGTTTTTTTGGAAGTCTCAAAGAAGATCATATTCACGAGGTGGATATTTCTTCGTTTCAATCGGTGGATCTTCGGTTGGAGCATCAGATTCCAATAAAGACGGAGATAGTCTTCGTTTTCCTTTACGAGCGTGATGAGACTTTCGGAAACGAGAGCTATCACGTCTTCCCTCGAGGAATTGGCTACGAGTTCGTCCGGAATATAACGTTTTAGAATTTTATCATGTGATTCTATGATCCCTTCCAAAATCGCCTCTTTGGAATCGAAGTATCGATACGCGAGACCGAGAGACATTCCAGCCTTCGAGGCGACCTGTCTCATCGTGGTTCCGTGATATCCCTGTTCCGAAAAAAGTTTCAGGGAGGTTTTTAAGATTAGATCTCGAGTATCCTTCGCCATTCTTATCGGATCGAGTAAAGAACCTTTCTTGCCCCGATTCTTTCCCGATTGGTTTCCATTCGATTTTTATAGGAGAAAGCCTTTTCGGGTTTTAAAACAGAGAAGAGGTCGTAGAGTTCGATCTCAAAGAACAACATCGCTTCCGCGACTTCCTCCGGATTCTTCTTCATCGATTCCGCGACGTTTACGACAACGTGTCTGGAATTGATCAGATCCGGTCCTATGATTTCGGAGATCTTTCTGAAATTCGATTTTGTGATCGTCCCGCCTACGGAAGTTCTCTTTCCTCTTTCTCTGGAAAGATAGACGATATTCTTCGTGACTCGCATCACTTCCTCATCGTCCGGGATCAGACCCATGGAAGCCGAAAGATCCGAACGCGCCGCGGTCACTTGATCCAAGTCCTCGAATGGACGGGAATCCGCAATTTCGATCAGATTCTTATAACCCGTGATCGTTTCCAAGTTGATCGATTTGGAAACTTTTCCGTAGTTCACCGGTGTGAGCATACTTTTGAGAGTTTGTATAAAATTTTTGAGTGCGTAAGAAGATTCGATCATAGGAGCGCAGATTCCTTCGATCTCCTCTTTGACGAGCATTCTGATATCCGTCCTCGCCTCGGGCCCGCCGATCTTCACCGTAACCGGAACCAGGTCCTTGGCTACCAGATGGAGAATTCGGATTTCATCCGCGTCCATGTCCTCCGTTTCGGTCCCGCCCTTCAACCCGCAGATCGGGTACTGATCGGTGAGAGAAACGAGGGTTCTTCTGAGTTCGATGAGTTTACGGTCTATCTGCTCTTTCACATAGAAAGTATCGGTGATTTTTGAAAAACCGATAGAATTTTTAAGGCTGGATTGACAACTGAGGAGAGATTCTTTTTGCTTTCCCTATGAACCTGGAACCCGAGGTAAAAACAAAAGATTCCTCCCATGGAGAAGAATCTCCTCTTAGCTCTACTTTATCCTTTATTCTCATCGTGATTCTGGTCTTTGCCTTCAAATCCTCGGTTTTGGACGCGAATAATATCCCTTCTGGATCGATGATTCCGACCCTAAAAATCGGAGATTTTCTCTTCGTAAACAAGATGAGATACTCGATTCGAATGCCTTTTACCGAAGCAGAGCTCTTTCGGATCGATAATCCGAAACGAGGCGACATCGTTACGTTCGCTCCTCCCCAAAGAGCGCTCAATCTCGGCGATACCCGCGACGGATTCTTCGCGAAACGTTATGTAAAACGAGTCATCGGTCTTCCGGGAGACACGATTCGGATCAGCTCTAAATTTCTTTCCACCAAAAAAGGAAACGTAAACTATTCCGTCATCGAGTACAAAGAAAAGGGATCGGATACATTCCAAGGTTACGATCCGGTGGAAGTAGAAGAGGGAGAATTGCTAGGAGATCTCGACAATCTCTACGCTCCGACACGGTCCTTATTTTTAGAAAAGAAACCCGGTTTTGAACACTTCGTCTTAGAAGGTTACGAAGAAGATCGAAAGCGCCTCGACGGTTATGAATGTAATTTTTCCATCGGTTGTGAAATTCCGGAAAATCAATACATGGTCGTGGGGGACAATCGAGACGATTCTCACGATTCGCGAGCCTGGGGTTTTGTAAAAAGAGAAGACATACTTGGAAAAGCGCTCGTGATTTATTTTTCCATCAACTGGAAAGACAACGTCTGCGAATACAAGAGTGGAAAAGAACTCGCCGAAAAAGGTCCGGAATTTGCGGAACGATACCAAGGCGAAGAACTCGTGAAAAATTGTCATCCAACGGAAATCGGTCTTGCGAGAGAAGAGAGCAAGGCCGGCTGGATCGAAAGAACCTTACGGTATCGACTCTGGAGAATGGAAATTCGCTGGAATCGAATCGGAAAGATTTTAAGATAAAGCCGATGGCGGAGAAGAATTTAGAACCTTCCGACAAAGAGAAGGATCCTTCCGGATTTCAGAAAGAATCCAAACCTCCGGAGAAAGAAGTTTCCCCTTGGGAATTTGCGGGTTTGGGAATGGAATTCGGCGTGATCGTCTTAGGTTCCGTTTATCTCGGAAATTTTTTGGACGGAAAGTTTCATTCTTCTCCTTTCGGTCTCCTCGTAGCCTGTCTTCTCGGGTTTTCCTACGGAATCTATTACATTATCTATCGAACCACTCTCAAAAAGTAGGACTTCCTTCCACGAAGGGCTTCTATATCAGAAAATTCTTCTTTTCTAAAGTTCTATCTTATAATCTTGTTTTGGACGGAACTCCGGCCTCCTTTTTTTAGGAGGTTTTTTATCCTTAAGAATCGAAAAAAGATATCTCTTCTTTTAAAAAACGTGTAAATTTCTCGGGAAGCTTTGTCATACGAATACGGCAGACCTATGTTTATGAAATCATTTCGAACTTCTCTCCTTCTCCTTTGTATTCTCTTAGAATGGAATTGTCTTTCTTTCGCGCAGAGGGATCGACAAGAACGTTGGGTGGAAGTGATGAATGGAATCGAAACGGGAAAACCAGAAAGTCGAGAAGAACGGGAGAAAAAAATCCTCCACTTTTTGAAATCCTCTTCGGAGGACTCGGTCGAGCTTCGAGAAACTTTGAGGAATTTTATTCTCTTTGAGAGCGCGAGGCGATTCCATGATTCTTTGGCAAAAAAGGAATTTGAAAAGGCTTCTTGGGTCGCGAGAATTTTTCAGGAGACGGTTTCGTTTTTCGGCATCGGGGAGGCGACACTGGAAGGGATCAAATCGAAGAATGTCTATTCCGCGAGAGAATACTTTGCCGCTGATCTTCTCGCTTTCACCGGACAGACGAGGGATTCTCAATTTGTTCCTCTGATTCAACGGTTGATTCCCAATCCGATTACCGATGCGAGACTTGCTTTCAACTTTGCCTGTCTTCACGCTCTTAACGGGAACAAACAGGAAATGCTCCAATATATGAAGATCGCCCTTTTTCTCGGAAAGGAAACGGTCGAATTCGAGAATGACTCTGATTTCAATGCCTTTCGTTCCGATCCGGATTTTATAAGAATGCTCTGGGAAGGTCCTGCTTTGGATCCTTCTTTGATTCCCCGGGAAGAAAATTCGAAATAAGAATTTTGCAAGAATCGTGAGTCATTTGCTCTTTTGAAAAACGAAAAAGGTAGGAACTCCTTCTTTTTCTAAGCTACGATATCCTCTCTTTGAAACAAATCTTCTCGGCGCGCCCTTTTATAAAGAATCGTTCCTTGCGAGAACGAGAGGCCTTTCTAAAAAAGTAGGAACTCTCACATTTTCTTTCGAAGGGTTCGATTCTTTTGTTCGAAACGCTCGTTTGAGGTAGCTTCGTCGTATCAAATCGCAACGGTGTTCCTTTGTTCGAATCAATGAAAAAAGTAGGAACTCCTTCATCGGATTTTCAGAAGAATCTTAGTTTTCTCGGACATTCTCTTCTTAGAAATAAAATTCTAATATACGAGAGCAAAGGGAAAGTCTTTCTTGCGAGAGGCTCCTCTTCAAAGGAAACGACAAAGATGAACTGGAAGAAATATCTCATCGGACTTTTTACCCTGACTCTCGTTTTGGTCCTAGTCTTCGAAGTCTGTTTTCCGGAACGGAAATTTCTTTCCGGAAGTATTCTCGCGCTATTCTTACTCTTTCCTTTTTATCTCCTCAAGATCTTTGCGATTCTCAAATATCCCAAAAACGGCGTAAATATTCAGATGGGCATTATGGCAGTCTCATTCTTTTGCAACGGAATCGGTCTTTGGATAGGAGTTTCACAGAACGATGGTTCTGATTTTATAATTGGTTTTTTTATTGCCCATTTCAGCCACTTTCTAATAGTTGTATTCGCGAGCTGAATCTTCCGGATCCCGTTGCAATAAAAAGAAAACCGGAATGTCGCCAATTCTGTGCCAGTGGTTCGTATTACAGCGTTCCGCTTTTTGACTCGAAAAATGAATCTAAACCAGACTTCTTTTATGACAAAAAAGTTAATCTTCTTTGCGTTCTTAGTTGTATTACTTCAATTCCCTATCTTTGCGTCCGAGGAATCTTCTCACGAAACCTTTGATCTGAATGAAGTCATCGTCCATCACTTGATGGACAACCCCGAGTTTCCTTTTAACGTAGGCGGGGTTCAGGTATTCGAAGGACAATCCGGCTTTGATCCGAAGAACGCGTCCATCTTCACCGATC
This sequence comes from Leptospira stimsonii, assembly GCF_003545885.1. Lineage (NCBI taxonomy): Bacteria > Pseudomonadati > Spirochaetota > Leptospiria > Leptospirales > Leptospiraceae > Leptospira > Leptospira stimsonii. Next base: position 143,110 of record NZ_QHCT01000007.1, read on the forward strand.
ACGAAACCGGCAAACGGTTTCACTACGTCGGCGGGTTCGACATGCACATCACAAAACGTGTCACGATGATGTGGATCGTAGCTCTTCTTCTTTTTCTGATTTTTATTCCTGCCGCTCGTATCATCGCAAAAAATCCACTCAAGGTTCAGTCTCGTTTTGCCAACATGGTGGAAGTCTTCGTCAACTTTCTCAAAAAAGACATCGTGGATGAAAGTATGCATGGACACGGTCACGGATACTATCACTACATCTTCACGTTATTCTTCTTTATTCTCTTTTGTAATTTGATGGGACTTGTTCCTCCCGTAGGAGAACTGATCGCGGTTGCGGGAGAATCTGCGGGAATCATTCACGTAGATCACCACAATATGCCTCTCGTAGCCAAGCTCTGGAGTGGAATTACGGTTACCGGCGATATCTCGGTAACGATGACTCTCGCGCTTCTTACGATGCTCTTGATCTACAGCGCCGGTTTTATCTATCAAGGACCGAAATTTATTTGGCATTCGGTTCCAAACGGAGTTCCTCTTCCGCTTTATTTGATCATGTGGCCTCTCGAATTTATCGTTTCTCCGTTGGCGAAAACCTTCGCACTTACCGTGCGTCTTTTGGCAAACATGACCGCTGGACACGTTATCATTCTCGCTCTGATGGGTTTTATCTTTCAGTTTCAATCTTGGGGAATCGTTCCCGTTTCGGTGATCGGTTCCGGTTTGATTTATGTTTTGGAGATCTTCGTAGCTTTTCTCCAGGCATACATTTTCGTTTTGCTTACTTCCTTATTCGTGGGATTGAGCATGCATAGGCATTGATTGTAGAATATTGCAATAAACACAGGAGGCAATGAGCAATATGGAATTTGGATTAGGATATATTGGTGTAGGAATCGCCGCAGGAGTCGCAATTCTCGGAGCGGCACTCGGAATCGGAAGAATCGGTGGTTCTGCTACTGAAGGAATTTCAAGACAACCAGAAGCTGGTGGTAAGATTCAAACTGCAATGATTATCGCTGCAGCCTTGATCGAAGGTGCCGCTCTGTTCGCTCTCGTGATCGCTTTTCAAGCGGCGGGAACTCTGAACGAAGGTTTGAAAGCTACTGTTGAATTCCAAACAAAAGCTTCCGCACCTGCTACTGAAGAAAAAGGAAAGTAAAACTTGGTACTCTTAGCTGCTAAGGGATTAAGCCTCCTAGATGTAAACCCGGGTCTGGTAGTCTGGACTCTGGTTACCTTTCTAGTCGTAGTCTTAGTTCTGAAAAAGTTTGCCTGGGATGTAATTCTGAAGGCGCTCGATGAAAGAGCGGAAACCGTTCAGAACGACATCAAAAAGGCCTCAGAACTCCGTTCGGAAGCGGAAGCTCTCCTGAAGGATTACGAAGCTAGGTTGAACTCTGCCAAAGATGAGGCGAACGCGATCATTGCGGAAGCCAAGTCGGATGCGCTGAAACTGAAGAACAAACTTCTCGAAGAAACCAATTCGGAAGTGAAGGCTCAGAAAGATCAGGCAGTGAAAGAGATCGAACTTGCTAAAGGAAAGGCTTTGGAACAATTGCAATCACAGATAGTCGAGATGAGTATCTCCGTTGCAAGCAAGGTTCTTGAAAAACAACTGAAGGCCGAAGACTACAAAGCTTTTGTTGAAAAAGAACTAGAACAACTCAAAAAATTGAGCGCATAAACAATGAACGACTCCGGTGTCTCGAAAATATACGCGTCCGCCCTTTTGGGAGCAAGCAATGCCCCGGAAGAAGTGGAACAGGAACTCGCGGATTTAGTTCAGCTCCTTTTTCAAGAAGATAAGGTCAGGAATTTCTTTCTTTCTCCGGTCGTTTCGATCGAGGAAAAAGAAGCGATTCTTGTAAAAAATCTCCGGGGGAAAGTATCGGAAATAACTCTGAATTTTCTCGGAGTGCTTTTAAACAAAGGAAGATTCATTAGTCTTCCCGAGATCCAAAAACAATTCACAGAAGAGCTGGATAAGAAGAAAGGAAGAGTTCGTGCGCAAGTAAGAAGTTATCCTTCTTTAGAACCTTCTCAACTTACCAAACTCGGATCCATTCTTACGGAAAGATTCAAATCAGAATTCATTCTGGAAGCTACAGAAGATAAAACTCTTCTGGGTGGATTTGTCGTAAAATTCAATGACTTAAAAATCGAAAAGTCAATCGCTTCCCAGCTCAAGGAAATCAAGAAAGCCATGCTGGAAAAGAAATTACCGGTTGGAGCCATCTATGAAAATTAAAACAGACGAAATCACGTCCGTTCTCAAACAGGAAATTTTAAATTATAAGAAAGATCTCAGTGTCGAAGAAGTCGGTACGGTTTTAGAAATCGGAGACGGAATCGCCAGAGTATACGGACTCAAGAATGTGATGTCCGGTGAGATGGTGGAATTTCAAAACGGAATCTTCGGACAGGCGTTCAACCTCGAAGAAAATTCGGTGGGTGTGGTCGTTTACGGAAACTACCTCGAAATCCAAGAAGGATTCACCGTAAAAAGAACCAACCGAATTCTCGAAGTTCCGGTAGGTCCTGAACTTCTCGGTCGCGTAGTAAACCCGTTAGGTGAACCCCTCGACGGAAAGGGTCCGATCAACGCAAAGCTCACGAGACCGGTGGAATCTCCAGCACCTGGAATCGCGATGAGACAACCCGTCGGCGAGCCGATGCAAACCGGTATCAAAGCGATCGACGCGATGATTCCAGTAGGGCGCGGTCAGAGAGAGTTGATCATCGGTGACCGTGGAACCGGAAAAACTTCCATCGCCCTCGATACAATCATCAATCAAAAAGGAACCGGTGTTGTCTGCGTTTACGTGGCGATCGGTCAGAAAGCGTCCACTGTGGCTTCCACCGTGGAAATGCTCCGCAACAAAGGCGCTCTCGAATATACGATCGTAGTTTCCGCAACCGCCGCGGAACCCGCTCCGCTTCAATACATCGCTCCTTATTCAGGATGTAGTATGGCGGAATACTTTATGTATAACGAAAAGAAAGCGACCCTCGTAGTTTACGATGACCTTTCGAAACAAGCGGTTGCTTATCGTCAGATGTCTCTTCTTCTTCGTCGCCCTCCGGGTCGGGAAGCGTATCCAGGAGACGTATTCTATCTTCACTCCAGACTTCTCGAGAGAGCGGCGAAACTCGACGACAAATACGGCGCGGGTTCTTTGACTGCACTTCCTATCATCGAGACTCAGGAAGGTGAGGTTTCCGCTTACATTCCTACAAACGTAATTTCAATTACGGACGGACAGATTTATCTTCAGTCCAACTTGTTCGCATCCGGTAACCGTCCTGCGGTAGACGTAGGGATTTCGGTTTCCCGGGTCGGTTCTGCGGCGCAGATCAAAGCGATGAAACAAGTAGCCGGAAAGATGAAACTCGAACTCGCACAGTTCCGCGACTTGGAAGCATTCGCTCAGCTCGGAACCGAGCTCGATCCTGCTACACAAGCACAGCTCGATCGTGGGAATCGAATCGTACAAATGCTCAAACAACCGGTATCTTCTCCGTTCCCGGTAGAAGAACAAGTTGTGGAAATTTTCGCGGTGACTCGCGGTTTTATGGATAAGATTCCTGTGGCGAAAGTTCAGGAATACGGTAAATTTCTCTTAACCACGATCAAAGAAAAATACAGCGAAGTTTTGGAAGCAATCCGCAAAGAAAAGAAAATCTCCGACGAAGAAAAACTCGGCGAAGTTCTAAGCGCAATCGCTGAAGAATTCTTAAGAAAGCACTGAGATAGAGGTTCGCTTTGGCAACTCCAAGGGAAATAAAGAAAAGAATCACCTCGGTCAAGAACACGAGAAAGATCACCCGGACGATGGAAATGGTCTCGACGGCCAAGTCCAAAAAGATCAGCGATCGGGTGAACGCTTCTCATCCTTTTTCCAATAAGATCAAGGAGCTTGTGTCTTCTCTCGCGTCTCTGAGCGGAGTCGTTCACAGCCCTTACTTAAGAAGACCGGACAAGATTAAGAACGTAGCTCTTCTCGTGATCACCGCGAATCGAGGTCTCTGCGGAGGATACAATTCCAACGTAAACAGACTTGCGAAAGCGAAGGTCACAGAATGGAAGAAGGAAGGGGTTGGTGTAAGACTCTTTATCGTCGGGAAGAAGGGGATCTCCTTTTTCCGATTTGCGGGTGAGAAGGCCGAAAAGACTTTCACTCACATCGACGACAAGGCCGGATACAAGGAAGCCGAAGAATTCGCGAATCTCTTTTTGGAATTATTCGCTAAGGAAGAAGTGGACGCGGTGGAAATCGCATCTACGGTTTATTATTCTTCCGCGTCACAAAAACCGGAAGTGACCAGAGTGCTTCCGTTCGAAGTGTCGAAAGATGGAAACGTAAACGACATGATCGCATACGAGCCGAGCCCTGCGCTTGTTCTCGAATCGCTACTTCCTCTTGTCGTAAAGACCGCATTCTTAAAGGCGATCCTCGAAGCCAATTGCTCCGAGCAGATTGCAAGAAGAATTGCGATGAAGTCCGCGACGGACGCGGCTTCGGAAATGATCAAACTGCTCACTCGCGGATACAACCGTGTAAGACAGGCAAAAATTACTCAGGAAATTTCTGAGATTGTTGCCGGAGCGGACTCACTGAACTAATCACATCGTATTGGAGCGACTTGGATGAATAAAGGTAAAATCAAGCAGATCATCGGATCCGTTTTGGACATCGAGTTCGAAGGCGGAGAACTTCCTGAAATTTATAACGCACTAGAAATCGAGGCTACCGTTTCCGGAAAAAAAGAAACGATCATCGCGGAAGTGCAGACTCATATCGGCGGAAAAGCGGTGCGCGCGATCGCTCTTTCCTCTACGGACGGTTTGATCCGCGGTCAAGAAGTGACGAACACCGGAAAACCGATCAGCGTTCCCGTCGGAGAAGCGACTCTGGGAAGAATCTTCAACGTTCTCGGGAAAACAATCGACGAAGGTCCTGCGATCACAGTAAAAGAAACTCGTCCGATTCATAGACCGGCTCCCGCTTTCGACGAACTCACTTCCAAAACGGAAGTTTTCGAAACAGGAATCAAGGTCATCGATCTTCTCGCTCCTTACATAAAGGGTGGAAAGACCGGTCTTTTCGGCGGTGCCGGGGTTGGTAAAACGGTCCTCATCCAAGAGCTCATCAACAACATCGCAAAACAACACGGTGGTTTCTCCGTATTCGCCGGAGTAGGGGAAAGAACTCGGGAAGGAAACGACCTTTGGAGAGAGATGAAAGAATCCGGGGTTATCGACAAGACCGTTCTTTGTTACGGTCAGATGAACGAGCCTCCCGGCGCTCGTCTTCGTGTTGCGTTATCCGCTCTTACGATGGCGGAACACTTCCGCGATTCCATCGGAACCGACGTCCTTCTTTTCGTGGATAACATCTTCCGATTCTCTCAAGCAGGTTCCGAAGTATCGGCTCTCTTGGGACGGATGCCTTCCGCCGTAGGTTATCAGCCGACTCTTTCCACGGAAATGGGTGCACTTCAAGAAAGGATTACTTCCACTAAAAAAGGTTCGATCACTTCCGTTCAGGCGATCTACGTTCCTGCGGACGACTTGACCGACCCCGCTCCCGCAAACGCGTTCGCTCACTTGGATGCGACTACGGTTCTTTCTCGTGCGATCTCCGATAAAGGGATTTATCCTGCGGTGGATCCGCTCGATTCTACTTCTCGCGTGATGAACGCGCAAGTTCTTGGAGAAGAGCACTACACCGTTGCACGGGAAGTGCAAAGAATTCTTCAAAGATACAAGGATCTGCAAGATATCATCGCGATCTTAGGTATGGACGAACTTTCCGAAGACGACAAGGTTCTTGTAGCGAGAGCGAGAAAGATAGAAAAATTCTTATCTCAACCTTTCCACGTCGCGGAAGTATTTACCGGAGCTCCTGGAAAATACGTAAAACTCGCCGACACCGTTCGTTCTTTCAAAGAAGTGATTTCCGGAAACTACGATCACCTTCCCGAGCAAGCGTTCTACATGGTTGGATCCATCGACGACGCGATCGAAAAAGCGAAAGGATACAAAGGATAATCGGAAATGTCCGCGAATAAACTGAACGTATCCGTAATCTCTCCCGAAAAGATCCTCTATAAGGGAGAGGTGGATTCTCTGGTCGTTCCGGGTAGCGAAGGATTTTTCGGAATCCTTCCCAACCACGCTCCTCTGGTAGCCGTTCTTGGGATCGGCGTACTCGAAATCCGCAAGGGGGAAAAAGTCAAAGTTCTCTCCGTTGAAGGCGGGTTTATCGAAGTGAAGGAAAATTCCATCAGCATTCTTACCGATCACGGCGCTCTGAAGGAAGACATCGATCTCCAAGCTGAGCAAAAAAATCTCTCCGAAGTTGAAAAACTTCCCCCTTCCGATTCTAAAAATCTTCTCCTCCAAAAAGCAAAAACCCGAATTTTAGTCGCATCGCGCTAACTTTTAGGGGTCCTCCGATCCGAAAATAGTAGCAGAGATTCCCTTTTCTCCGAATACAATGGAGAATTGGGATCGGAAGCTTTATGAGAACAACGATCCGAATCATCGGCTTATTGGTGTTATTTGTAAGCATAGGTTATCTTTTGAGAAGAAACCAGGATTGGGTTCGGAGTCTCTTCGAACCGGAAAGTATTTCCGCGGCGATTCGTGGGAACGTTCAAAATCCCGGAGTCTATCGTCTCAAACAGGGAGATACCTTAGAGGACTTATTGAAGATCGCGGGCGGCTTTAAAAAACCTTCGCAGACGCAACCGGACTTGAACCGTGAAATCCTGGACGGTCAGGTCATCGAATTGAAAGAATGATAGAGGAAGATGGCGGAAGACTACGACATGATAAAGGACGATAACGCTCCCGGTGGAGGAGACCAGGATTCCGGTATGGACGAATTGCAGTTCGATGATATCGATTCTATGCTCGCTTCCGGTGAACCGGAATCCGCTTCCAAAAGCGGATTAGACGACTTATCGATCGAAGCCGATCCGTTAGAAAGCCTCGTTGCGAGTTCGGGAGAAGACTATTCTTCCAGCTTCGAAAACGACTTTTCCTTTCACCCCGAAGAAAGTTCTTCGAACGATACAAGCGGGGACGATTCTCTGGATCTGGAATTAACCGATCCACTCATAGACGCAGAAATAGATAAATTATTAGACATCAGCGAAATTTCAAAACCGAACAAAGCCAATCTTTCCCAATTGGAATCCGACGATTCCTTTTTTATCCCGGCGGATGAGAATGAAACTTCCGATCAGGATTTTTCGGAACTCGACAGCTATCTTACCGAAGAGCCGGATGCGATCAGCTTCGGAGAAGAATTGGACGATCTGGAAGATTTCGGTTTAACGGATTTAGACGACGAAGGTCCGATTTCTCTTCACGAAGACGATCTGCAAGGAGTCAAACCCGATTTCTCCTTACAAGACTTTCACGTCGAAGACGAACAACAGGAAGGACTTGATCACGGAGATCTTTCCTTTGACGAAGACGATTTTTTAAACGAAGAAGAAGGACCAATTTCTCTTTCCGAAGACGAACTCGGTGCGATCGGAGCTACGGAATCCCCTCTCGCGGATTTCTCTCATCCCGACGCCGGAGAAGAAGAATCGATCGCGCTTTCCGGATCCGAACTCGACGGGATCTTAGATTCCGATGACAAAACGGATTGGGGTTCTCCTTCGCTCGATACGTTAGACGATCTTGACGAGGACGGACCGATCTCATTGAGCGGGAACGAACTCGACGACATTCTTAGTTCTCCGAGTGAACGAACACCACAGCCGATCAGCCGCCAAACGGAAGAAGACGAACTTCCCGATTTTATCACCCACCACGACGAACCGGAGACGGATGATGAAGGTCCGATCGCGCTTTCCGAAGACGAACTCGGAAATCTACTCGCGGACAACTCGGGAGAGGACTCGAACGAACCCCTCGATTCTTTTCCGGATCTCGATATCGGAGGGGAAGAATCGACTTCTTTTGCTCCGGATTTTACCCTCGACGAAGAGGACGGGGAACCGATCTCTCTTTCTCTCGATGAGCTTGATCACATACAATCCGACGTTTCTCCGTTAGGTGAAAGCGCACCCGATTCTTTTGAAAACGGAGACTTCGAGCTTCCGCCGGAAGAATCCGTTTTGGAAACGGAGGACAACGAACCGATCGCCTTGTCCGAAGAGGAACTCGGAAATCTTCTCTCCGACGATTCCGGATCGGAAGAATTGGAAAGTAAAGACGGATTTTCAGACCTTTTACACGACGATACTTTACCGGAAGATTCCGGTTCCATGTTCGGCGGAGACGATTCTTTTACCCTTCCCGTTGAACAAGACTTAGGCGGCCCTGACGAATTCGGTTTGGAAGAGGAAACGTCGCCGGATCATTCCGACTTCGCATTCGAACCGATCGATTCGATAAAGGAACTCGACGAGACGGAAGACAACGAACCGATCGCTCTGTCCGAAGAAGAACTCGGAAATCTTCTCTCCGATGATAAAGAAGCCGATAAAGCGGGGTCTCTATTTGATGAGGCTTCCTCAGAGGAAGACGACCTCATTTCTTTACCCGTCAGCGAATTGGACGAGTTAGGCGAAGTTTCGGAAACGGCTACGGTCGATGACGACGCCTTCGCCCTGGACGATTTTGAACTTCCAACGAATGATTTGGATGCGTTAGAATCCACAAGCCCTTCTTCCCTGGAAGACGACGAGGGTCCGATCGCACTTTCGGACGACGAACTTGGAAATCTTTTATCTACTGAATCCACGGATGCGGAAGATTCTTCTGCTTTCGATTTCGAGCCGAGCCAAACTACGGTTTTGGATGAGAATGACGACGAAGGTCCGATCGCACTTTCGGACGACGAACTTGGAAATCTTTTATCGACTGAATCCACGGATTCAGAAGATTCTTCTGCTTTCGATTTCGAGCCGAGCCAAACTTCGATCTTGGATGAGAATGACGACGAGGGTCCGATCGCACTTTCGGACGACGAACTTGGAAATCTTTTATCTACTGAATCCTCGGATGCAGAAGATTCTTCTGCTTTCGATTTCGAGCCGAGCCAAACTACGGTTTTGGATGAGAATGACGACGAAGGTCCGATCGCACTTTCGGACGATGAACTTGGAAATCTTTTATCGACTGAATCCACGGATTCAGAAGATTCTTCCGCTTTCGATTTCGAGCCGAGCGAAACTTCGATCTTGGATGCGGAAGATGCGGATGAACCGATCGCACTTTCCACCGATGAGTTGGATCACTTGCTTACGGATCAACCGGAAGCGAGTGTGGAGGAAGAATTCCCGGGAGCGGATTCCGAAATCGATTGGGATGCGCCTCTTTCCGAACCGGGAGAAGTTCCTTTAGAAGACGAAGAACCGATTGCCCTTTCGACGGACGAACTCGACCATCTTCTCACAGATAACGGAGAGGCTCCGTCAGAGGATTTTCCGGGAGCGGACTCGGAAATCGATTGGGACGCGCCTCTTTCCGAACCGGGAGAAGTTCCTCTCGAAGACGAGGAACCGATCGCGCTCTCGATTGACGAGCTTGATCATATTCTTACGGAAGATGGATCCGAGACTTCTCACGAAGAGGAGGAAGGACCGATCGCCTTATCCGAAGACGAACTCGGGAACCTTCTCTCCGATTCAGAAACCCCTGTAGAAGGGGGAGAGGATTTAAGCGAGATCCTTGGCGAACTCCCGGCGTCTTCCGATCTGGACGCCTTCGGTTCCTTAGACGAAGACGTAGCACTTTCTCAACCCGGTTCTTCTCCGATCGTTCCTACTGCGGATACCGTTCCCGACGACGGAATGATCATCGTTTTGGACGAATACGCGGACGAAGAAGAACTTTCTCCGATGGAAGAGCTTCGCAAAACTCCGGATCAAACCGTGACACAACCCGCGGCGGGTGAGGGCGGTGAAACCACTCCTTCGAAAGAAGAGATGAAACGAATCATGACGTATCTGGACGAACTCCTCGGAAATCTTCCAGACGATCTCATTCGAGAGTTCTCCCAGTCGGATTATTTCGAACTTTATAAAAAACTAATGAAACAAATTGGTGTATGACCAATGGGTTTGTTAGAGAGGGTCAGCAAGTTAGTCAAATCCGATTCTACAGGCACGCCTTCTTCGATTTCTACGGAAGAGAAAAAATCGTTACTCAAAAAGTCGGAAGCGTTTCAGGGTAAAAAAAGTTTTTTTCAGCGTGCCCTCGGTATGCGAAACGAACCCGCCAGACTTGAACCTTCTTCGGAACCTATATTAGACCAACACACGACTCCGGAACTCACCGATCACGATGTCGATTCAGAATCTTCCTTTACCGAAGACTTTTCTCTTCCTGAGCTCGACGGAGATTCTCCTACGTTTGAAGCGGAAGATCTTCAGGCTGAGTTTCCGGATTCTACGTTTGAATCCTCAGATCACTCCTTTGATAACGGCGATCTGCTTGACCTTCCGGAAGATCTCGTGGAACCGGAAGGTGTCGCCAAAGAGGAGTTAGACGAAGATCCGTTTTCTTCCCTTGCCGATTCGAATGATGCCGAACCGGAAGACGATCTCTCTCTCGATGAACTTTTTGGTGAAGAATCTCAAGAAGAATCTCCGACGAAACCGGAAGCTCCCGTTGTGAAATCGGAAGAGGAACTGGAAGAAACCGAACTTCCGGCGAACTTGGACGAGGATCCTTTTAGCGATTGGGTGAAAGAAGCGGAACAAGAAGCCACTCGTACTCCTTCGAAAGTGGATTCGAAAGCCGCTTCCACCGAAAAAGGAGATTTCCTTTTCGACGATGATTCCAACTTCACGACGTCTCCAATCGATCTACAAATCGCTTCCCGTAAAAAATTAGAAAATTATATGTCCGTCTTCGAGATCAGCAAAGAGATCGGAGTCTCCACTGGCTTCGCGGACTTTTTCGAAAATCTCCTTTTCTCGATTATGGGCCAGATCGGCGCAGAATCGATCGGCATCTTCTCCTCCAAAAACGGAGACAAGGAATTCTTTCGTTTGGAGGATTATCAAGGAGAAGGTTTCAATCCGGAATGGACGATTTCTTCCGAAGACGAAATCTATCACGCGGTGCATAACGCAGGTTCCGTCTTGTACGCGAAAGAACTTATAAAGCCGACTCTTCCCGCAAAAGAACAAGAAATCTTAAAACAATCCAACGCTGAACTTCTCGTCGCGATTCGATACATGGACGATTTTTTCGGGATCATCATTTTGAGTAAGACGATCAGCGGTGAAGACTATACGATCGAGGATTTAGAATTCCTAAAAATCATCGGGGAGATCGCGGGCTCCGTCTATCGCAGAATTTTCGACACGGAACAACTTCATCAGGAAAATCAGAATCTCAAAGAAGTAATTCGCGCAAACGAATTGATCATTTCTCTCGCCAGAGATTTCGGCGCGATTAGAACTCTCGACGAGGCCTACGACAAGTTGATTTCCTCTTTTAAAGAGGAATTGAAGGTGAGAAGGGCGACGTTCATGATTTTGGACGGTCATACAAAGAACGAGTTCCGTGTTTTCGCTTCTAATCTTTTAACTCCGGAACACGTGGGTTCTTTCACTCTTCCTCTGGATAGTTCCATCGTCGGGATCGTTTCCAATATTCCCGGCGTATTCAGAATCGAAAATTTTAGAAAACATCCCGAGCTAATGCAGAAACTTTCCAACGATGAACTCGGCTTGATGTCCGATTTTATCGTCATTCCGTTTATCAATCTTCATTGGTTGGTGGGAATGTTGATCATACACGAGACCGATGTTCCGTGGACGGACAGCGATCGGGAAACCGCGGTTGGAATCTCCGAGGTATTGGCCCCCGTTTTTTCCAGCCTTCTCCTCATCCAAGAAAGGGATTCGGTATTCAAAGACCCGTTTAGCCCGGTGGAAGAAAAAATCGAGGATATGATCTTAAAAGCGGCCAGACTTGGTAGCTCTTTTAGTTTAACTATATTCAAAGTTCAGAATGTATCACGGATGGTGAAATTAAAAGGTTCCGGTTTTTTCGCTTCTTATAGCGAAGAACTTCGTAAGGCGATCCAGGAGAATCTTTCCGAGTCCGATTTTCATTATAGAATCGGGCAAGGAAAATACGCGGTTATTTTGGATGGAAAGGATCGAGAAGAAACGCAGATTCTCATCCGAAAAATAAAAAACAAACTAAACGACGCCGATCGTAGATCGAAAGACTTCCAAACTTCCGTGATTCAACATACTCTTTGTTATCCGGCGGATACGAAGGAAAAGGAAAGAATTCTCGAATTACTCGAAGAATCCTGATGAGAGAGAATGTTATTCAACTCTCTGAATTTTCTCGTATTCTTATTCGTCTTTTTACTTCTCTATTTTCGTTTCGGTAAACTCGGCCAGAATCGACTCCTATTTTTCGGCGGCCTTCTCTTTTACGGCTTTTGGAAAGCGGAGATGGTCCTTCTGCTTTTGTTTTGTATCGCGCTGAACTTTGCCGGAGGGATCTATCTCGGTAGAAAAAAGGGCGCCGACCAAAGAAGGATCTTCGTAGGGCTCATTTCCATCAACCTCGGGATTCTTATCTTTTTTAAATACATTCTTTTTTTATTAAGTATTTGGAACGATACCTTAGGGGCCGTTTTCCCAAAAGCCGGCATTCCTCTTCCTGAAATTTTGTTACCCGTCGGAATTTCTTTTTACACCTTTCACAACATCAGTTATCTTTCGGATATTCGATCCGGAAAAATATTTCCTTGCACCGATTTTATTCGGTTTGGCGTTTACGATCTCTTCTTTCCCCTGCTTCTCGCGGGTCCTATCGAAAGACCGGATTCTTTACTTCCTCAGATCGAAAACGAAAGAACGATCACTCCGAACGGATTTTTGTCCGGTGTCATTTTGTTCCTCTGGGGAATTTTTAAAAAAGTTTTTATCGGAGATCACCTCCTTCTTTTTACGGGGAAGGCGATGGAACCGAGTATGGAGCTCGCTCCGGGAATGATCCTTTGGATAGCGTTTTGTTTTGCCTTTCAGGTTTATGCCGATTTTAGCGGATATACCGATGCGGCTCGAGGTCTTGCGAAAATGCTTGGGTTTCGCCTAACGCTCAATTTTAATTTTCCGTTCATTTCTTCCAACCCTTCCGAATTTTGGAGGCGCTGGCATATTTCACTTTCCACGTGGCTTCGGGATTATCTCTATATTCCTCTCGGAGGAAATCGAGTTTCCGTTTTTAGGCAGAATATTAACTTGATGATCGTTTGGATCCTCGGCGGTCTCTGGCACGGGGCTACCTATGGTTACCTCGTTTGGGGCTGTTATTGCGGTCTACAGGTAGTCGGTTATAATCTTTTTCAAAAATACGTGCTTAGATTCCTTTCTTTGAATATTCCGATTTTAGAATGGAGTCTGAAATTGGCAGGAGTGATTTTGACTTTTTGGATGTTTGCCCTCGGATTGCTTTTGTTTCAGGTCCATTCTCCGAACGAACTTTGGAATTTTGTTTTGAACGTCACGAGCGGTTTTTATTGGAATTGGGTGATCGCAGGAAAACTTTTATTTCTTCTTTTTCCTCTTTTGATCGTGGAACCCTGGATGATCCTTTCCGGTGGCACCGATTCCTTTTTGGAAAAGATCGAAACAAAGCCTTTGCGATGGATTCCTCTTTCTTTCGGGGTCGTAGTTTTGTTTTTTCTTTTCGGGGTTTTTGAGAAGAAAGAATTTTTTTACTTTCAGTTTTAGATTGGATTAAACCGGAAAATGTTTTTCACACGAATCCGAAATCAAAACACGAAGTTGATGCGGCCCAAAAGTATTGGCTTGCATTCCTTTCTTTTCTTTCGTTACGATACTGCGTCCGAAGAAAAAAGAATCTTGAAAACAAAATCTGTAAAGGAGGAGACGAGGCAAATAAAAGATTCCATTTCTCTTCCCATTCTTTAACTTCCCGGAGATCGGTTGGAATTGTTTTATGCCTCACGTTGTATGAATTATAGAAATAGAATACTCATCGGAATTCTTTTTTTCGCCTTTCTCGTTTTGTTTCAGACGTTTTTTTTTCCTTTGCTTTTGCCGTTCCAAGAAAAAAATTCTTTTCTCTACGATCGACTTTCCCGTTTGGATCGGAATCTTTATACGGGCGCGGAACAAACGATTTCAAAAGCTCCGATCGTCTTTTTGGGGGATAGTCAGATCCTCTCCGGGATCCATCCGAAAGAACTCGGAGAGAAATTATCTCGACCGATCTGGTTTTTGCCTCGACCTTCGGAACAACCGGAGGGAATGCTTCTTCGTTTTAAAGAATATGAAAGAACGATCGGAATACAACCTGCGCTCGTCGTTGTCAACGGTTCTATTTTTTCCTTGTCGGATATGGATGTCGCGAGCGCTCATCGAAGTTTGGTTTTGAACTACGATTCATTTCACCCCGAATTGTTTCTGGAATCGAGTCTTCGAAATTTTTATGTTAAAAATCTTTCGTCCGGTCTTTTTTATCTTTTCGGAAGAATTTTTCCGTTTCTTCGTCTGAATGCATCCATGTCTACCGGAATCAAACTCGTAGGAGAGGGAGATGAATTCAGCTATTCCGAAAAAAAAATGGATGCACTCGTTTCCGGAAATCCATTTTTGAAATGGTCCAGGAATAAGGTTCGAAATCATTTTCTCGATTTAGAATATTCAAAAAATAAGGGATACATGGACTGGGCCCGGCTTTCGACTTATGACGGAATCTGTGTTCCGAATTCTAAACCGCAGGTTCTTCCCCCGAACGCAGAACTTGCAGTACAAAAGATCAGATCTTCCTCGTTAATGGCTTGGAAAGAATTGTTTCGATATCTCCGATCGCGTGGAGTGAAGGTTCTTGCGATTTCGCTCCCGTTTCGTCCCGATTTCGATTCCCGCCTGGGTTCTCTGCCACAGATGACGATCTGGGAATCGATTCTTATAGAAGAGGAAGTTTCTTATTGGAAATTAGGTAGTTCATTTTTTATCGATGAGGATTTCGGCGATTACACTCATCTCAATACCTGCGGGATGAAAAAACTTGTTCCGGTCTTGAGTCGGGAAATTTTCAATTCGTTGTCTGAATCTCCTTCGAAATCGGATGTCTCTGCGCTACGGATGTGGAGCGCGCGTTAGCGGTCTCCTCCTTTGAGGAGACCGAAGGCGTTA
Source organism: Leptospira stimsonii (assembly GCF_003545885.1). Classification (NCBI taxonomy): domain Bacteria; kingdom Pseudomonadati; phylum Spirochaetota; class Leptospiria; order Leptospirales; family Leptospiraceae; genus Leptospira; species Leptospira stimsonii. Next base: position 158,271 of record NZ_QHCT01000007.1, read on the forward strand.
GCCGAAGCGCGGAACAAGCCGGGCCTGCGATTGATACGGGAGTTTTTATTTTTTAGTGAGAGTGGAGCAGGAGCGCCCAGGCTCTTCGCTTAACAACGAGCTTCTTTTTTCTTTGCTCCCAATTTTCCCATCCTCTTCATTTTTAGGATGTATTCTTCCGCATCCGGAACCTTGCACGCGGTATTTCCCATCAGAACCGTTACCTTGCCGATTTTTTTCGAGACTTTCAATGCCTCTTCCGTAAGTTTCGGATAAAATCCGCCGACCCCGATCACAAAGCCGTTCATACAATACTTCACTCTGTTTTGCGATTTGTGAATGTTCGATTCGACTCTCTTTAAGAGTTTTTGAATTTCCTTCGAATCGATTTGTTCATCCGGCGTGATCGAAAGAAGGCTTGTCAATGTGCTCCATCCGGATGAGGCGATACTTTCTTTGGGAGAATCGATCCATTCTTTGGCAAGTTCCCATCCGTACTTACTTTCGGCGGCGATCCAGGCGACGGTGCTTTCGCTGATCATCGGTGATCCGGAATTCTTTGCCCAGAATTGAAGATCCTTTTTTTGGATTTCTTTTTCGTCTGCGATCAGTCCCGCAAGATACATCGCATCCGCGTTTCCTGTTTTATAAAGTTCTAATGAAAGAGAATGATTCTTTTTGATTTTTTTCTGAAGCTTTTTTAGATCTCCGACCTTCACTCCGAACAGTGGCTCTTTCGCTCCGTGATTGAGAAATATTTTTTTTACACCTTCGGAACCCATCGATTCCAATTCTTTCATGATCTCGGCCGTATTCACTTTGATTGTCCTTTCTTTCTTTCGGAGTTGTTTTGCAAAAGAGAATTGAGTGAACGTGTTCCCATTCTTCTTCTTTTAAAAAATGTATATCCGTCATTTTACTCGTACCGGACTATAAGTCCGATTTCAACTAAAATTTTAGGAAGAACGTTGATTGGAACAATCGATAAAGCCCGAAAAAGGATGGAAACAAAGTTCACATCTTCTTTCGATCCTCCTGAAACGGATTCCGGATGGAATTATAGCGAAGTCTTCAATTCTTCTTCTAAGATTTTTTGAATGGCCTTTGCGTGCATCTTTTTTACGACCTTTTCCAGGATCGTGATTTCTTTCGATCTGAAAAAACCAAGGATACGCCGTAAGAAAATTTTGAGGCGGAGGTCGAATCGTTTTTTGCGGAGATGGCTTTGATATCTTTTCTTTCTACCACTTGTCTTCAACGGATCGGGATCGGAGTGTCATAGATCACAAATCGATTCGAATCCATCGAAATATGTGTCGAGTTGAAAGAATGATCCGCGATCACATACAACTCATAGGTCGGGATCGCGAGTATAAAGAACACGGTCGAAAGTTTGTCCACCGACCGAAACCTCAACATCTCGACGATGATTGTTCCCATTCCATAGAGAAGAACCGGAAGCAAGGCGAGAGAAGAAGGATCGTGTTTATCATAGGAACGTATCGTTCTATTTCTTTTTCTCCGAACGGAAAGTTTATCGGTTAAAATCGAATTCATGATTTTGAATGTTCCTTGAGAAATGGAGAGACATTGTTCCGCTTCAATTTTATCGATTTGATTCGCTATATTCAAGGGTTCTTTTTCGTTGCTCATTCTCTTTTCATGGCTCTTCATTCTCGAAATCCTTTGGTTTGGGGAAATGATTCCTAAATTTTAAAACGGGAACGCACAACGTATGGAGTCGTTTCGTTTTTTGAAAAAGGGATTTTTCAAGAACGGAAATTTTCACTCCAATCCGGAGGATCGGAGAAGAGCGAATTCCTTTTTTTAGGTTTCGCTTTTTTTAAAATGAGAAGAAAAGCGGGTCAAAGAGTAGACGATCAAATATCCGAAAAAGATCGAGATCGAAATCAGGATCAGAATTCCTAACAATCTTCGATTCTCTTGGATGCCGATCAGGATCTCCATCATATCTTCATAAAGTGCGAGAGGATTCGTAAGGATGTCCCAAGAATTCCATCTGTAAAATCTGCCGATATAAACTCCCAAAGCCGCGAGTGGTGCGACCGTTAAGACGAACATCCAGTTGATCACCGCGTTGAATTTGTCGTCCAATACGTTGTGGATGATTCGGAGCGATAGATAACCTGAAAAAAGTCCGTTCCAGGCGAATGAAAAAATCAACAAGATGTCGAACCAAAGCGGAATTCCGGACTTCGGTTTGAGGTGGATAAAATCGGAAACGATATACGGAGAATTGGGAAAGAAAACGAGCCAGACTAAAATTAGGAAAACAAAAATCAGATCGATCGATCTCTTGCGAATTTTATAATAGAACAGGAGAAAGTAGGCGATACAAACCGGGATCAACGCTAAGACCAAATTCCACTTTAGAAAAACGTAACTTTGTTTTCCCGAAATCGATACCCTCAATTCGATGAATAAGAGACTCAGAAGACAGGACAAGAATAAGGAAAGAGGCGGAAGCAATAGTGACGCGTGCTTGAGGTTCATATAAATTCCAACAATCTTCGATCCTTATTTTTTATAGAAAGTTCTCTTTTTTGTAAAAGCTAATTTCAAAATTCTTACTTTGATCATTCGTTTAAGGCGCCGAAGCAAATTCCACCGAGTAACCGTAGGTTTCCTCGAACGCGGACTTTTGTTCTTCGGCGGCCCAGATTTCCAAAGAAGGATCGTAACCCTTGCTCGTTTTTAACAAGAATCGGATCCGATTCTTTTCGATCTTGCAGATCACGTTCGGAACAAGTCCTCCTCGGTTTCGATTCAGCGCGGAGCTGATTCTTAAAATCGCGGAGAGTTGTCTTACGAGGGTTTGATTCTTTTCCGAAAGTCTGCTGTATTCCCTGTGTTTGATTCGAGGTGTATTCTTTCTGTGATAACGCGCGGTGAGAGCGATGATTTCAATTTCTAAAAACGTAAATCCCAAAAGCATTTCCGAATTTCGAATCATATAATAACTGTGTTTGTGATACGCCGAATGAGAGATCGATTGTCCGATCTCATGGAGCAAGGAAGCCGCTTCCAAAAGTTCCCTCTGTTCTTGTCCGAGTTTGTGAAGTCCTTTCAACTGATCGAAAATCTGAAGGCTCAATTCTGCGACGTGTCTTGAGTATTCTTCGTCCCTGGAAAAGGCGCGCATAAAGTTGTGAACGGATGTTTGACGGATATCATCCAAGTGTTTGGAATGTTCCGTATTTTCGAAGTGCTCCCATTTTCGAATCGTATCATAGACGATTCCTTCTCTGAGTGCGAATTCCGAAACCGTAAGACTTTGTACGTTTGCGAGGTCGAAGATTTCTTCGAGGATCAGAGTTCCACCTACGATGATGTCCGCGCGTTTTATGTCCAAACCGGGAATCTTAGCCCTTTTTTTGGAAGTGTCCGCTTCTAAGATGAGGTTCCTTATCTTCTTAAATTCAGGAGTTGAGAATTCAAAGTTGTTCAAAGAGATTTCTTCCGTTTCCCCTCTCGATGCAAGAATCATTCCTGCGATCGCTTGGATCGTCCCGGAAGAACCCACAACAAGATCCGGTTTTAAATCTCGGAGAATTTTTCGAAATGGAAGGAGCATTTCTTCGATATGAAGTCTGCACTTTCGGATATCCGAGTTGGACAACGTTTCTTCTCTAAAAAATTTTTCCGTGAGGCGGATGGCTCCCAACTTAAAACTTTTTGAAAAGAGTATGTTTCCTCTGTGTCCGACGAGCACTTCCGTGCTACCTCCGCCGATGTCGATCATCATGATCTTACGATCAAAAACGGGAATGCCTTGGAGGATTCCGAAGTAGATCAAACGGGCTTCTTCGTAACCGCTCACTACATCGATGGATATACCGGCTTCTTGATAGGCGGCTTCTAAGAATTCTTCCTGATTGGAAGCTTCTCGGAGCGCGCTCGTTGCGACCGCTCTGATCTCGGCTCCGGCGTTTTCCGCGAGAACCTTAAAACGTTTGAGACAATCGATCCCACGCTTAAAGGATTCGGAGTCGATTCCGCCGCCTTCTTGCAGACGATTGCCTAGACGTACCGATTCTTTTTCTCGGGCAACGGCTTCGAAAGTTCCGTTCGCCCGAACCCGAACGATGATCATGTGGAATGAATTGGTGCCTAGATCGATGGCGGCGAGAGGTTTTTCCTGAACCATGGTTGAACAGATTGCTTTCCCGCTAAAATCGAATCCAGCTTAATTTGTTTTCTCATTTTTTTGTTTTGCAGTTGCCGGGAACCCAACCGTTGAAATTATTGAAACCGTTCAAATAGGAAAGTTCTGCAGGAATTCCCGGTTTTAACAGATAATAAAGATAAATAACCTCCGCGGTTGAAAGGTACACGAAATGATATTTGATAATCTCTATGCCCTGTTTTCCAATGATATGGGAATTGACCTGGGGACGGCAAATACACTGGTGCATGTGAAAGGACAAGGGATCGTTCTTTCCGAGCCATCGGTTGTTGCGGTTCACGCGGCGACCGGAAAGGTGCTCGCAGTAGGGCAGGAAGCAAAACGGATGTTGGGAAGAACCCCGGGTGAGATCGTTGCGATCCGTCCGATGAAAGACGGTGTGATCGCCGACTTTGAAACCGTGGAAAAGATGATCCGTTATTTTATCGCAAAAGTGCACAATCGTACCACTTTTGTAAAACCAAGAATTGTGATCGGAGTTCCGTCCGGAATCACCGAGGTCGAAAGACGCGCCGTCCGCGAATCTGCGGAACAAGCGGGTGCGAGAGAAATATTCTTAATTGAAGAAGCGTTGGCCGCGGCGATCGGAGCGAACATCCCGATCAACGAGCCTGCGGGAAACATGATCGTGGATATCGGTGGTGGAACCACTGAAATCGCGGTAATCTCTCTCGGGGGAATGGTAATCGCAGAATCCATTCGTACGGGTGGAGACGAGTTCGACGAAGCGATCATCAAATATCTCAGAAACCAATACAATCTGGTCGTCGGAGAAAGAACCGCGGAAGATATCAAACTTACGATTGGAAACGCATATCCGGAAAAGAAAGCGGAGACGATGGAAGTTCGCGGTCGCGATGCAATTTCAGGACTTCCTAGAACCTTAGAATTAGAATCCAACGAAATCAGAAAGGCCTTGAAAGAGCCGACAGACGAAATCTTAGACGGAATCAAACGAGTTCTGGAAAGAACTCCACCCGAACTCGCATCCGATATCGTGGAAAGAGGAATCGTTCTTACCGGAGGGGGTTGTCTCCTTCGAGGACTCGAAACGTATCTTTCTAAAGAAACGGGGGTTCCGGTTTTCCGCGCGGAGAATCCGTTGACCTGTGTGGTTCTCGGAACCGGAAAGTATCTCGACGAGTTGAAATACATCAAACCGGGAATCCGTTAAGAAGTTCTCAAAAAGAACAAGATTAAGAATCCGGAACGATTTCCCGTTCCGGAACGAAAGCCGGGAGTGCAAAAGAAGATTCGATGTTATGGTTTCAACTCAGCCGAAGCAAAGAGACGGTCTCACTCCTCTTTTGTGTAATTTTCTCCATTCTTTCCCTAACATTCAGAAGTAACGTAATCGTTCGAGGAATCGCAAGCTTCCAAAGAGTCGGCGATATCGTTTCCGGATCCATCGATTCCTTCGGTGGATTTTTCAAAGGCGCATACAATAAGTTAGAATCGTTTGAAACCGTTCGCAAAGAAAGGGATTCTTGCGTTGCGGTCATGGAAGATTATAAACTTCTTCCTCAGGATTTGGAAAAAGCAAATCGTGAAAACGACACTCTTCGAAAAGAACTTCGTTTTCAGAGTCGTCAGAAATACTCCAGTCTCAAAGCAGAAGTTTTATCCGTTCGTTTAAACTCCATCTACAGAACTATCATCATCGACAAAGGATCCGACGCGGGAATCAAACCGTATATGCCCGTGACCGCAAGAGCCGTGGATCAAAAGGGCGCCATCATAGAAGCGTTAGTCGGAAAGGTAATCGCAGTCACCGGTGGCTCGGCTGTTGTGCAACCGCTCATCAACTCCAACTTCAACATGGGAGTTGCGATGCCCGATACAAATCTTTGGGCCAATCTTTCCGGAAACTCCGGAAGAGGAACGGAAGCTCTTTTGAATTATATCGATAGCGGAATCATCATCGATCCAAGAGTCTTCGGAGAATATCCGATGGGACCGAGTGAGATGATTCAATACACGGAATCCTTGAGTAAAATCGGAAAGCCGGTTTATACTTCCGGTGGCGGCGGCGTTTTTCCGGCGGGAATTCCGGTAGGAGTGATCACGGAAGAAGGACCGCGGAACGGAAGTTTTAAGAGCGCGTATCTCAAACCATTCGTTCGTTTTGAAATGCTCGAGAGTGTGACGATCCTTTTGAAACTTCCGGAAAAATGGCTCGAAACTTGGCCGGAAGGACAAAACATCACGATAGAAAATCCGTACTTCGGAGAACTCAATTATCCGGGAGAAGAAAAAATTCTCAAAGAAAATTCTTCCAAAAACCCGATGTCGCCTAACGGAAATAAGACGCAGACGAACGCTCCGAAAAATCCGGCTCTTCCTCCGAGCGAGGACGATTTGCAATGATCTTAGAAAAACTCGTTATCGCGGTCGGAATCCTGATCGCACACTTTTTAAACGGATCGAATCTTTTCGAGATCGGATCCGCGATCAAACCGGACTTTATGATTCTTCTCGTTTTATTTTTTGCATTGAGAAGGGGCCCTCTCTACGGTCTTTGGATCGGATTTTTCGGAGGACTTTTGACGGACTCGGGACTCGGAGGAGAAATCACTTCCGGGAACGTGGTCGCGTACAAGATCGGACTTCATTCTTTGACGTTTTGTCTGATCGGTTATTTAGTCGGAAAGTTTGCACGTTCTGCGTATCACGAGAATTATCTTTCGATCACGATCTATTCTTTGCTCATCACGTTTATCACGAGAGTTGCGACATATTATCTATTCTCCCTTTTCTTTCATGAGAATATGAGTTATTCCTTATTCTTTACTTCGATCTTCAACGCGCTCATCGCTCCCGCTTTTTTCTACGCTCTGACTTGGATCTACCAGTTGGATCACATGGGGGACGCGTAAGTTGTTAGGCGGAGCTCAGTCCGCGACGGAATACCGTCTTGAGAGAAATTTCCGCGTTCGATTGTATATCTTTTCGGGGCTCGTCGTTTTTACGTTAGCCGCGTTTATCTTTCAACTCTTCAATCTTCAGATCTTCAACGGAACGAACAACGCACTCAAAGCGGAGAAGTTCGTTCGAAAGAGCGAGATTATGCCCGCCGCGAGGGGACAGATGTTTGATCGAAACTTTCTCACGCCGGAAACTTCGATGGCACTCGTTTCCAATTATTCTTCCTTGGATGCGATCTTAAACACTTCTCTTTTCAAATACGATCCTGCGACCGTAAAAGCGTTTATCCACGAATTCGCGAGAACCCTTTCGATTCCCATTTCGTATTATGAAGACGAACTCATCGAACCCAGATTCTCCAGAAACCTAAAGTCGAAAAAGCCGATCGTTCTTTTGGAAGGAATCACAACTGCTCAACAGGAAAGAATATCAGTATTCGATAATATATCCAAATACATCATTCTTCTTCCGTCTCCGAGAAGAATCTACAAGATGGGGCCCGCTCTCGCGCACGTGACGGGTTATATCGGAAAACCGACTCGGGACGATCTTGTGACCGGAGAAATCAAATCGTATCAGTTCCTCGGGAAGAACGGCTTGGAATTGGAATACGATTCCGAACTCAGAGGTCTCGACGGCTTTCGAATCCAGAAACGAAGCTCCGAAGGGAATATCGAAGAAGAAAGAGTCGTAGAACATTCTTCTCCCGGAAACAATTTGGTTCTTACCATCGATAAGGATATTCAGATCGCCGCGCACAAGGCTCTCAAAGGAAGTAGGGGAACGGCGATCGCGATCAAGGTTGCGACGGGAGAAATTCTCGCGATGGCTTCCAATCCGAGCTACGATCCAAACATTCTTTCCGGAAAAAACAAAGCGGATCGAACCAGTCATTTCAAACGAGTCAAAGACAACGGCGGTTTTTTGAATCTTGCGATTCAATCTAAGTTTCCTCCCGCGTCCACATACAAGACGTTAGTCGCACTTGCGGCTTTGGAAAGCCAGCACAAGATCGGATATACTCCGGAGACTTCGTATTCTTGCAATGGAAGTTTTGTGCTCAAGTCCACGTTCGCCGGAGTTCCGGATCAGGTTTTTATGTGTTGGGAAAAGGGCGGTCATGGGACGAACGATCTCGCACACGCGCTTCAAAAATCCTGTTCGGTTTATTTTTACAATCTTGGATACAAACTCGGGTCGGATGCGATTCTAAACTACTCTCGACTTTTCGGATTGGATAGTAAGTCCAAGGTGGATCTTCCGGGAGAAATTACCGGTTTCGTTCCTTCTTCGGCGTGGAAAAAAAGAACGTACGGAACGAAGTGGTTCGACGGGGATACGATCAACTTGTCGATCGGACAAGGATTTATTTCTTCTACTCCGATGGGAATGGCTATGTTTTACATGGGTCTTCTCAATCGAGGACAAATCTATCAACCTTACGTCGTGAGTGAAATTCGGGATCCGGTGGACAACTCCATCATCAACCGGACGTCTCCTCAGATCTTAAAGGACATTCCAATCAATCAGTCTTCGGTGGAAGCGATCAAAGAAGGATTGAAGCTCGTCGTAAAAAGCGGGACGGCGGCTTACGTGTTGAACAAACCGTTTCTTCCCGATATCGCTGGAAAAACCGGAACGGCTCAGACCAGAAGAAGAGGCGCTTCCGGATCCAACCACGCTTGGTTTGTGGGTTACGCGCCCGCAAACGCCCCCGCCAGCGAACAAGTGTTAATCGTAGTTTTCGTTGAATACGGAGTCGGTGGAGCCGCAGGTGCGGCGCCCGTCGCGAGAGAAATGTTTCACGCGGCGTTTCCTCCGGGAACGTTTAAAAAATCGCAGGACGTAGCTCCGCCTTCTTCGCCGACGGCAGGACAGGAGGGACCTCTTGAAGCCAGATAAGTCCATAGAAAAGATCGATTACTTTTTGGTGATCTCGGTCGTGATCGTAGTTCTTTGTAGTGTGTTGACCTTGTATAGTCAGGAGATCAATTTCGAAGACGGACCGGGAAAGTGGTATAGACAGCTTTTTTATTTTATCATCGGTCTTGTGATCATGTATTTTGTATCTCGGATCAACTATCAGTTGTTAGGCGCATATGCCATTGTGATCTACGTTTTCACCGTGTTTCTTTTGATGATCACTCTGATTCCGGGAATCGGGTACTTGCCATCCGGAAGGGGAGCGCGTTCTTGGTTGAAGTTAGGCCCGATCGGGATCCAGGCTTCTGAATTTGCGAAGTTATCCACGGTGATTCTTCTGGGACAATTTATGGTTCTAAAAGAAAAGGATATGAAGAATATTGCGGTTCTTTCGATCCCGTTCGTAATCGTGCTTGTTCCGATGGTTTTTATTCTTCTGCAACCTGACTTTGGAACCGCCGTTTCCTTTTTGCCGATTCTTTTTACGATGCTCTTTCTCGGAGGAGCGGACATCCTTCACATAGGATCTCTTTTGACGTTAGGCGGAATTACGCTCATGATTCCTATGTTCGTGGAATATTCCAGGCTGACTCTTATCAACGATATCACCGACTTCTTACAGAGAACGGGAAAGACCGATCTTTTATCCGTGGTCAACCGACTCGGAGGAAAGATCTGGCTCGCGCTCGACGGAAAAGATCTGAAGGCCGCGAACCTCACACCGAAGACGTTAAACGCGCTTCGAGAAGTGGTGGATCAGGTCGTGGAACTGGAAGGCGGATTTTTCTTTAAGATATTTTCCAATCAGAAATTGCTCTTAACCTTTGGAGGAATCTTTCTCCTCGCGAGTCTTGTGATGGTGGGAATTCGGATCGCGAGAGGAAGCCGAACATTAAGACAATATTATATTCCTCTTGGGATCTTGGGGATCAGTTTGATTTCAGCCGTTGTCGTGATGAAGACTGTCCCTTTTCGAGAAAACCAGGTCGTCCGATTGACCGCATTCTTAAATCCCGAAGAATTCAAACAGGGCGCCGGTTATCAACTGCGCGCATCCAAACCCGCGGTCGGTTCGGGAAGATTTTTTGGAAAAGGACTGATGAACGCGGAAATGACCGAAGGAAGAGTTCCTCACGTTCCGGAAGCGAGCACCGATTTTATCTTTGCGTCTTGGGCGGAACAGACAGGATTTTTAGGATCCGTTTTCTTGTTATTCTTCTTATTTTCCATTCCCTTGCGCGGGCTCCAGATCAGTTATGAAAGTAAGGACCGTTTCGGGTCTCTTCTTGCGTCCGGAATCGTTGCCCTTCTTTTTTATCACATGGCGATCAATATCGGAATCGTGATCGGACTTATGCCCGTGACCGGAATTCCTTTGTCGTTTATGAGTTACGGAGGATCGCACTTGATCATGTCGATGACGGCGGTGGGAATTATTCTTTCGATCAAAAGTCGCAAACACGCAAACTGATTTTTCTCTATTGAAAGCGGCCTGTTGCGTTGTCGCATCGGGAGATATGGATCAAAAGGAAAAAGATTGGACAATTTTCCCAAATCAGTTTCTATTTTAGTGATATGAAACAATCCTTTACAGCAAGCGTTTGGCGAGAAGAAGGTTTATTCGTTGCTCAATGCCTCGAAGTGGATATTGCGAGCCAAGGAGAAACTGAGGAAGAAGCATTGGTCAATTTGAAAGAAGCGATGGAATTACATTTTGAATCACCGATTGCTACGATTCTTCCAGAAATCAAAAAATTTCAGGCAGAAGTGAGTGTCGCTTAGATCGCTCTCATTTCGAGAAGTCAAAAAAAAATTAGAAGCCGCCGGATTTCGAGAAGTCTCTCAAAAGGGAAGTCACATAAAATTCATAAAAGCTACCGAAGTTGGCACCCTGACTACGATAGTTCCGGTTCATAAAGAAATCGCGATCGGAACTTTACGAAGTATTTTAAGACAGGCTCGAATTTCAGTCGAGGATTTTGAGAATTTCTAAGTCTCGAAAAATCAGCGAATCGTCCGATAATAAAAATACTCCTATGGATCCCGTTAAAGACTCTCGATTCTTCTTTGATCTAAAACATAAGTTCGAAACCATTTTGGAGGAAGTGGAAAAGAAGACCTTTGACCAAAAGGACGAGATCCGGGAATTGGAAACTCTCTGGGATGAAATGTTCAATCTCGCCGGGAAAAACGATTCTCCTTACTTTCAGATCCGACTCAAATCCTTAAAAAAACAATTGGATTCCTTTGTAAAAAACAAAGGTTACGAAAAAAACGAATTCGATCGGATCTTTCATCAACTCGGAAAGATGAAACGGACGGACTCGGTGGAGTTCCTGGACGAAACACTGAAGAATCGTCTCGAAAAAATCGCCGGGAATCATTATTCTCCCGGAGATATGATCACCTCCGGAGTTGTACTTCCGTCCTCCACGAATCAAAAGGGAAAACAATACATCACGTTTCGTTGCGGGACGATCTACTTTATCACGGATCATTCTTCTTATACGATTCTCAAGGATCTGGATCGAAGAAAGAATACTGTGGAATACAAGGGTTTTGTCCATAGAATTTTTCCGAGCGCCTCCGTTTACGGACTTTCGGAAGAAGAATACAGAACCGAAAGTTTTTTGACGATGAGCCTCCTCGCACTCAAACGGGAAGACGGCCTGGAATTTTATCGATTTGATGCGTTAGGCGAAATTGTTCAGCTTAACGAAGGAACGTTCCGGAAAGGACTAAAACCTTTGGAAAATTCGGATATCTTCGGAAAGGAGAGTCGGATTCGAAACTATTTTAGAAAAGCGGGAACCCGTTATTACTACATTCCATCCGAAAAATTCTCACTCTAATCCAACTTTGAGAAAACGGTTCCTGCGGCGCGCAAAGAGATTTTTTGGTATTTCGCGTAAGCGGCCACAAGAGAAGATCGAATTCCTTTTTTATCCCTCAGACCGGACTTAGCGACGGTGCCGGCTAACGCTTCAAGAAGATAGGCTTCAGGCGCCATAAACGTCCTTGTCATGGCGATCTGAGGAACAAAGAGCGAACGTAATACAGGACCAAAATACCTTTCGCTTTCGCAAGCAAGTACGACGGCAGGTTTGGAAGAGGCAGATTTGAGCCTTTTGATTTCAGGCGGAAGTCGATCCATTAGGCGATCGTGACCCACCCAAACGACTAAATCCGCATTTGAATTCGAGTTGCCTGCGGAGTTCAAGAAGGCGACTAACGCGTCGTCGATTTTATCTCCCGCATACGCGTGAAGGATAAGAATCACTTTCGTTTCTCCTTTTTTCGGAGTTCTTTCTAACACTAAATCTCTTAGGATCGGAGAAGAAGAAATTCCGTCTTTTCTTTCCAACACTCGAAATCCGGACGCCTTTTTTAAAAAAGTTTCCGCTCCGAAAGCGCCTCCCCAATATAAATTTCCTTCCAAAGAACGAGGATCACCGGCCTTTCCTTTTCCGCAGGCAAGTTGTGCTCCGTTGCAGAGAGGGACAAAAACTTCTATCGTAAAAGCTTCGATCGTGGAAAAAGAAATCGAAAACAGGAGAACCCAGAGTATTCTTTGAAATTGGAACCATCGTTTGAAAAGGTGAATTTGAGTGATCATAGAAGGAAGTGAAAATAGAATTTCAAGGTAGAATCAAAAACTTAAATTCTTATCTATCGGGAATATAGATTTCTGTCACTCATCAAAATTCAAATCCTAAGCGCGAACTATAGAAAGGAAAGAATATTATAAAAAGTGCAACTTCTCGTCGATTTCAAAAGAACGAACCAGTCTTGGTATCGATCCTTCCGAAAAGAGTCGTTTCCAGAACGGACGCGTAGAAATTCAAAGTGGAACGAATTGAGGAAAACGGAAGAATGAACGAGAAAAAAAAGACAAATTCTGGAGAAGAAAACTTGGAAAACGAGGAGAAGTAATTCCCGGAAAAAAAATCTCCGGGAAACAATCTTAGTCTTCGGAATCTTCGAGGAGGTTGTTCAGGCTTTCCACAAGAACTTCCACTTCCACACCGTAACCCATACAAACTTGCTCGATGGTTTCGAGTTCGTTGATGGAACAGTGAGAACATCCGCCCAAATGATAGCTTGAAAAAACGAGCCCGGCTTCCGGGTGAACGGACATGGCTTCACCCACAGTCATTTCTTTATAAAATCTTGGCTTGACCACTTCTGTCATTGCATATCTCCTATCACTAAAATACTCGCAGGGAAACTTTTTCGCGAAGTATTTTGCTCCTGCTAAAACGGCACAATCGACCGGCTGGGATTCCGCTTCGAAAAAGAAACGATCTCTCCAGTGCAGTAGCTTCCAATATATAGACCTGGGAAAGAAAGTCAAGAGCTATGTTTTTTGAAGAAACCGGAAGATTTTACATTCGTATCGAGGAAAGATTTGAATCCTCTCATTACCTTTATCGGTATTTTCCGGACGGATCGGACGAACCGATCCACGGTCATTCCTGGAAAGTGGAACTCTTTCTCTCCGGAAAAAAGAACATCGGCGAAGACGGGATCAGCTTTGATTTCCTGACTTCCAAACAAAAGCTCAAAGAACTCGTTGCAAAGCTTGATCATATTCTCATCAATGATTTGGAAGAATTTAAGAAGATCAATCCAACTTCCGAGAATATCGCCCGCTGGTTTTACCACTATCTCAAAGAAAGCGTTCACTCTGCCGGAGGCAAGGTCGATCGAATCGTGATCCACGAAGGACCTGAAAACCTCGCGTATTTCGAGCCAACATCCTCCCCGTAAGGGAGGATGTTGCCAAAAGGCCGCGGAGCGTAGCCGTTGGTTTCCAACGGAGTTGGTAAATCATCCTCCCCGTAAGGGAGGATGTTGCCAAAAGGCCGCGGGAGCGTAGCCGTTGGTTTCCAACGGAGTTGGTAAATCATTCCTCCTCGTAAGGGAGGATGTTGCCAAAAGGCCGCGAAGCGTAGCCGTTGGTTTCCAACGGAGTTGGTAAATCATTCCTCCCCGAATCGGTAGTACGATTCCGGCGAGCGAGAGGCGATTGGGAATCCAGGAGATTTTTGTAGGAGTTCCTACAGAAAGGCGCCGTAGGTTTTTACTTGCAAAGGAACTGTTTTTCTGATAGAGGAAAGTCTTGCGACTTTTTCCCGCGAGCCCGCCTCCTCCACCCGATGAGGGTGGGGGCGCGCGACTTTCACGGAAGAATTGTCGTTGTTACGACTGTTTTTCAGGAGAGATTCCGAATGCCGGTAAGGACAGATTTTTTACATCTCTAAGAGAAACGATTCCTCAAAATGCAGAGGAAGGTAGCCTCTGCGAATTCCTTTTTTCTTCCCCCTCTGGAAAGAGGAGAAGACGTCCCATTGAGAGAAGTCCCCATTCTTATCCTTTAGAATTTCAAAGAAAGGAGATATCCCGCGAGGACCATTGTAAATCCCAAGCTGAAGAAGAATCCAATCTTCACCGGTTTTGTGTGCGTCTTGTAACCGGACAAAAAGATATGGAGGGATAGAAATCCGATCGCAACGGTTTCGGTAATCAAGGTGGCGACTACCGCAGGTTGCGGACCGTAGAATAAGATCAAAATCGAAGGAAGAAAACCCAAGAAGCTCATAAACGCGCCGGTCGTGATCCACATCATCAAAATCAAACGGGATTGTCTTTCATCCGGAAATTGGAAAAATCCAACGACGGCTCCCACGATCAATTGGTGAATCAGGCCATGAAGCGTATAGAAAATTCCGGAAAGGATGAGAATGATTTCGGCCGTGTGGATATGTTCGAATGAGTTCAATGGGTATTCTCGGATTTATTTTTTCCTCAACCTACAGAAGTGTCCTCGTTCCTCAATCAAAATTCATGTTGACCCGACCTTTCGAAAAAAATGTAATAGAGTCCAAAAATAAAGAATAGAGAATTTTTTCATGCATCAAGAGCTGTGGGCGCCTTCCTCTCAACAAATCGAGTCCTCCAATTTAATCCGTTATCAAAAATTCTTAAAAGAAAAGAAAGATCTTCAGTTTGCAAACTTTGAAGAACTTCGCTCCTGGTCCGTAAAGGAGATCGGGGCCTTTTGGGAAAGTATCTGGAACTTTTCCGAAATCCTTTCGTCTCATCCGTACGAGGTGGCCTATCAAAAAGCGGAGAATTTCTCCGATTCACGTTTTTTTCCCGGAGCGAAACTCAACTTTGCAGAGAACCTCTTGAGAAGAAAGGATTCCTTTCCGGCCTTGATCTACAGAGGAGAAGACGGTTCCAGACGAGAACTCAGTTATGCGGAATTGAGAAGTTACGTAGGAGCTCTTGCAAAAGATCTCAAAAAAAGAGGAGTCCTTCCCGGAGATCGAGTCGTGGGTTTGATGCCCAACGTTCCCGAAACCGTGATCGCGATGCTGGCGGCGACATCGATCGGAGCGATCTGGAGTTCTTGTTCCCCCGATTTCGGAGCGAAAGGAGTTCTCGATCGTTTCGGACAAATCGAACCGAAGATCCTTTTTACCACGGACCGTTATTCCTTTAAGGGAAAAGATCTTTCTCTCGCGGAGAATCTGACTCAGATTCTTTCTTCGATTCCGTCTCTCGAAGCCGTGATCGTCTCCGATTATAAAAACGGGATTCTCCATTTTAAGAATCAGACCCGAACTCTCCTTCCCGAGAATTTTCCGAAAAAGAATATTCAATTTTTAGAAAGTATTCTCCAGGAGAATTTCGGAGCGGAACCCGAGTTTTTTCAGGTTGGAATGGATCATCCGGTGTATATCATGTATTCTTCCGGAACGACCGGTCTTCCGAAGTGTATGGTGCAAGGCGCGGGAGTTCTTCTCAATCACTGGAAGGAACTCGTTCTTCATACCGATCTCAAAGAAGGAGAAAGGATCTTTTATTATACGACCTGCGGTTGGATGATGTGGAACTGGCTCGTGAGTTCTTTATCGGTCGGAGCTACGGTCGTTTTGTTCGACGGTAATCCGTTTCATCCGAGTCCGGAGATTCTCTTTCAGGTCGCCGCCGAAGAAAAAGTCAACGTCTTCGGAGTCGGAGCGAAATTCATCCTTACTTTGGAGAAGTCGGGATTTCAACCGAAGGGTTTGGATCTTTCTTCGATGAGGGCCGTTCTTTCCACGGGTTCACCACTGACTTCTTCCGGATTTCAATACGTCTATCAAAATTGGAAGTCGGATCTTCAACTCTCTTCGATCTCGGGGGGAACCGATCTCAACGGTTGTTTTGCGTTGGGGAATCCGATTCTTCCCGTGCACGCGGGCGAAATTCAGTGCAGAGGTCTCGGGATGGACGTGGAAATCTGGGATGAATCCGGAAAGTCGGTGATCGAAGAAAAAGGAGAACTCGTCTGTAAACAACCGTTCCCATCGATGCCTCTTACTTTCTGGAAAGACCCGGAGGGAAAAAAATATAAGTCGGCCTATTTTGAAACGTTTCCGGGAGTTTGGTGTCACGGAGATTTCGCAGAGTTAAAAAAGAACGGAGGTCTTGTCGTCTACGGACGTTCGGACGCGACCCTCAATCCGGGTGGAGTAAGAATCGGAACTGCGGATCTTTATAGTTTGATCGAAACGTTTCCCGAAATCGCGGACTCCGTGATCATCGGTCAGGACTGGAAGGAAGACGTGAGGATCGTTTTGTTTTTGAAGATGGCGAATGGAAAAACTTTGGAAGATTCCTTGGTGCAAACTTTAAAGAAAGAAATTCGTGATAAGGTTTCTCCAAGACATGTTCCTTCGAAAATCGTGGCGGTTCCCGATATTCCTTATACGATCAATATGAAGAAGGTCGAAATCGCCGTGAAACGGACGGTTCAAGGTGAACCCGTTACGAACAAAGAAGCGTTGAGTAATCCAGAATGTTTAGAATATTATAAAAATATAAAAGAGTTGAACGAGGATTGAATTGAAATCCGAAGGATGTTTTTTTAAAGAAAATCGATTCGTTGTGGATGGAGAAACCGGATAAAAAACCTTTTTCGGAGGGTTCGGAAAGAAGAAGAAAAATTTCCGAAATTCGATGTCGGATCGAATTCTAAATGTTCATTGAAGAATTTTTAGTGAAAGTATTTCGGTTAAATCTACCAAAGTATCGAAACCGGGAAAAAATCCTTAAAAACGGTTCCTTAGGAAGGTGAGAAAGAAACGGTTCGATTATTTTCTCATCAACGTCCTTCGCTGGATGTTCGGAATATTTACGATGAGTGTTAGTGGAATTCCTTCAAGATGGATCAAAGGATGAACAACGGATTCTTTTTCTAAAATAGGAGAAATTCAAAAATGTTTAAAAAAATTTCAAGTAAGCGCATTTCATTTTTGATTCTCCTTGGATTTATTTCTTTCTGGAATCTAACGGATTCTTTGAAAGCGGAAGAATCTACATTCAAGTTTTATAATTCTTCTCGGTTGAAGGAAATATTGGAAAGGGGAGAACTGAGGGTCGCAGGGAATCAAGCGGACGAACCGTTTTATGTAGTCAATGCGAAAGAAGGATTTCCGGGTTTTGATTATGAATTGGGGAAGTTGTATGCGGATTTTCTGGGTGTAAAATTCAAATTCATTTCTTATCCCGAGTTTGCGGAATACGCGGAGGCGATCAAAAAAAAAGACGCTGATATCGCCCTTTCCGGAATCTCGAGCAATTTGGAAAGATCCAAAAAGGTCCGTTTCAGCTCGGCTTATCTGATCTCCACACCGGCCGCCTTGATCCGAAAGACCGCTCTTCCTCCTCCTCCGGAAGGAAGTATCATCACGACTCAGAGTTTTAGAAGCATTCTCGACTTACAAGACGTAAGCGGAGTCACCTTTGCGGTTCGTTCCTTTTCCAATCGTCACGAATACCTTCTGAAAAACTTTAAGAACAATCGAATCTTTACATACGGAGATACTCCTTCCGCTTGGGAAGCCGTGAAAAATGGAACCGCAAATTGTCTTGTGGCCGATTCTTTTTATATCAAGGGAATCTTACTCAAGGACAAATCGGTCGCTTCGAATTTTCGACCTCTTTTGGAGCAAGTGCAGAGAGAAGATATAAGCGCCGCGTTTCCACTATCCGATCCCGTCTTCGTCCGGAATTTCGATTTTTTTATTTCGGAACTCACTCGTTCCGGCGCCTTACGAGAGTTAGAGGATAAATATTTTAATAAATCGGATTGGGTTCCTTGAGAGAATTTTTATCAAACCTCTCAAGGATTTCCGAACCTTCTAACGAAGATTGTTTGCGACTTCTTCTCTCAATTCTAAATAACGGGATTGGTTGGAGAGGATGATCTGATTGTATTCCGGAACCCCGCCCCAACGATCAACCGCGGCCGGTCCGGCGTTGTAGGAGAGGAGGGCTTTTTCCGTGTTTCCCTTTCTCTGTTCCAAAAGATCGTTTAGATAGGAAACACCCAAGTGAATGTTCACTTCCGGTTTGTGGAGATCTTCTTCGGACGTTTTCCATCCTTCCTTTTTGGAAAGCCAAGATGCTGTTTTCGGCATGATTTGCATAAATCCGCGCGCACCCTTCGGGGAGCGAGCCGTTGCTTTGAATTCGGATTCAAGATGAATCAGCCCGATGAGAAGGCTTACCTTATCAGTGTCTGAGCAACGAAATGTGCAGGATTCGAGCTCCAATCTTCTGGATTCTTGGAGAATCACCTGGGAGAGCCTTTGGAGCGACTCTTTGGAAAGAGAAGGTCGGACCTCCAGGATATAGGTTTGAATGGTCTTGAGTTCGACGGTCTCTTCGTCGAGGAAGGTCGTTTTCTGACCCAGTGCACCCGCAAGGGGGGCAAGAACGAGTTGGAAGCTCAAAGGTAAGAGCAACCAAAGGAGATAACGAAATCGAAATCGGGTCATCTTGCGAAAATTCACTGGATGCCTCCGTAGATTCAAATTTGTGCATCGCACAATCTAAGACCAGTTTTTTGGCGGTGCACTATGAGTCAAGGGATTCGTAGGTCCTTGGGAAGACTTTAGGAGACAGAAGTCGACTTTATGGAAGTGGGGTGTTTGTGTGAGTTCCTACTTTTTCGGCCCGTCCTTAGGAAGAATCGGTTCTAAAAAGGGGAATTTGTCCGGAGTTCCGTCCACTTTTCCAAATTTTAACCGGGACCAAGCTCCGTAAGAAGATACGATTTTTTCTTCAGGACCTGGAAACACTTATCCCAGCTCCGTTACTTTTCACTTTTTCCTGTAATACCAATCCCCCTTGCGAGGGAAAAGTGTGAGTTCCTACTTTTACAAAGCTCAGGAAGAGACCTTTTGGAAGGGGAATCAGGAAGAGATCTCTCCTTTTCGGAATTTGATTCTTCTCTCAATTCGAAAACGAAGAATCTATTTCACTCTTTCCCACCAGGATTCCGAGGGAAAGGATGTTCTTCCGTCCACGGTTTCCCCCGGTTTTGGAGTGACCAGTTCGACGTTGAGGAGTTTGGCGGCTTCGAGGGTTCTCCGGATCGGTTCGGTCCAGTCGTGGATCGCCAAATTGAATGTTCCCCAGTGAACGGGGAGCATCCGTTTCGATTTGAGATCGACGTGTGCTTGGACGGCCTTTTCCGGATTCATATGAATTCCTTCCCAAGTAACATCGTACGCTCCGACCTTGATCGAACTCAAATCAAAGGGTCCGAGACGTTTCCCGATTTCTAAAAAATGAGAAGAATAACCCGTGTCGCCGCTATGAAAAAAACGATTCTTCGGACCAAGGACGCTCCAAGAAGACCAGAGTGTAGACTTTCCATTGAAGAGTCCTCTCCCGGAATAGTGAACCGCAGGTGTGCACACAATTTCTACTTCTCCGACTTTTCCCTTTTCCCACCAATCCAATTCTACGATTTGATTTTCAGGAACACCCCAACGTTCTAAATGTGCGCCGATCCCAAGAGGGACAAAATATTTGGTTCCTCTGGAAGCGAGAAATTTTGCTGTAAGCATATCCAGATGATCGTAGTGATCGTGAGAAATTACGACCGCGTCGATTTTCGGAAGATCCTCCATTGCGATCGGGGGTGGGAAGAATCGTTCCGGTCCGATGCTCGTGAAAGGAGAAACCTTATTCGAAAAAACGGGATCGGTAAAAATTCTGATTCCGTCGATTTCTACAAGGACGGACGCGTGACCAAACCAAATCGCTCTCAGTCCGGGAGCCGGAGTTTCCGAAAAATTCTTCGAAGTCGGATAAACGACCGGGATGGAAGAAGGAGGAGTTCTCACTTCTCCTCCGAAAAGTTGTCTCCAGATCATATCGGAATAAGAACCGGAAACGAGCATCGGAACAAAAGGATCGTTTTCGAACTTACCGTCCTTATACATTTTGGAAGTCTGCATTCTTTCCATTCTCTTTCCTTCGGGGGTTCCTCCGAAAGAGCTCAGACAAGCGGTTTGCAAAAGAACCAACGAGGTAAATCCCAAAAGAAGAATCAAGGATACAAAAGAAACTTTTTGAATTCGATTTCCAAACATAAGGACTCCTAAAATTTGATTAAGCGGCTTTTTTTGTGGAACTCAATAATGCCAATTTCATAATTCCGAATAAGACTCGGTCGGAAAGAAATTTACGCAATCCTAAAAGGGACTTTGCGTCCATTCCGATCACATAACGAAGGCGTCCCGAAGAACTATTCGCGGCTTTAAAGATCACTTTTGCGACCGCCTCGGAAGAACTTGTCATCATCGCTTTCTCCATATTTTGGAAGACCGCGTTCGCGAATGGTTTGTATTCTTCCGGAGAATTTTCTAAAGTAGAATCCGAAGATCGGCCTATAAAGTCCGTCGCAATCGCTCCGGGTTCGATGAGTTTCACTCTGATTCCGAAAGGTTTGAGCTCGTATTGAAGAGATTCCGTAAATCCTTCCAAGGCCCATTTGGTTGCGTGGTAGAGGCTATAAAGAGGGAAGGTGATTCTTCCTCCCATGGACGCGACGTTGACGATGTTCCCTTTTTTATTCTTCCGAAAATGAGGAAGAATATTTCGAATCACATCCATCGCTCCAAAAACATTTGTATCGAACTGTCTCCTGATTTGTTCCTCGCTGGCTCCTTCGAACGGACCAACAAGTCCATAGCCCGCATTGTTTACTAAGACGTCGATATCGCCAAAATGTTTGATTCCGTCTTGGATCGCCTTTTGAATCGTTTCCGATCTTGTCACGTCCAAAGGAAGGCAGATTAGATTCGGAAGATTTTGAAGTTCCTTTTCTTTCTCGGGATTTCTCATCGTTGCGATTACGTTCCAACCTTTCTTCTGAAAGTGTTTGGCGGCGGCTTTTCCGATTCCGGAAGAACTTCCGGTGATCAATATGGTTTTTCGTTTCATTCTTAGATTACTTCCTTTAAATGACTGTGAGTCACTATATAATGACTTCCGGTCATATTAAAATGACCCAAAGTCAT
This sequence comes from Leptospira stimsonii, assembly GCF_003545885.1. NCBI lineage: Bacteria > Pseudomonadati > Spirochaetota > Leptospiria > Leptospirales > Leptospiraceae > Leptospira > Leptospira stimsonii. The sequence continues at coordinate 179,673 of NZ_QHCT01000007.1, forward strand.
AGTCAAGATCAAAAACGACGTTTAGAAATGGAAAAGGGGATTGTTTTTGTGGAGCGCGTTTTGATAGATGGAAAAGAAGAATCGGAAATTCGAAATCGATTCGAAAGAAACAGAATGAAAACCCGGGCAGTAAAAGACGACGACAAGAAAGTTAAGAAGGAGCTTTTAATTCGGGCCGCGATCGCCTTATTTAACAAATCCTCTTTCGAAAAAATATCGATGGATCAGATTGCAAAAAAAGCGGGCGTTGCCAAAGGGACTCTCTATCTCTATTTTAGAACCAAAGAGGAACTCTTTTTGGAAATTCATAGAACGGACTACGAGGTTTGGTTTGATTCTTTTTTAAACTTTCTTCGCTCCAAAAAGTCCGGGATAAACGGGGCAGAACTTGCTTCTTGGATTACCGAATCCTTGCGGGAAAATCAGAGAGTGGTTCGTTTGATGGCGATCGGTTCCGCTCTTTTGGAAAAGAACGTTGCTTTTGAAAGCGCTCTTCAACTGAAAACTTCTGTTCGCAAACACGTTCTGGACATTGTTCCGGAGCTCTGTAGAGTTCTGAAGTGGAAGAAGACGGAGGAGGGTTTGAACTTTCTCACACATCTTCATGCACTGATCGTGGGACTCTGGCATCACGCGGAACCCGCTCCGATCGTTTCCAAGGTGCTTCAATCTTCACCCGATTTCGTCGTTTTCCAGATCGATTTTTTTCAAATCTTGGAGTCCGGGATCCGCGCGCTCGTTCTTGGATCGCAGAAAGATTCTTAGAAAGTGTGAGTTCCTACTTTTTTCCGTAGAATCCGACACTTCGGAAAATCAAAATTCTTCTCTCCATCTTTGAGACGGCCGGTCTTCCGTCCAAACTTCTCAAAAAAGGCTCACTTTTTCTCTACTGATTTCGAAATCAGTCGGAGTTTTTCAAAGATCGGCATGAGAATTGTCCTTTAATCCTCTATAGTTCTCATTTCAAGCAAAAGAAGTGTGCGTAAAGGAGCGAAAAATATGACCGAAGAAACAAAACGACAGAAGCGGAATTTAAAACCGATCGACGCAAATCAACCCACTGTTCGAAAGATGGATTTTGAAAAAATGGGAGATCTCCCGGAACACTATTTCGCGGGAAATTCTTTTATCACACATATCATCAATTCTTATCATATTCTTTTCCCTGAGGGAGAACGGTTTTTTATAAAAAGCGTCAAGGCGTTTTCGGATCAGGTGAAGGATCCGAAATTACAAACTTCCATCAAAGCTTTCATAGGACAGGAAGTTCAGCATGGTAAAGAACACGAAAAAGTTTTGGAGGTTCTCGCAAAACAAGGAAAGCCGGTGAGTCGTTTCGTTCGTTTTTTCGAATGGAGCGCGTTTCAAGTGATGCTTCCATTCTTTGAATTCTTCTTTGGAAAAAAATTGAAACTCTCCGTTACCGCCGGAATGGAACACTACACGGCTACGATGGGGGAAATCACACTGAGACATGGCTTTCACGAACACGCTTATGGAGAAATGAGAGATCTCCTTCTCTGGCACGCCTGCGAAGAAATAGAACACAAGTCGGTCGCATATGATGTTCTACAGACGGTTTCTAAAAGTTATTTCTTGAGAATTTTCGGATTCTTCCTCGCTTCCTGGATCTTTTGGGGATACGTCGTGTTTTTTCAACACTGGTTTATCATCACGGATCCCAACGTGGGTCTCAATAAATATTTTCAGGATCTCAAGGCTTCTCGACCTTTTGGGAGGATCCTTTTTACGGAAACGGCGAAGGCGTTCTTTCTCTATTTGAAACCGAGTTTTCATCCCGCGCAGACGGGAGGATACGAACTTGCAAACAGAGCTCTTGCAACAATATAATAAAAAAGGAATATATCTTTTTCTTGGATTTTTTTAAGTAAAAAATACAATCGGGAGAATGGATCAAGCGGAAGCGATTCTAATCCCGTTTGTTTCCACACCTCAAAAAACTTTTTTCTTAGAGTTTGAATTCAAATGACATTTCGACTTTATTCTTTTGTATCGTTTCCGATCCGTCCTGAAATGAAGGACCAATTTCTCTCCCTCTTTACCGAGATTTTATTTTGAGAATACCTAAAGGAAGAAAACATTTTCGCATCAGACCGAATCCAAGCCGTCCGAGTATGCTTCCCGGATACGAGGATTTCGTATTTCGTTTTCTCAATCAGGGAGAATCCGAATCTTTCCATTTTCGACCCGGAACGTTCCTGAGAGTTGAATTCCGTCCAAATCGATTCTCTATCCCTTAAGTCTCGTTTTTCTACGACGCGGGCCGTAAAGGAAATGGGGAAAAAATCGATTAAAATCGATGAACCGTTCTAAATAAAATAATATTTCTGCGTTTTCCGGCTCGCATCCTTAGGATTTGATTCGTCTTTATGAATAATCTGTGATAGAAACGTTCTACATTCTAAAAGTATAATAAAATTATATTGTCCGTAGGAGTCCAAAGTTGAAGAACGAAGCAACGATTGAAATTTTTCCAAGAGTAATGATTCTCGAAGACGACGATCTCCTTCGAAATACGATGATTCACATGTCCAAAAAGATCGGTGTGGAATATTGCGAGGCCAAAGACGGAAAACAAGCTCTCTCGAAGGTGGAAGAATTTAAACCGGATGTTTTTTTCGTGGATCTGGAAATGCCGGTAATGGACGGGAAAGAATTTATTTCAAAGATGAAGGAGAATTCTCCTGAATCTCTATTTGTCGTTATGACCGCGCACGCGGAACCGCATACGATCATCGAAACGATGAATCTCGGCGTTTTTGATTACATCCTAAAGCCGATCGACGCGACACATTACAAAGATCTACTAAAGCAGGTTTCGGAAGAACTCAAAAGAAGAAGGGTCATTCAACTTTTCGAAGAAGAATCGAACATTCGTTTAAAAGAGCAATTGGGTTGGGTTTCGTATAAGCGTTCAAGGGTCACCGATTTGGATTCCATGATCGAACTTTCGAGAACGACCCTCAATAACATCAAATACGCGCTCTTGAGCGGCGGTGGAATCGGGACTCTCATCAGTTTGGTAAAAATGATCAAGTCCTCTGCCAACAAAGTAGATTCGAATTACGTAATATCCTCCGATTTGGTCGATATGCTCTACGAGAGTAGCGATTACATCGAAAAAAACATCAATCGTCTCGAGGAAAGTTTAACCTTGTTACATAGGGAAGTAGCGCCTCATTTGAAAAGAGTGACGGTCTCCCATTTGATCGAAAAACTCACCGAACACTTTCAAACATTTTCATTGAATGAGAAGGAATATTTGGAAACGAAGGGACTTACCTTTCGAATGCCGAATGTAAATCACAATCATTATCAGGATTCCGTAATGATCGATCTTGATTCCTTTCTTATGATTTTTTACGAACTCTTAGTCAATGCGTTGAAGTATTCTGATAAAAACGGGGAAGTAGACGTTTATTTTTCTTCCAAGTCCGGTTTGTTCAATCTCTATGTAAAAAATAATTTCGATTCTAATTACCTTTCCGGAATTTCCGCCGAACAAGAGTCGCTCGTGAAACAACCTTTTTACCGTTTGGCGAAATTCTTAGATGAGAGCGTAAAGACGGAAGGAGTTTTTTCCGGATTGGGTCTTACTCTCGTTGATATCATCGCAAGAAAACACGGAGGTAGTTTCGGAATCAAAAACGTTACAGATCACACGATTTCCGATAAACCGGAAACCGTGGTTCTGGCGGCGATCACTTTGCCTGTTTGTTGAAGACCTTCGAGAATTCTTTCCAAGTCCCGAAGGTTTCTTCTTATTTTTTCTTTCCGATTTTTTCGGCCAGATCTACGAGCAAGCGGACGCCGTATCCGGTTGGTCCGTTTCCGATTTGAGTTCCGGATCCTTTCTTTCTCCATGCGGCGCCGGCGATGTCGATATGCGCCCATGCGATCCCGGATTCTACAAATTTCTCTAAGAATTTTGCCGCAGAAAGAGAACCGCCCGCTCTGCTCGCGATATTACGAACGTCCGCGATATCGCTCTTGAGTTCTTCCGCATATTCGTCCCAGAGAGGCATTTCCCAGATTCTTTCATCCGAAGTTTGAGAAGCATCTTTGAGAAGCGCCGTCAAGGTTTCCGAGTTGCTCATCACACCCGCGGCTTCATGGCCTAAAGAAATGATGATCGCGCCCGTAAGGGTCGCAAGATCCAACATAAAGTCGGGTTTGAATTTTTTTCCAACGTAAGAAAGAACGTCTCCTAAAACCAAACGACCTTCCGCGTCCGTATTTTGAACTTCCACAGTAATTCCGTTGTGGGCCGTGTAAACGTCACCCGGTTTGAGGGCGGATGCGTCCGGCATATTTTCCGCAACTCCGATCGCCGCGATAACAGGGACACCTAATCCGAGTTCTGCGATCGCGCCGATTGCGTGAATTGCCGCCGCGGCGCCGCACATATCATATTTCATTTCGTGCATGTCTTGCGCCGGTTTGATGCTGATTCCGCCGGAATCGAAAGTAAGACCTTTTCCAATGATCGCAAGTTTTTTCTTCGTGGTCGGTTTTGCGGGAGTATATTCCAAAATGATCATCTTCGCTTTTTTATCCGAGCCTTCGCAGACGGCGAGAATCCCACCCATCTTCTCTTTTTTGAGTTGAGGTTCGTCGAAGACGGTAATCTTCAATGTGTTGTCTTTTGCGATTTCCTTGGAGCGAGAGACGAATTCTTCCGGAGTAAAATGATTGGCGGGAAGATGAGCGATATAACGGGCACCGTTGATATAACGACTCACAATCTTCCCTCGTTTCAGCCCTTTTTCTGCGTCCTTCGCCTTCGCGGCGTCTTGAAGAATGAAAGAAACCGATCCCGTCTTTTTGGAATTCTCGCGGAATTCTTTCGAAAGTACATTGATTGCGAATGCACCTTGTTCTAATGAGTTAACGATTTGATAGACGAGGATATCCGCGGGAAGCGCGGTTGTAAGAATTTTCGGAAGATGAATCTCCAGTCCAACTCCGTCCCATTTCCGGAGCTTTTCTCCGAAGGAGAAGAAGAGTTGTGCGACACTTCTCGTTTTTACTTTGGAGGATTCGCCTAATCCAAGATAGAGGATCTTCTCGGCTTCATCGGAAAAGGTTTGGCCGTAATCTCCCGTGAAAATACCGGAAGATGTCTGAAGGGCGAATTTTGTTTTGAGATTCTCCGGAAAATGATCTTTGAAGAGAACCTGTAATTTATAGAAAGACTTCGAAGTATTTTTGCCGATCGAGATTTGGATCTTATTCTTATCCAGTTTCATTTTTTCTCCAGAGCTTTGATATCGGAGAGGATTTCATCCACGTGTCCTTTGACGCTGACCTTCGGATAAACTTTTAAAATTTTTCCGTCTGCGCCGATGAGGAAGGTGGAACGAACGATTCCCATCGATTCCCTTCCCATAAATTTTTTAAGATGCCAGACGTCAAAGGCTTCGCAGATCTTTCCATCCTCGTCTGAGATCAGCGTGAAGTTTAGCTCCTGCTTTTCAATGAATTTCTGATGAGATTTTACGGTATCTTTGGAAACTCCGACTACGTTGAAGCCTGTCTTTTTGATTCTCGCAAAATTGTCTCGAAAATCGCACGCTTCGGTCGTACAACCCGGGGTTTGATCCTTGGGATAAAAATAGAGGACCGTTCCTTTCGGGCCCGCCAAATCGGAGAGTTTTACTTTTTCGCCTTTTTCGTTGAGCCCTGTAAAACCGGGGGCCTTGGAACCAACTTTGAGTTCAGTCATGGAATACCTCTTTGAATGAGATTAAAGAATTCTTTCTCTTTTAGATGTCAGTCTTTTTTGGGAGTTCTAAAAAAAGAATGAATTTCTGAAACAAAAAAGTGGACGGAACTTCGACCCTTGGGCGGAAATTTGAGTTCTTTCGGAAGGTTCCAAAGACGAAAGAAAGAATTGAAAGGTCTTTGCTAAAACGGAAGAACGCTGGATCGAAGTTTTTTGCTTCCGAAAACCCTTCCTTTATCTTCTAAGGAATTGAGGAAAAAAGAAGAATGAATCCGCCAAGATGGAATCGATTCCGATCCATCTGAAAAAAGAGAATTTGAAAAGAATAATCCTAAAGGAAAGACGAGTTTTCCCCATTCGGAAAGAATCAGCCGTACCCACACAAATTCATTTCACCTCCATCCGAGACCGGATTGGAGAAGTCATACAATGAACTTCAGGAAAATCTTGGAAAAGAATTTTCTTGGAAAGATTACCAGAAGTAGATTCTCGAAAAAACTGTAGTGGATGGAATTTTATAATTCGTTGGCTGTTCGGAAAATTCTTAGATCCTTTTCCCAAACAAGAGAAATGAATTCCGTCTTTACGATTCTTTACTGACAAGAGCAGTCAAGAGGTTCGGTTTCTTTTTGGGAATTTCGAAACGCTTGCCGGAGAATTCAGAGAGGTTTTTATACGAAGCTCGCCTAAACGCAGATGCGAGCTTGGCTGTTCACGATGAAGTGCAATTATACGAAGTTCGCCTAAACGCAGATGCGAGCTTGACTGTTCACGATGAGGTGCAATGATACGAAGTTCGCCTAAACGCGGACACGAGCTTGCTCCTCACAATGACCTGCAATTATACGAAGTGTGCCTAAACATGGACGCGAGCATGACCTTACTATGATCGGCATGTATGCTTCAATGGCAAAAATTCAGATTTCGATAATCACAAAGTATTTCCGAAAGGGGAAAGTGGGATCATTGATTTTACTTTTCATAAGAGTAATTTTGCTCAATTAAAAGAAGAATTGACAATGCATATAAATCTAATACTTTATGCATATAATGAGAACAACAGTTGACATTCCCGAAGAATTGTTTATAGAGGCGATGAGATTGACTCATCTGAAGACGAAGACGGATGTAATTAAAGAAGGACTTACTTCCTTAATCAGAAGAGAAAAATTGAAAGATCTGAAAAGGTACAAAGGATCGGTTAATATCGGAATTAATTTAGATGATTTGCGGAAAAGATGAGTCGCATAATATTAGATTCTTCGGTTTGGATCGAGTATCTAGGGAACAGTAATTCTTCAATTGCCGCGAAGGTTGACGAATTAATTGATGCCGAGAATGTTTATACCAACGATTTAATTTTATCGGAATTAGTTCCCTTTCTTAAGATACGAAAGCAATCAAAGATCATTTCTTCCTTGGAAGCCATAGAAAGATTTTCATTGAAAATCGACTGGAATCAAATCATTGAGTATCAAGTATCGAATCTAAAAAATGGGATAAATAAAGTTGGCATTCCAGACTTAATCATTGCTCAGAATGTGGTTCAGAATAAAGCGATACTTTTTACTCTGGATAAACATTTTAAACTAATGAGCAAGAACATAAAGCTGAAAATCTATTGATTTAACGACTACGCATAACATCGACTTGTACTTCCTTTCCCGGCTTACTGTCCGCGTTCTTACTTCAGCCTTCGACACTTTGCCTAGCGGCTACGTTTTGCGATCGGAAGCAAAGGCGTTGCAGAGCAATCACCATTCACATTTTGCGCTACCGCGATCGGAAACATAATGGCGAGAAATCTTTTTCGTTATGCGAAGTTCGCCTAAACGCGGACGCAAGTTTGACTTTTCAAAATGACATGCAATTATACGAAGTTCGCCTAAGCACGAATGCGAGCCGGACTTTTCATGGTGAAGTGCAATTCTACGAAGTTCGCCTAAACACGGACACGAGCTTGCTCTTCACAATGACATGCAATTCTACGAAGTGCGCCTAAACACAAAGAATAGTCATCACCGTTCCCGTCTTGGCCGAAGGTTTCCTTAAGGGGTCAAACAAAAGAAAAATCAGCGTTTTTCATTGAGAAGGGCATGCATCCGCGTTGGGCCGGGAAAGAAAATTTACGTTTTTCACTTGCGAAAAATAAAAAAAGCCCGATTCTTAGAATATGGATTCGAGAGAAAGGGCAGAGACGATTCGAGAAGGAAACCGTGCCTTCAATGAAGGTGATATTCGGAAGGCCAGAGATCTTTTTGTCAAAGCCGAATACAAAGACGGTCTCATTCGTCTCGGTGATCATTTTATGTATGAGAAAAAGATGCCTCTTCTCGCGTATGGATATTATAAAAAAGCCGGCTATCAAAAACGGATCGATGAAATTTTCCAAAGAATGATGTGGGCATTAAGCCAATGGATCGGGGCAGATAAATTCAAAACAACCCCGAACGACCCGCTTCAAAGCGAGAAATCGTCTTCAAGTTTTCCGGACGCATCCGAATTTCAGATTCACCCGATTCTACGTCAGACTGCCCTTGATATTCTGAAAAAAAAAGGGATTTCCGTTTAATAAAGCAAACCTTTCTATTTTTCAAACATTCTCACGAATTCGTTTAACGAATTTCCCGATTTTAATTCACGATTCCTAATAAAGATGGTTCTAATTTTACGAAGCTTCGAAGAGAGGGGAAGTATTGTAACGAATTTCTTCTGCCTTCTTTCATTGAGATAAGATTCCGGTAAAAGAGAAATTCCCATTCCGGAAATTACACAAGAAAGAATCGCGTCTAAGGAATCGAACTCGATTCTTTTTCCCGGCGGAAGGGATTGTTCTTGGATCCACTGATCCAATCGATTTCGAAACGTACATCCCGACTTAAAAGTTAGGATCGAAAGTTGTCTCCAAGAGGAAACAATTTCATTTCGTTTCATCGTATTCGGTGCTACGATTACAAGATTCTCTTGAAAGGCGGGCGTTTCTAAGAATTGCGAATGGGGGAAACCTTCGTAGACGAAGGCTCCGTCCAATTGATTTTCTAAGACCGCTCTCACCAAGTCTTCCGTATTACCTTGTCTCAAAGAAAGTCGAACGTTAGGGAATTTTAAATGGTATTTGGAAAGAATCGAAGGAAGTCTTACCGAAGCCGTCGTTTGTCCCGAGCCTATCTCCAAGGGCCCTTCCGGAGTTCCGGACTCGGAAAGTGCTCTTTCTGCTTCTTCCGTAAGAGCCAGAATTCTTTCACTATAGTCATAAAGAATTTTTCCCTTCGCAGTTAAAGATGCGCCGTTTTTCGATCTCAGAAATAAACTCGTCTTGAGTTCTTTTTCCAAAACTTGAATCCGCGCGGTGACGTTTGATTGCACGAAGTGGAGTTTTTCGGCCGCTCGCGTAAAACTGCCTTCTCTTACCACTTCTCTAAAGATTCTTAACGAAGGAATATCCATTTTAAATTCTCCAAAGTCGAAAATACAAATCGAAATCCATCACTTAAAGTGATTTGATAGATTAGAAAATATCATTATTATAAATACTAATATTTGATGTAGAATTTAGGCGGGAGCGCAGGTTTGTCCAAGAATTTTTAAGAGGAATTTATGAAAAAATATGTAAAAACGCAAATCGCCTTTTTTCTTCTTCTCGTCTGGAATTGTTCTCCGCAGACGAACCTAAGAGTGAGCGCACCACCTGCATCGGTTACAACCGCTCTATTGATTTTGGATGTTCAGATGGATTTCTTTCCGGGCGGAAAATTTGAGTTGGATGGGGCGAGCAAAGCCGCTTCCAAAGGGGAAAACGTCCTCCATTACTTTCGGGAAAAAAAACTTCCGGTCTTTCATATTCAGCACGTATCGACAAGAAAAGGGGCGACTTTCTTTTTTCCCGGTACTCCCGGAGTAGAATTTCATTCCAGTCATACTCCGATCGCAGGAGAAAGCGTGATCGTAAAACATACGGTAAATCCGTTTCTGAATACGAATCTTTTGAAAGAATTACAGGAGAAAAATGTGAGACGTCTGGTGATCTTCGGAATGATGACTCACATGGTCGTAGATTCAACGGTCCGGGCCGCCTTCGACCTCGGATACAAGGATATCGTGGTCATTTCGGATGCGTCCGCAACCCGGGCCTTAAAATTTGAATCAAATTCTATCCCTGCCGAACAAATACACGGAGCTTTTTTATCAGCACTAGGTTATATCTTTGCAAAGATTTCGACAGCCTCTGAATTCTTAAAAGAGGAAGCGGATCGGAACCAGTAGAAATAGTTTTATTCTAAATCCTACTAGCAATGTTTTCAATAGTCGGTTTATTATTTTAAACCGACTGTGACGTATTGTATTTTTATAATGAATTTTCCCTTGAATCAAATTGGAATCATTATTTTAGAATCTACTTTCTTGATTGATCAATTCGAATTCCGTATTTTCTTTCGAACTCTGTCGTTTTATATCACTGCTTCTCCTCTTTGTGATTGGGCTCCAAATCTAGAAATAGCATATCAGGTTCACGGCGATAGACTCTGATTCTCTCGCCATCAGTGCATTTCCAAAGATCGAAATCCTATTCTCAGAAGGTTCCGGTTACGGGTATCCGTTCGGGAAGCCGATCGCTGATAAACCGTTGTAGACTCTACAAACGCATAGGCTGAAAAACAAAATCCCGCAAAGGATTGGAACAGGGGATCACCGCATAATTAAAAAAGTAATGCATTTTTAGATTCTTTCAATCGGATAATCGTCAACTTCTCAAGGCGAGGAGTCGGTCATTCTACTAACTTTGGAATAACCTAACAAAGATTTTGTTAGAAATTATTTTACAGAGAAACGAGTCCATGTTTTTTTTGGTAGAATGGTTCAAACCAGGAAATATTCCGTTTTTCTCATCGACGATCATCCAGTTGTCCGCTCTGGATTACAGGCTGTGATTGAAGCCGACCCGGATTTCATATTTGCCGGTTCTGCAAGTTCGCTGAGGGAAGGAATTCGTAAAATGGGTTTTTCCAGGACCGACCTTTTGATAAGCGACGTAGCATTGCAGGACGAGAACGGAATTCAAGAAATGGAAGCGATCCGATCGAAATTTCCCGAGCTTAAAATCGTCTTTTTGACGATGCACAGAGATTGGTCCTATCTTCAAAAGGCGTTCGCATTAGGAGCGGACGGTTATCTTCTAAAGAGCGAATCGACTCATTCCATCATCGACGCATTAAAAACCGTTTTGACGGGAGGAAAAGTTTTTCCTGAGGCGGTCAAAAATTTCAGACCGGAGACTGAAATTCAGGAAGAACACAGTAATATTGTTAAACGACTTACGAAACGGGAGCGCGAAATTCTCAATCTTTTAGCGGACGGAAAGATGAATCGAGAAATCGCCGACGAATTGGAGTTAAGCGTTCGAACGGTTGAGACTCATAGGGCATCTATTTTTAAAAAATTGGACACGGAGAATATCATAGAACTTGGAAAAATTTTGATCCAACTTAAGTCCTCCGGTTTGATTTAATTCATTTCATTACTTGAATTTTTTTACCAAAAAAAATTTTCCCATTTTCCCTAAGAACTACGGATAGATTCTTTTTTTCTAAGTAGTTCCCGAAGTTTCATCAATGTCTTCTCTGTGATAATCTGCTCTCAGGAATCCTGATTCGATTCTCAAACATATTCGGAGTCACAAAGATGAATAAAATTATAGTAAGCATGAGCTTGGCGTTGTTTCTATTTGTTACAGGCGCTTGCAAGAAAGATAAATCGGATGATACCGGTCTTTTAACGGGATTGATTGTACTCGCCGGTGGAAATTGTTTCAGTCTTCCTCAACAAGTAATCGTAAAAGACGGAAACGGTGCACAAACGACAACATACAATTGCACGGTAGCCGGTAAGGTTTATACCTGCTCCCCTGTCGGCGGCGGTAACTCTGTCATAAGGACCTATTCTTCTTCGAGCGCAGGTAAACTTGGAGTAGTGGATCCTCCACCGTTATCAAATTTGCATGCGCAAAAAGGATTAACAAGTCGCGTAGAAGGCGGAACAACCAATACGTTTACATATAACTCTTCCAATCAACTTACTGCAGTCGCTTCACCTGCGATAGTAACTTATTCCAACTATGACGCAAATGGATTTCCAAAATCGAATTCCTCCGGGCAAAACTTGGTCTATACCTACGCGGCCGGTGCTACCATTCCAACCACATCGGCGGATGGAGCGTTTACTTATACATATGATTCTAAAGGTTGGGGAACAAAGGTAGATTTTGGTTTTGGAAATCCCACTACCGCGGAAAACATCGGCTCGGTTTCCATTTGCGAGTAGTTTAATAGTATTGCATATAGAATTCGTTTATACTTATTGATAAGCGAATGAGTTATTTGTTAACAAGGCAGTAAGATCGTAATTCGACTGCCTTGTCCGGGAGAGGAATCTAAGAGAACCTCACCGCCGTGTGCGACGGCGATTTTTCTAACAATGGACAATCCGAGTCCGGTTCCCTGAGGTTTTTTTGTTTGTATTAAAAATCCGTAAAATGCTTTTTTAAGATCATCGCTCAATCCCGGCCCGTCGTCTTTAAAAACGATATAAAGTGTTTCCGATTCTTTTTCGATCCTTACCGAAAAGTTTCCGTTCTTTCCCAATGCATCTGCCGCGTTTTTTGCGATATTGAGGACCAATCTACGGATGCGTAGGGGATCCAATTTTACGCTCCCATCGGCGAAAATTTCAAAAGTTAGACGAATGCCTGTGCCTTCAAAAAAAAGGTCGAGATCTTCCCTCACGCCTTTGAAGTATTCGCCTATGTCTACGGATTTTAAATCCAGAATGATTCTTTTTTTAGAAAACTCTAATATGTCTAGGGAAAGATTGGCGAGGGCTTCCGTTTCTTTATTGGCTTGACTGATGCTTATATCGGAAACCTCTTTTTCACTCTGATTCATATTTCTAAGAATTTTTTGGATGAGCATGACGTGGTGTCCGATGTCATGCGCGATTTCTGCGGAGAGTTCTCCGATTACCGCGAGTTTATCTCGGTCTTCTCTCAATAAATTCTGAATGGAAAGAGCCAGTGCGTATGCGATTCCTTGCACCCAGTCCATTTCGGAATCCAGGTTAAGAAACCCTTGAATTGGAAGATCTAAAACCACAAAATTCGTCTGATTACTCTGTACCGGAAGAAGAAGACGGTCGTTTAATATTGAAGGAGTTGATAGGGAAGATAAATTTACATCGATTGTATCGTGTGAAAGAAAACCTGATACTTCAGTTACACGAAGATCATTTTCCGTATCGATTGAATACTGTTTCCAATTCGATGAATTTTGTTCCGGAAGATAGATAAAGAGTTCCTGATTCTTTCGTATGTTCTTGGAAAGAATTTCAAGCGCGGTCTGCGTCGCTGAGGCGAACGAAGAGGAAGACATGATATCCCTTGTGGAAGAAACGAGGGTTTTCATCTGGTGGGAAAGATTTTCAGATTTGTTAAGCGAAGTGGAGAATCGTCTGGAAATCAAAATGGAATGCGAAGCGATCAGAAAAATTTGACCGTAAGGAATAAGATAAACGGAGTTGTTTACGCTATCCGTAAGAATGATGTCGTTTATCGTACAAAACATGACACCGATATATCCAATAAATAGAATCCAGACACCTTCATAGTTTTTCGTGATTCCATAAATGAGAAGAATCGCCCAGCACGGAATTACCGTTAAAAAGCAATACACTTGAGTAGGAAATAGTGTAAGTGTATACCATTGATTTGGGAGAATCAGAACAGATAGCGATGACACATAAATAGGAAAAGTGAGATAAGAACCGTATTTTTCCCAAAAAAGGTTGGGTGAGAAGCGATAAAGGAACGCGTAAAGTACCGGCGCGGATAAATAAACGGAAATATATTCAAGTCGGTTTAATATTTCCCAGGAAAGATTCGGAAACAGCTGATGACCGAATCTTTCTCCCGTCGTCAGTGCGCGAATAAAGATCAGCGCACAATGAATTGAGAATAAGAGAGGGGTTGGATCCTTTCTTCGAAAGAGAAAAAACAAAAGATTATACACTGCCATAATTGCGGCGGAGATACATACCGTCAGGCTGACGCCATTCTTGCGTTGGTTTTCCTTTAGGATATCCTCAAGTTTACCGATTCGAATTGGATACCAATAACCTCCCCAACGGTTTTGAAAATTGGAAACGTGAAGAGTTAGATCCAGAATGTTCGAATTCGGAAGGGAGGCGATCTGAGGATTGTATTTTGCCGAGGAAGTCTCCTTAGTAAGTCCGAATGTGCCTGCACTCGCAATGAGTTGCCCGTTCGCATAAAGGTTGTAAGCTGTTCCTTCATCCGGTATGGAAAGTGCTACATTCTCGATTTCCGGAGGTAGTAATACTCTAAGTTCGTAAGTAGCAAATCCATGGCTTTCTATTTTCTCGCCAAAAAAATCGAGTCCATTCCAGACAGAAGGAGAACTCTTTAGAATAAATCGATTTTTGTTATGCGACTCGGATTGATTTCTATTTTGCGAAATCACTTGCTTCCAATAGAATTTCCATTCACCCGAAAGGTCCGTTATCCTGTGAGAGTTCCAATCCAGTTTTGTAAGATTCAGAACTCCGTTCTCCGCTTTCGGCGCGTTATCATTGGATAAACCCAGGTAAGAGCAATGAGAGAGGTGGAAAAGAAAAAGAATCAAAAAAATAATGCGAAGAGACTGTGACATCGGATTTCATCACAAAGAAAGCCGAATTTGTAGAAGCGGTCAATAGGAAAAGGGACGTCTGCACTTTAAAAAAGAATCAAAATTCTAAATGAAAAAAAGAAAGTGAAGTGCCGATTGATAGGAAATAAAATATCGAAATAGAAGCATGGTTTCTGGCGAAGTCCGTGAGGATCATTAGAAGGAAAAATTCTTTTCACTTTCCTATTCGAAAGACTTTGTATTTGATGGCGAAAAACACCGAATGAAATCATTAAAACTAAGTCCTTTAAAAATAATTCTTCTGATTCTATCTTTAATCTCCTTGGTCGCAATTTTTGTGTTATACGAGCGACACGGTGACCTTTTCGGTCATCCAAGTTTTCGTTCTATTCTTCAAGGAGAATCGGAGGAAGAAGACGAAAAGTCGAAAGAATTTTTAGCATCTACGTGGTCTTCCGATATCGTCGCGATGACGGAGAATGTAAAACTCTATGACGAAATTCATCCTTTCCTTTATACTTTGGAAGGAGGAAGGAGTAATACGGGAAATATAAAATCGGTATGGAATCCGAAAGCGCAAGAGTTTTACATTTGGGCTCTAAAGAAAATTTCGCCGAAGACAAAAATCATACCTACGATTTTTCGATGGGAAAATGATTTTGAAAAAATTTCCGATGCAATCGGCTTAAACGGAAATACGAAGATTCGCGACTATCATATCGAACAAATTCTGAAGGAAATCGATAAATACGACTACGATGGAATCGACATCGATTACGAAGGGATGACATGTGAAAAAAAAGAAAGCTTTGAAGCATTCTTAACATTACTTTCGGGAGCATTAAAGAAAAAGAATAAACTATTGTCGGTTGCAATTCATCCAAAAACTTTAGCGGAAGAAACAACGAAGTACGATTGTAAAGGTCTTAAAAACCCGATCTCCGTCGATTTTTACGAAGCTTATCGCGGGCAATTGACGCACGATTACGAGTTTCTTGGAAAAGTCGCAGATAAAGTGAAGATTATGGCTTATGAACTTCATCCGAGAAAGAACGCCTTCCCCGGTCCCGGACCACAGGCGCCATCCTGGTGGATTGAAAAAATATTAGAATATTCTACTAAAAGAATACCTAAAGAAAAACTTTACATGGCGATACCGACATACGGATACGACTGGCCTTTGAATTGTGATATCCCCTCCAAGGCTGTTTTTTATTCGAGAGCGCAGTTTATTAAGAAGAACTGGCATCCTCGAGAAGAAGAGCCGACCGACGTTCTAAAAATTTATAAGGAGTTGAGGAAGTCGGGTGATTGGATGTATTTAAGGCCTTATCTCTATAGACACGAAGGGCACGTTTATGACGACCCGTCTCTTTGGTACACGTTAGGCGGTTGTGATAGGGTCGCTTTTTATATGAATCGAAGATCTTTTGAAACAAAGATGAATCTCCTCAGAAAGTTTAAGATTCGCGGATTTTCATTTTGGCAACTGATCCAAGACAATGATCCGGAAATTCATTCTTATCTGAAAGAAATGATCAAAGCCTCAGAGAAGAATTAGAAGTTTAGATTTTTCATCCTTTCCGAACTCCACCGGCGTCGTCCGAATTTCGACAAATTTTCTGTAAAATTTCAAAAAGCCCCCACCCTCATCGGGTGGAGGAGGCGGGCTTCGTGGGACTTTTGTGAATTTCTCTCTAACACGAATAATCTCGTTTTTCAAGCGGAATTTACGGTGTTTTTTGTAGGAACTCCTATAAAAACGAAAACGGCAAAACGCTGACAGCGGTAAAGTTTAACAGTATATTATGATTTCATAATACTTCCTGCGATGATAAGTTTCTGGATCTCGCTCGTTCCTCCGCCGATTTCACCGAGGCGGACGTCACGATAGAGTCTAGAAACCTTGTATTCCTCCATGAAGCCGGCTCCTCCGTGGATTTGAACCGCAAGATTTGTGACTTCTCTTGCGGAAGTCGTAGCGAATAATTTGCAGGATGCGCATTTTCCAGAGAGATGCATATTCCCTTTTCCTAATTTATCCGCTTCTTCCATTTCCCAAGCCACGTTGTATGTAAACCAACGAGACGCTTCCAGTTTTGTGTAAATTTCCGCTAAAAGATTTCCGACTGATTGATGTTGTGCGATCGGTTTTCCGAAACTCCTTCTTGTGGAAGAAAATGATTTCGATTCTTCTAGACAAGATTCCATCAGTCCGATCGACCAGGCGGCGAGAGAAAGTCGTTCCATGTTGAATGTCTGCATCGTCTGACGAAACCCTTTTCCGAGAGTTCCCAGAATGTCTTCGGTGGAGACTTCTACGTCTTCGAAAAAGAGAGCTCCCGTTTGAGACGCTTTGAGCCCGAGTTTCTCCATCGGAGCCGATCTCTGAACTCCTTTCGAATTCAGATCCACAAAAAAATGAGTCAGACCTTTTTCTTTTCCATTGAGATCTTGTACTCGAGAAAGGACGAGGCAATAATCGGCGATTGGAGAGTTTGTGATATATGTCTTCTGACCGGAAATTTGATAGACTCCTTTGGAAATTTCTTTCGCAACCGTTTTAATCGCAGAAACATCGGAGCCTGAATCGGGTTCGGTGATCCCTAAGGATCCGATCTTTGTTCCTTGATTGATTTCAGGTAGATACTTTTTCTTCTGTTCTTCTTTTCCAAAATGATGAATGGGTAAACCAAAGAGTCCCCCGGACGCGCCTACTGAAAAAAAAGTGGAACCGCAAGCCTTACCTAATGCTTGCATGGAAAGCAAAGAGCGAAACGTTCCGGCGTTTTGACCTCCGTATTCTTCTTCGTGAGGTAATCCTATATAACCGATCTGAGCGAGTTTATGAAAGTGTGATCTTGGGATTTCTTTTTTTCTGTCCGCTTCCTCGGCATAAGGTTCGATTTCTTTTTTGCAGAAATCGGAGAATAAATTAATGAACATTTGTTCATCTTCTGAAAATGTAAAGTTCATGAAGCCTCCACAAAGCTGATGCGAATATTCTCTTCTTTCTTTTTTTGGCAATGGATTTTAAACGGCTCGCTAAAGAAAATTGAGCATTCCTGCTGAGGTCTTTGCCAATTTTTTTTAGAAAGGGAATGGATACTTCTAATTTGTTTCTTGGATCTCTATTTTATTTTGAATTCCTTTGAAGATGATTTTTATCCGCGAATATTTTTGCGCGTAATCGAATTCTGAGTTTTGAAGCAAAGAGAAATCCTCTGAATTCGTAATCCCGAGTAATTACATTCAAGAAATTAAAATTTAATTATTCTGAATGTGGTTTTAGAATGTTGAACTGTTTGTGAATCGGTATTAGGCTTTTTGTTTCTTTTGAGAAAAGAATAGTATAAAAATGGAATGTGTTTTTGTGATCCTGAGATTTTGGAGTGTAGATGAAAAGGGGATGTTTCCGGATTCACGAAAGAAGAATGGTAGCGGAAATATTCCGTAAAGGAACCGAGAAAAACGCGAGGAGGTTATTTTCGATTTCGGATTTTTCTTCCGTAAAGCCAACCGGCTAAGAGAAGGGGAAAACCGATCCAGGATGCAAGTGTGGATAACGTATCGGAATGGTTTGCGCTGATGCCCGGCACCTGGAACGCTAATCCAGCAAGCAATAAGATGACGTGAAGTTCTGCATATTTTGAATTTTGGACGAAAGTGTAATTTCCCAAGCCCGAACCAGTGAGAAACGCAAGTACCCCAAAGGTGATTCCTATTCTTCCGAAAAGAAGAGAAAGTTCTTCGGAGTTCTGAAAAGTCCAGAAGGGAAGGGGGACAAAAATTCTTAAGGACAAAAGTAGAATCGAAAGGATTCCTAAATACGAATGAAGCTTGAGTCTCTGCTTAACTTTGAGAGAAAACAAGGGGCCTTAGGATTCTCCACTCGCAATAGGAACGGGTTCGTTTTCCGGAAGTAGACTTGTCGCCATGATTTCCGGAGAATCTGCGTCCAGAGGTATCGCGATTGGATGAGAAGAATTTTTTGTCATCTTAAAATAATAATACATCGGGACGGAAAGGAGTGTGAAAGTGATTCCCCAGAACGCTTCCGTAGGTTTGTTCCAGACCAGAGTAGCGATGATAACAATATTCGAAAAGATATAGAGATACGTTGTATAAGGATATCCTGGAATTCTAAACTTTAACTTGTAATGTCTTTTTTCAAAAAGGATCGGAGTGTAAGCGGTGATTGTCGCAAGGAGAAGTGTGGAACAAGTGATGAGGTAGAGGAGACTTTCGATCTCCTTTACAAAACAAAACAAGCACGCATAGACGCACTGAAAGGCGAGGGAAGTGTAAGGACTTTTGTGTTTCGAATGAAGCTTTGCCATGCTCGGAAAGAAAAATCCGTCTCTTGCCATAGCAAAGTAGATTCTTGAACCTCCGATGATGTAAGCGGAAATGGATCCTAAAAATGCCCAGCAGATAAATGCCGTGATGAAGATCGTCGCTTTGGGTCCGAAAAGTGCGGAAGATGCGGTGATTCCTATCTTATCTCCTGAAAGTTCCGAGATGGATCCGGAGCTCAAGAAAAGAAAATTCATAAGAATATAGAGAACGGTGACTAACGCACAAGAATAGAGAACCGCTTTATAGATATTTCGATCCGGGTCTTTTACTTCTTCGGCGACGTAAGTGATCATATTCCATCCGAGATAAGAATATGTGACAGGAATCACTCCGGCAAGAAGCAGTTCCATTCCACTTAAACTGGAAGGAAGAAAATCGAAGGATTGGAATCGGGAAGTATCATAGTTCCCGATCGTAAATCCGAGGATGACGAACGAAACGAGTCCTAAAATTTTCACCCCTGTGAAAAGATTTTGAATTCTGGATGCCGTCGAAATTCCAAAAAAATTAATAATCGTAAAAAGGAGAATCGCTCCCATTGCCAGCATTTGCGCCGTTCCGATTGAAATCGTAAGCCCGAGAAAAGGGAATTCGAAAAAGTAGATGTCCCAAGTTGGATTGATAAGCGAAAAGAATGATTTAGAAAATGCTAATGCGGAAAGGGAAATGGATGCTGAAAAGTTGATCGAAAGAGAAAGCCATCCACTTGCAAATGCGACTATCGGAGAATATGCCTCTTTGAGATAAACATAATCTCCTCCCGCGTAGGGAAAGAGTGAAGCCGATTTTGCGTAGGACATCGCTCCCGCCACTGCGAGAAAACCTCCTAAAATCCACGCGAGGAGGACGAGATTTGGATTCGGGACCGTATGAAGAATATATCCTGTCGTAATAAAAATTCCCGGTCCAACCATGGAGCTGAACATAAGGGAAATAGAATCGAATAGATTGAGGGATCTCTTGAGTTGCATCGATTCTGACAGAATGGAGGTCTCGTTTTCGCAAACAAGGATTTTTCCTTTTGGAGTTTTTTGATTCTCCAGTGAAAGAATGGAAGAGTGCGGAGTTCCGTCCAAGATACGTATCGATTGAGTTTTCGTTTTTGTAAGAATTCTTTGTGGAACAGATCTTTTTTAGAGTTCGGAGCCCTTTCGTAAAGCCGCAGCTGGTCTTCCGTCCAAATGTTCTTTGCGAAAAGGTTCTATCATTTCCAAGAAAAAAAATACCGATTAGAATCGCCTTCCTTTCGGTTCCATGTGCATTCTTTGGTATACACGGCCGGTCTTCCGTCCACTCCCTCCATTAGAAAATTATGTCTTAAAGACTCAAAAGACCTCATTCCTCAAAAAGCAGACCTCTGCTAAGAAAAAGAGCGAATAAAAAAAATGAAAGAATCCGCTAATCTTGAACCTACCATTTCCTTAAGTGGACAATCTCGAATCCAGGAGACATAATCTGCATATAATAACTCCGTAGAAGAAACTGGGAAACCGGAAGAATTTTTATAAATTCTATTTGACTAGGCAGAAGGGATTTATACTTTGGTCCATACGGCTGTTTCAGAAATGAGACAGCACCAAGCGCTCAACTGACTTGCTTCTTTTTTTCGTTTGCGAGTAATTGCAGACCAGATAAGAGAATCGGGAGTGGGA